>JAVVUJ010000020.1:0-23378 GCA_036653195.1 Anaerovorax sp. | reverse complement strand
AGAAGTTATTCACCTGAACTTCTTCATAGGTGCTCTTCAAATTTTCTGCCACCATCTTTAAAATTGGCATTAGTAATCTTTATGGTTTCCAGTGCCTTTATTTTTTCCACCGTAGCCGAAAAACCGAGTTCACAAAAATCTACTACGCCGGTTCCTATATCGCCTATCTGTTCAAAGGTTGTGTGTTGGCTATAGTGGCAGGAAAATATATTCAGTTTGTTAGCGCTATCGGTAAAAACCTTTGCAAAGGGATAGGTAATCTCCATACGCCCTCCTTGTAAAGCATGAATTTTAGTAAAATAAAATTCTTTTAATTCACGATATAAGAATACCACAATCTTTTCTACCTTAAAAGCACTAAAAAGAAAAGCGAGGTGTTTACAAAATGCCAATCAGCAATTCACGGTACATTTCACGCTTATGCTCATGCAGATACCGCAATCGCAGAATACCGTACTTGCTCAAATCGTTTTCAATATCTTCCACGCCGGTTTCAATGTTTGGGTACAATAAGCCATCAATTTCAGTGTATTCTAACTCCAACATAGCCTTACGGCCTCCTCAATAAGAACAATTTACTAAGTTTCGTTTCGGCTGTATGCCTTAACTTACTTGTTTTCGTAAACATCCTTATCAAGAAGACCGTAAAAGGCGCGTTTTTTTTTCAAACAAAAAAGACCGGCTGTAAACCACCGATCCTTTTTATGTATAAGGACAGCTGAAAATGACCTATAGATCATTGATTTCTTCATGCATCTTAATGCCTCTTTTTTCAAGTTCATCAAATACATCCTGAGGCACGAAAGCCTCTTCCGGGATCATAATGCCCGTGTCCATCACCTTTCCTTTTGCAATAAGCTGTACCGCTACAGACATGGGGATCCCAACATTTCTGGTATAAGCTCTCAATTTTTCCCATCCTTTAACAGAACCATCAGATTTAGGGTGCGTATGGGTTACAATGTGTTGTACTTTTTTGCCGTCTTTTGTGCCTACTACTTCAATATGTAATGCATATCCGTAAAGTTCCGTTTCTGTCCCCTCTTTGGAATTCAGTAAATACTCTGCCACACAATCCATAATACCCACTTCTTTTCCATGAATGACAATGGGATCATTTCTTAAAATACCCCAATTATATAAAGCTCTCACAAGCTGCATGTTGGGTTGAGGCCAAGTTCCTCTTGTTTCTACAAGGCGAATACCCTTATCTTTTAAAGCTTTTGCCAAGGTAACCGTTTCTGAATGGGGGATGATATATTGAGGGTTGGTTCCATAAGGTTCCGGAAGTGCAATATCTCTAGGCCTTGCAAAAGGAGGAACCTGTATAAATTTTCCGTCTTCAAAGACCGTTCGACCCGGAAGGTTTGGATCGTATTCATAAGTCGTGGTTGCTGTAATGGCTCTTGAAAATGCAAAGGGACGATAAGCACCATGGCTGACTCTTACAATTTCCACAGTGTCAAGCTGATTGGCCGCATGCATAGCCATCATCTGCGTTGTTCCCGGCGTCATGCCAAACCCGGGCACACAAGACTTTCCCTTCTTCTTAAACAGTTCTGCATACTGATTTTCTTCCCCAAATCCATTTAAATTCACGCCATGACATCCGGCTTCTGCAATACACGCCGTGGTTTTTCCATTTAATGCAATGGTGGTCCCATCCATAACAATGTCATAGCCTTTCATCTGTTCTACAGTGGCATGGTGATTGTTTACATCTACTTTTACAAAATCTACTCTGGGATCATTTAACCAAGCCACCACTTCCCTACCGGCTTTCTCATCAAAATCTGCAACTGTAATTTTTTCAAAATCTGAAAACTCTACTAAATCCAATACAGACTCTCTGCAAATTCTACCGGCTCCACCTAAACAAAAAACTTTCATTCTCTTACCTCCCGTTACTGTTCACATTGGCTTATTGTGCTTTTTTTAATACTTTATGACTGTTTATGTGTTTATATTACAATATTACGATTGCTTTGTCAAACACTATCTCAAAATATAGTCATATTTTTTTAAATATATTGTTATCTTATTGTAAATATGATATACTTTCCCCCAAGAACCCATAGGATACATTTTCCCAAATACCGTTGCCAACATAGGCAGAAAGGCGTTTTATGTTACCACAAGAACGATATGAAAGCATATTAAAATTATTTACAACGACGACCATTGTAAAAGTTGAAGACCTAATGAAAGAATTCGGAGTGTCTGTGGAAACAGCCAGACGTGATTTGAATTTTTTAGAAAAAGAGGGTTTGATTAAAAAAATATATGGGGGCGCAACCTTAATCAATAAAGCCATTACAGAACCGCTCAGCAATGATCGTTTGACCAGTCATCTTTTGGAGAAAGAGTCCATTGGAAAAAAATGCAGTGAATTTATAAACGATGGAGATTCCGTTTTGATAGAAATCGGAACAACTACCTTGCAGGTAGCAAAAGCAATTCGTAATAAAAAAAACTTAACGGTCATTACAAATTCCATCTATGTAGTCAACGAACTGATGGATACCCCTATTGATTTATATATTATTGGCGGGAAAATACGACACGAAGAAAAGGCGATTTCAGGTGCCGTGTCCATGTTCGAACTGGATAACTTTCACATTACCAAGGCCATTATCGGTGCCGGCGCCATTACCCCTGAATACGGGGTATCCGATTATAATATAGAAGAATCCTTAATCCGAAGAAAAATCATAGAACGATCCAGGCAAGTGTTTTTAGTGGCGGACAACAGCAAATTCGGCTTTAATTCCTTGGTTCATATCTGCCCTATTTCAGCCATTGACCTGGTTATCACAGGGCGAAATCTTGATTCCAAAATGATCAAAGCTTTCCAAGATGTCAAAACTGCCCTTGTATTTGCAGATTAAATAGGATCACCGTGACAAAAACAACTGAAAGCCCAAGTGACGTGGTGACATGCACCGAATTTCAGCCAAAATCAATCATGTTTATGGAAGAAGCTGCACAGAATCGCCGTTTTTTAAACTTGCCGCATTGGCTTCATCCGTATCAAGATGAAGTTCCAAAGAAAATAAAGGATCAATACGAACGACTACATTTTTAAAAATAACCCCTCTGGATCCTGTTGTTTCAATACATACCCTTTGGTTCTCTTTTAACTGTAATGTTTCAGCTTCTTCAGGTGTCATATGCAAATGTCTCATGGCGGCAATGACGCCTTCTTTTAATTCATAGGTTCCCTTAGGCCCCTGGAGGCGAATCCCCGATGATCCTGACACGTGGTGAGAAATTCTGATTTCTGCTTCAATCCCAATATTTCTGGCATTGGTCAATGTCATTTCAATTTGGGCTTTTTCTCTTACAGGTCCTAAAATTCTTACATCTTTTAAAATACCTTTCGGCCCGATTATGTTGATTTTTTCACCACTTACAAATTCATCGGGTTGTTTAATTTTTCTAAAAAACGTCAGTTCATATCCTTTGCCAAAAAGGCAGTCTACTTGTCCTTGTGTCAAATGAGCATGTTTATTTGAAATTCCTACTGTAATATTCATGGTTGCCACGTTCCTTTTCTTTTTTTATGATATATACGTGACTATTATTATACACAAAAAACCCTATTTTGCAACAAAAAAAAGAATGCCGGCGAACGGATGCCGACATTCTTAGAAAGCAAATACCTTTATAGAAGAATAGATGCAGACTCCTATACGCTCTCCGCTTTCTGCACATAGGTGCTTACTTATTCTATTACTCATACCGTTTATTGTCAATACTTTTTTACTCTTTTCGTGTATTTTTCTCCTATAATTGGCAAATTGCTATATTATAAACAATATGATTAATAAAAAAGATTGGGAGGGGTGTTATGCTAGGGGATATTTTAAAAACTTTACGCGACAACAGGGATATTAAGCAAAAAGCTGTGGCATCATACATCAACAAAAGTGTGCAAGCCTATAGCCAATATGAATTAGGAAAAAGAGATCCCGATTCCGACACATTAAAGGATTTGGCTGACTTTTTCAATGTAAGCGTGGACTATCTTCTTGAAAGAACCGCCTATAAAAACCCACCCATCCGAGTTGAAAGAAAAGACAATTTATACACCATTTATGTAGGTGATTTATCCAAAGAAAGCATTTCGAAGATTAACGAATATATTCAGATGTTGCGAAAACTAGAGGAAAAGTAGTATAATCATCTTGGAGGAATGATACTATGAAAACACTGACCATTACAGCATCAAACGTGGAACAGTCTTATGCCATACTTTTGCACCATTGCCACCATATTCGCCAACATAGCCAACTTGTTGCCTCAGGCAGATGGGCAAATAGCACGGATTTTTGTTTTTGGGCCTATGATCAAATAGAGCTGCTTCACAAAAAATTCTTTATTGTTGGAAATCAAGAGACAAAAAAAGCCTCTTCTTCCATTGCAAAATCCTTGGGTATGGTTGAAGCTGACTGCAGGGAACATGCGGATATCATCTTACTCTACCACATATGATGACCGATTCCCATCCAACCGGCCTATCCATGGTATTTTTCAAATCACAACAAATCGGAGGTTTTCCCATGAACATTGTTATTTTAGATGACGGAACCATTAATCCCGGCGACTTAAGTTGGGCAAAATTGGAGCAATTTGGTACATTGACTACCTATGATCGCACAGCCTCTTTGCCATTGGCTATTGAAAGATCAAGAGAGGCTCAGATTGTTTTAACCAGCAAAGTTTCTATAACAAGTGACTTTATAGATGCCTGTCCCAAATTAAAAATGATCGGGGTTTTAGCGACGGGATACAACAATATTGATGTTTCCTATGCAAAATCCAAGGGTATCGTTATAACAAATATCCCTGCCTATGCTTCTGAAATCGTAGCACAGCACACCATGGCTTTGCTTTTGGAAATTTGTCAATTACCCCCCCAACCCCTTTCCTTAAAAGGAAAAACCTTGGGCATTATAGGGTATGGTAATATTAGTAAAAAGGTCATTTCCATCGCTTCTGCCTTTGGTATGAACGTGTTAATTTTCAGCCATTACCCGGATTCTTCCGTAGAAAACCACCTGATTTCTTTCTGCGATTTAGAGCAATTGCTGGTACAATCCCATGTTGTTTCCCTCCACTGCCCTATGACCGCTGAAAATACAGGTTTTTTAAACAAAGAATTCATAAATAAAATGAAAACCGGCGTAATTATTTTAAATACCAGCAGAGGCGGCCTCATTAATTCCCAAGATTTGGCCTCTGCAATATCTACTGGAAAAGTCGCATATGCCGGGCTGGATGTGTTGGAAGAAGAGCCTCCACGCAGTGGGAATCCTTTAATCGGAATGGATCATGTGCTCATTACACCCCACATTGCTTGGAGTGCAAAAGAAACGAGAGCCAGACTCATTGACATAGCCATTGACAACGTAAAAGGATTTTTAGAAAAAAAATTTAAGAATACTATTTGATTTTTGGATTGTTTTCGTATATAATAGACTAAGTCGTCGGGGTGTAGCGCAGATTGGTAGCGTACTTGACTGGGGGTCAAGTGGTCGCAGGTTCAAATCCTGTCACTCCGACCATTTTAATCAATAAGAATTTTGGAGTGCGTTCCTATTGGGTAACCAGCACTTCACCAAATGGAAATCCCTGTCGGATACGGCAGGGATTTTTGGATCAGAGGATACCATACTCATTTAGCGTTCCTTGTTGGTGAAATCATATTTATATCTCAAAGTATTTAAGTGGTCACTTTAATGAATAAAAAAACAGAATTCCGAAAAGCATTTATTTTTGCATTTCCCCTTACCCTACCTGTTCTTACAGGTTTTTTAATCATAGGCATGGTCTATGGTGTCCTCATGCAGACAAAAGGTTATGGCACATTTTGGGCAGTTTTGATGAGTGCAATCGCATTTTGTGGCAGTATGCAGTTTGTAGCCATTACCTTACTGACGGCTGTATTTAACCCTTTACAGGCCTTTCTGCTAAGTTTGATGGTCAATGCCAGACATTTATTTTATGGCATTTCCATGTTAGAAAAATATAAAGGTCTGGGGAAAATCAGAGGTTTTTTAATCTACGTTTTATGCGATGAAACCTTTTCTATTTCTTCAAGTGCTGTCATTCCGCCGGAAATCCATAAAAAATATTTTTATTTTTCCATTTCATTTTTGGATTATATTTACTGGATTTTAGGCACATTTTTAGGTGGATTGGTGGGAAGCTGTATCACCTTTAACACAACCGGTTTAGACTTCGTTTTAACCGCACTGTTTGTGGTTCTCTTTTTGGAGCAGATGAAAAAGAAGGAAAACCGCCTGTCAGGAATCATAGGTATTGGATGCACCATCATTGCCTTGTCTATCTTCGGTTCGGACAATCTGGTTATTCCGGCTATGATCCTTATTCTGCTTGTACTGTCCATTGGGAGGAAACCACTATGCCGTTAACCCCTACACAAACACTGATTATCATATTGGCTGTTGCCTTTGGCACCATGATTACAAGATTTCTCCCCTTTTTATTGTTTCCGGAGAGAAAAGATCCTCCTAAGTATATTACCTATTTAGGGCAGGTTCTGCCACCGGCCATGATGGGACTTTTAGTTGTTTACGCGCTAAAAGGTGTTTCTTTTACAAGTGCGCCCCATGGGCTGCCTGAGTTATTGTCCATTATCGCCATTGTCTTTTTGCACAAATGGAAAAGCAATATGCTCATAAGCATAGGCGGCGGCACCGCCTTGTATATGCTTTTGATTCAAGTTCTCTTTACATAACAAATTTAGCGTACTTTTGCAATGTAAGGTTGACATTTGTGTTAAAAAGTGTTTTAATGAAAAAAACTTAACAGTAAACTTAATATTGAAACGGGGGAGCTTGTGCGCAGGCTGAGAGGAAGTCATCAACTTCGACCCTTTAAACCTGATTTGGATAATGCCAACGTAGGAAGTTACGCTCTTTGATTTTTGGCGAGAAACACCTTTTCAGGCGTTTCTCGCTTTTTATATTGAAAATAAAGGATACAGATGATGAAAAAATACGCCACCCAAATGGATGCTGCAAAGCAAGGCATCCTAACCCAACAAATGAAACTGGTAGCAGAAAAAGAATCTATGGCTACTGAAAAACTCCTAGGGTTGGTCGCCTGCGGGCAAATTGCCATTCCTGCCAATATCAGACATACCTGCCTTTCGCCGGAAGGAATCGGTACGGGAACCAAGACAAAGATCAATGTAAACCTGGGCATCTCCGGTGACTGCAAAGACTATGCAGTTGAAATGCAAAAGGTAGATATGGCCATCAAATTTGGTGCAGAATCCATTATGGATTTAAGCAACTTTGGTAAAACAAATACCTTTCGAAAAGAATTGATCGCCCGATCACCTGCTATGATTGGCACGGTGCCTATGTACGATGCGCTGGGTTACCTGGAAAAAGAGTTACTTGACATTACAGCAAAAGATTTCCTCTCAGTTGTGCGGGCGCACGCCGAAGAAGGTGTTGACTTTATGACCATTCATGGAGGGATTAATCGAAGAACTGTGGAATCCTTTCGCCGCCAAGGACGAAAAATGAACATTGTTTCACGAGGTGGTTCTCTACTTTTTGCCTGGATGGAAATGACCGGCCATGAGAATCCTTTTTTTGAATACTATGATGATCTTCTTGACATACTTCGCCAATATGACGTGACCATCAGCCTTGGGGATGCCCTCCGACCAGGTTGCCTTGAGGACAGCTCTGATGCTGGACAACTCAGCGAACTTATTGAACTGGGGCATTTAACCAAAAGGGCATGGGCAAAAGATGTACAAGTACTGGTGGAAGGCCCCGGACACATGGCAATGAATGAAATTGCCGCCAACATGACCATTGAGAAGCGTCTTTGCCATAACGCGCCTTTCTACGTTTTAGGGCCACTGGTTACCGATATTGCCCCCGGGTACGACCACATTACCTCTGCCATTGGCGGCGCCATTGCGGCGGCAAACGGTGCAGACTTCCTCTGCTATGTTACACCTGCCGAACATTTGCGCTTGCCTGATTTAAAGGATGTAAAAGAAGGTATTATTGCAAGCAAAATTGCAGCTCACGCCGCCGACATCGCAAAAGGTCTACCCAATGCAAGAGTCCTTGACAATAAAATGGCGGCGGCACGTCATAAATTGGATTGGGATGCCATGTTCCAAATAGCCATTGACGGCGAAAAGGCAAGGGAATACTTTGAAAGTGCGCCTCCCGCTCATGAACATACTTGTTCCATGTGCGGAAAAATGTGTGCAATCAGAACTACAAATACCATTTTAGAAGGCAAACCTGTTGAATTTTGCCCGGAAAACAAGAAGGCAAGGGAGGATTCACGCCGCCCCTTCGCCCATATGGAGGAAAACATGCTTAAAGAAACACTTGAAACCCTTAGAACAACCCACCCACTGATTCATAACATCACCAATTACGTCACAGTCAACGATTGTGCCAATGTTTTGCTTGCCTGTGGCAGTGCGCCCATTATGTCCGACGATTGTGAAGAAGTAGAAGAAATCACAGCCATCTGTGGTGGGCTGACCATCAATATTGGTACCCTGAATAGAAACACCATTCCATCTATGTTCCTTGCCGGAAAAATGGCAAATGCCCTTTCCCACCCTGTGGTACTGGATCCTGTGGGTGCCGGCGCGTCTTCCCTTCGCACCAAAACAGCCTGCCAATTGCTTGATCAAATACAGTTTACCGTCATCCGCGGCAATGTATCAGAAATCAAAACCCTAGCCCTAGGAAGCGGCACGACCAAAGGAGTTGATGCAGATCTGGCCGATGCCATCACCGAGGGAAACCTTGATAATGCCTTACATTTCGCAAAAAAATTTGCAGAAAAAACAGGTGCCATTATAGCCATCACCGGTGCCATAGACATTGTTTCCGACAGCAAAACTGCCTATGTTATCCGCAACGGACATCCTATGATGAGCCAGATTACAGGGACAGGCTGCATGCTTTCAACCATGGTCACTGCCTATGTGACTGCAAATCCCGTCAATGCCTTAAAAGCAACGGTTGCTGCTGTTTGTGCCATGGGTCTTTGCGGTGAATTGGCCCATAACCGCTTAACCGAAAGAGACGGCAACACCACTTATCGAACCTACCTTATTGATGAAATCTATCACCTAGATGGCGAAACCTTAGAAAGGGGTGCAAATTATGAAATGCGCTAAAGAATCCTTGCTTCTTTATGGGGTCACCGACCGTACGTGGCTGGAAGGAAAAACCCTTGCTTCCCAAGTGGAAGAAGCCCTTCAAGGCGGCGTCACCTGCCTTCAACTTCGTGAAAAAGAACTAGATGATGAGACATTTTTAGCAGAGGCTTTTGAAATAAAGACCCTCTGCCGAAAATACAACGTTCCCTTTTTTATAAACGACCATGTTGAAATTGCAATACAATGCAATGCCGACGGCATTCACGTAGGCCAACATGATATGGACGTTTCTCAGGTTCGCAGGAAAATAGGCAAAAACATGATATTGGGGGTATCGGCGCAAACCGTGGCACAAGCCATAGATGCGCAAAAAAATGGTGCAGATTATCTTGGTGTAGGTGCGGTTTTTACCACCTCAACCAAATTGGATGCCGATTCCGTCAGCCATGAAACACTAAAGGCTATTTGTGCCGCCGTTTCCATCCCCGTCGTTGCCATTGGTGGCATCTACAAACACAATATTTTACAGCTGGGCGGAACCGGTGTTCATGGAGTAGCCCTTATTTCCGCCATCTTTGCAAGCAGCAACATTGAAAAGGAATGCCGGGAATTGCGCAAATTATCCCATAAAATGGTGGCCAAATGAAAGTAAAAGGTGCTATTTTCGACCTAGATGGTACTCTATTGGATTCCATGTTTATTTGGGATACCATTGGTGAAGATTATTTAATTCACCGTGACATCACACCTGAAAAAGGGCTCAATGAAAAATTTAAAACCATGAGCATTGTACAGGCAGCAGACTATTATCGCCAAACCTACGGGTTGACCGACACCATTGAAGAAATTGTGAACGGTGTCAATGAAATGATTGATCACTTCTACGCACAGGTGGTTTCCCTAAAATCCGGCGTGAGTGAATTGCTAGAACAATTGAGGGCAGATGGCGTAAAACTATGTGTGGCAACGGCAACGGATCGCTATATGGTAGAAGCGGCTTTAAAGCGCAATGGCATCTTAGACTGCTTCAGTTCCATATTGACTTGTACCGAAGTAGGGTTTGGCAAAGATTCCCCTATTATATTTGAAAAAGCGCTTAAAGAGCTTGGTACAAAGAAAAGCGAAACCCTGGTCTTTGAAGACGCACTTCACGCCATTGAAACGGCAAAAAACGCAGGCTTTTCTGTAGCAGGCGTTTATGACCACTGGTCCAAATCTCAACAGAATGAAATAAAATCCATTTGTGATTATTATATCACCTCTTTTAAAGATTGGCATACCCCCGAACTATGGTGCAAGGAAAAATAGCCATACAAAAACAGATTGGAGTAACTCACATGATTAAAAAGATACTGACTATTGCAGGTTCCGATTGCAGCGGCGGTGCAGGCATAGAGGCGGACATTAAAACCATTACTGCTCATAAACTGTATGCCATGAGTGCCATCACCGCCCTGACCGCACAAAACACCACCGGTGTTTACGGCATTATGGAAACCACGCCCACCTTTCTTGCCAATCAATTAGACTGCATCTTTACCGATATTAGACCGGATGCTATAAAAATCGGTATGGTTTCAAACGCAGCACTCATCAACGTCATTGCTCATAAACTGACGGAATATAACGGAAAAAACATTGTGATTGACCCTGTGATGATTTCTACCAGTGGCAGTCCCTTACTCTGGGGCGAAGCCTTGCATACATTGAAGGAAAAATTATTGCCCTTGGGAACCTTGCTGACGCCAAACATTCCCGAAGCGGAAGTCCTCTGTGGATTTTCTATAAAAAATGAAGCCCATATGCAAAAAGCTGCTAAATGCATCAGTGAACGGTTTTATAGTGCCGTGCTCGTAAAGGGAGGACATCTTTTTCATGATGCCACTGACTGGCTTTATGCAGACCATGCATGGTATCAATATCCCTGTGAAAGAATTGACAATCCCAATACGCATGGCACAGGCTGTACGCTGTCTTCCGCAATTGCCTGCAATTTAGCCGACGGAAAAAACCTTGATGAAAGCGTGAAAAAAGCAAAAGAATACTTGACAGGCGCCTTGCGTGCAGGTTTAAATCTGGGAAAAGGGATTGGACCTCTGGCTCATACTTATAAACTATAAAAATCTGCTACGTTTACTTTTCTTCTTGCGCCTTCAATATGGCATCCAGCACCCTGTGGGCTGCTTCTAATTTGCTCATTTTCGGCAAAGAGACTTCTTCTTTTTTCGTGATGATGGTTAAAATATTCGTGTCTCCCGCGAATCCGCCGCCCTCTTCCCCTAAGCTATTGGCAATGATCATATCTACCTTTTTCTTTAGCAATTTGCTCCGAGAATTTTCCAATACATTCTCTGTCTCCATAGAAAATCCGCATAAAAACTGACCCGGCACCTGATGTTCTCCCAACCATTTTAAAATGTCTTTTGTACGATTTAATGCAATGGTCAAATCCTGGTCTTTCTTCTTTATTTTACCTGGACTTACCTGCGCCGGTGTATAATCTGCAACAGCGGCAGCCTTAATGATGATATCTTGATTTGCAGCACGAAAAGCCACAGCTTGAAACATGTCTTCTGCACTGATGACCGACACCACTTCCACAAATTTAGGCAGTTCTATGCCTGCGGTCTGTCCCATGACCAACGTAACTTCTGCCCCTCGTAAAGCCGCCGCCTTTGCCAAAGCACAGCCCATCTTTCCCGTAGAGTGATTGGTAATATACCTGACAGGATCCAGGGCTTCTTGGGTAGGTCCCGCTGTAATTAAAATCTTTTTCCCTCTCAAATCTTTTATACATGCCAATTCTTGTTCTATATATGAGTAGAGTTCTTGAGGCTCCGGCATTTTTCCCGCACCATGATCTCCGCAAGCCAAATCCCCCGTTTCCGGCGTAATGACTGTAAACCCAAACTCTTTCAATCGCCCTATATTATCCTGAACAAGGGGATTTTCGTACATTTTCGTATTCATAGAAGGTACAAGAATCTTGGGACAAGTACAAGCCAGCATAGTGGTAGTCAACATATCATCTGCAATCCCATAGGCCATTTTTCCAAGTATATTGGCAGTAGCCGGTGCAACCATAAACAAATCCGCCTGCTTTGCAAGAGAAATATGTTCAATGTCAAAGGCATAGTTGCGATCAAAGGTATGGGTCACACAACGATTCCCTGAAAGTGCTTCAAATGTAAGAGGCGAAATGAATTCTGTCCCATTCTTTGTCATAATGACATGAACCTGGCAGCCTTGTTTTTTCAGCATACTGACAAGTGAGGCGGTTTTATAGGAAGCAATTCCCCCTGATACGCCAATTAAAACGGTTTTTCCAACTAACATAATTTGTCCTTTCATCAACAAAATTTTTAAATTCATATGGCATTGATACGCCACGAAATGCAAAGGCTACAGTAAAAAAATATCTATTGTATTGTAGCATATTCTAAATCTAAAGTATATTATAAATGTAAAGCAATTTTCATATACGTCCCTCCTACGTATTTTCAGTTGTCTTATGTCAAGATACACAACAAATAGCGGTCTTCCGGCTCTTGATTCTTGAGGACATTTCCTATACAATGTTCCTTGCTATACAATTTATATAATTTAATTAAAAAGGAGTATCTATGTCACAAGTTAAAAAAATAAGCTATGGTGTTCTCTTCTGCCTGGTGCTGGCTATGCCTGCATGGTTTCTAGGGAATGCCTTTCCAATTATTGGAGGTCCGGTTTTTGGAATTTTACTTGGAATGATCATCATTATGATTTTTCCCCATTTGCAAGAAAAAAATTTAGGTCCGGGAATCAAGTATACCTCAAAAAAATTATTACAATATTCTATTATTCTTTTAGGCTTTGAGATGAATTTGTTTAACGTCATCCGAGTAGGCGGACAATCCCTTTTGGTTATGATTTTCACCCTCACTTCAGCTTTCCTTGTAGCCTACTTCGTTGGAAAAGCTTTGCATTTAAAGGGCAAAATGACCATCCTCATCGGCGTTGGCACTTCCATTTGCGGTGGTTCTGCCATTGCTGCCACAGCACCTGTAATCCGTGCAGAAGATGAAGATGTGGCTCATGCCATTTCAACCATCTTTCTGTTCAATATTATCGCGGTCTTCCTCTTTCCACCTTTAGGCCATTTCATGGGCATGAGCGACATTGGCTTCGGAATGTGGGCAGGAACCGCCATTAACGATACCTCTTCTGTGGTGGCTGCCGGTGTTTCTTGGAGCTCTGCCGTAGGCAATAATGTGGCCTTGGAATTTGCCACCATCGTCAAACTAACCAGAACCTTGATGATCGTACCCATTACCTTGGTTCTTGCTATCTTTACCTCGAAGCAAATGAAAAAAGACAACCAACAGCAAAATGACCACGGAGAATCCGTAGGCGCATTTCAGTTTTCAAAGGTATTCCCCTGGTTTGTTTTAGGCTTTGTGGCAACGGCTATTATCAACACCTTTGCCGGATTACCCTTGGCTCTTTCCCACAACTTGGTTGTTTTGGGTAAATTTATTATCGTCATGGCCATGGTTGCCATCGGATTGAACACCAACTTGAAAAAATTAGTTTCAAATGGATATAAACCCATATTTTTAGGACTTTGTTGCTGGTTTTCTGTTAGCGTAGTATCTCTTCTTGTCCAACATTTTATGGGACAACTTTAATTTTTTTCACGCCTTTGTAACTTTATCACAGTATCCTTGTTCCTGAAGGTTTATGATTAGACCAACATCAAGAGATAGAGTTACTATCCCAAATTCCTGACAATCGAGTCCATGTTTTGCCAGGTTTTTCCATCGAATAAAAAGGTAAAAAGGAGAAAAAAAATGAATGCATCAAAAGAAGCGATTGCTTATTTAAAAGGTATTTTAGCGGAAAATGAATGCCCCGAAAAGAAATATATCCGTGTCTACGTTGCTTGTGTCAGTTGAGGCGGCCCCAGTTTTGGGGTAACTCTGGATGAGTTAAAAACCGATCATGACAAATTAGTAACTTTAGATGGACTGAGATTTATCTATGATCAAAGTGCGAGTAAATATTTTGATAAGGCAAAGGTGAACTATTCCACCAAATGGTGGAAGAAAGGCCTGGTCGTCCAAGAATATGGAGACACCAACTGATAAGAACTGGCAGAATGGTCCTGTGTAAAAGGACTATTCTGCCAGTTTTTGCAATGCCTGATCATCTAAAATCAAAATTTCTTTTCTCGACACCTGAATTAAACCGGAATTTGCAAAATATTTTAACATTCTGGAGATCACTTCTCTGGCAGTTCCAATATGATCTGCTATTTCCTGATGGCTTAATGTAATAGCACCTGTTTCAGAAAGCGCCTCTTCATCAAGAAGAAAGATGGCCAACCTTTTATCCATTTTCATAAATAAAACCTGCTCCATAATCCACATGACCTCTGAAAACCTTCTGGATATTAAATCTCCCATGAAGGTATCCACCTCTGTGTTTTCTTTTGCTATTTTTTCATAAATCACAGGATCAATGACCACAATGGTGGATTTTATTTCTGCATCCACCATCAGATCAAAAGAAATATTTTTAATAATACAAGATGCCGTCAACATACAGACCTCCCCTTTTAAAAGCCTGAATAACGTAATTTCTTTTCCTTCGTCAGAACACAAATACCCTCGAAGTCTTCCCTCTTTTACTGCAATCACACCCGTACAGCCGGTTTTCATACCATGTACAGATTGCCCCGGTTTAAAATGTAACGCCTTACACCCACCGGTCATCTGTGTTTTTTGCCCTTCAGTCATCCTTTTCCAAAAAGGAAAAAGAGATTCAAGGGCAGCAAGTTCTTCCACTCTTTCCATGTTCCCTCACCTACGATTCATTCTACACTGCCTGCGCTGTGCGAACCCCTTCAGGAATCCGCAAATTTCGCCTCATATCTATAAAAGCCTTCTAACATTTAAAATAGAATTGTTTATTTATTTTAGCATAGGTTGGTGATTTTGTCACAGCAATCTGAATTTTGCTATGGTAAAATTAAAAAAAATCAACTTATTCCCTTAGCCATATGGAGGAAATTATGAATAAAAAAATTGTAATCATTGGCGGTGTTGCCGGTGGAGCCAGTGCCGCAGCCCGATTGAGAAGATTGGATGAATGCTTAGAAATCATCCTGCTAGAACGAGGCGGCTACATTTCTTATGCCAATTGTGGCCTTCCCTATTATATCGGTGACGTGATTAAGGAACGGGACTCTTTGTTGCTGCAAACACCGGAAGCCATGAATGAAAAATTCAATATAGACGTTCGCATCAACAACGAAGTGCTTTCCATTCAGCCTGTGGAGAAACAGGTTTTAGTAAAAAATACAATCTCAGGAGAAACCTACAGCGAATCCTATGACACCTTGCTTCTATCAACCGGTTCTTCCCCGTTAAAGCCGCCCATTCCTGGCATTGACGGCCCCGGAATTTATACCCTTTGGACCATTCCCGACACGGATAAAATCAAAAGCTTTATCACTGAAAAAAAGCCGAAACGGGCTGCGGTTATCGGTGGCGGTTTTATTGGACTGGAAATGGCTGAAAATTTACATGCTGCCGGTGCCCATGTCACGGTCATTGAAGCTCAGCAGCAAGTTATGGCACCCATAGATTTTGAAATGGCGCAGCTTCTCCATGAAAATATGGAAATGAATCAAGTGGATCTGCTTTTAGGCGATGGTGTTTCTACCTTTACAAGCAAAGAAGACGTGACCACCATCACGTTACAGAGCGGAAAACAAATTGAGGCAGATCTGGTCATCCTCTCTATTGGTGTTCGTCCAAACAGTCAATTGGCAAAAGAAGCCGGCTTAGCCCTAAATGCAAAAGGCGGTGTCATTGTTGATAAAAATCTAATGACAACCGACCCCCATATTTATGCGGTGGGTGACGTCATCGAGGTGGAAGAATTTATTTCAAAGAAGAGAACCATGGTTCCTTTGGCCGGCCCCGCAAACAAGCAAGGTCGCATGGTGGCCAACAATATCGCCCGCAGCTACGGTCTTCTCGACGAAAGCAAATTTGGAAAAACATGGGAATCTTATAATGGCACCCAAGGCACCTCCGTGGCACAGGTTTTTGACTTAACAGTAGCCTGTACAGGCGCAAATGAAAAGACGTTGGCTCTTTGGGGAAAAGAGAAAAATAAAGATTATTTTGTAGCCCTCATCAACCAAAAATCCCATGCAGGCTATTATCCGGACGCAACACAACTCACCTTAAAACTGATTTTCGGAAAAGACGGCAAAATTTTTGGTGCCCAAGCCATCGGTCAAGATGGCGTAGATAAAAGAATTGATACCATTGCAGTAACCTTAAGGCTGGGTGGTACGGTTCATGATTTGGCACAGTTGGAATTGGCCTATGCGCCTCCCTACTCTTCTGCAAAAGACCCTGTGAACATGGCTGGCTTCGTAGCAAAAAATATATTGGAAAGTCTTGTATCTTTTGCATCTTGGGATGCTTTGGAAACCTTATCCCATGAAATAGACGAAAAAAACGTTGTCATTTTAGATGTCTCAGAAGATTTCGAGCGAATGGCCTTTGCAATGCCTAATTCCTATCATATTCCTTTGGGTCAGCTGAGAAGTCGAATTCACGAACTGGATCCAAACAAATTGATCATTCCTTATTGTGCCATCGGTGTGCGCTCTTACAATGCGTCCAGAATTTTAGCAGGTGCAGGATTTCGCCATGTGCAGGTTTACCCAGGCGGCGCCTCTTTTTATAAATCAACGCATTACAATAGTCTCTCCAAGGCATCTGGCTGTTCCTTTGACGCAGATTTTCAACAGAATGATGGCATAGGTTCAAGGGAAGAAAATTCTGCGGAAATCCCCCCTCTTCCAAGAAGTTTAAAACCCATCGATTTGGATCATATTGAAGCTAAATTGCAGGTAAATTGCAGTGGGCTCCAATGCCCCGGCCCCATTATGAAGGTTTACCATACCATAAATGAGATTAACCATGGCGACATCATTGAAGTTTCCGCCACAGATATGGGGTTTGCAAGAGATATTGAAAGTTGGTGCCGACGCACAAAAAACACACTTTTAAAAACAGAACGCCGGGGAAAAGAAAACGTAGTTTACATCCAAAAAGGCGTCAGCAATGGTATCCAAAGGGGCAAGACTCCTGAAACCAAAGGCAATTCTGTGGGCAGTGCCATAGATAAAGAACAGGCACCACAAACTTTGGAAGTGCCACAAGGAAAAACAATGGTGGTCTTCAGCGGAGATTTAGATAAAGTTTTGGCTTCCTTTATTATTGCCAACGGCGCCGCTTCCATGGGCAGACCCGTAACCATGTTCTTTACCTTCTGGGGTTTAAATGCTTTGAGAAAACCTGAAAAGAGTAAAGTAAAGAAACCCCTCATAGATGCCCTATTTGGGAAAATGATGCCACGAGGTATGGAAAAATTAAAGCTGTCCAATATGAATATGGCCGGTATGGGTACTGCTATGATGAAAAAGGTGATGAAAGATAAAAATGTCAATTCCTTGCCCCAATTAATGGAGCAGGCTATGAAAAGCGGCATTAAACTGGTGGCATGCACCATGTCCATGGACGTCATGGGCATTACAAAAGAAGAGCTACTGGATGGTGTAGAATTAGGAGGTGTCGCTGCTTATCTGGGGGATGCAGAAGAATCTAACGTGAACCTGTTTATATAAGCAAATTCAGAAGCTATGCAGAACCCCTTTCCAACCTGCCAATGATTGAATTTAAAACTTTAATGGGCTACCATAAGCGAAAATCTTATGGTAGCCCATTTTCAGTCCAGTACCCTTTATTCCAGAAAAATTCTAAAAGCTGAAGGCAAGGAAATCTCTCTTTCCAATTCTTCCGGTGTCACCCACGAGAATAAAGGACTTTCCTTTTGGCACGGGATAAAATAACCGATCATATGCCACTCAATATGCGTAAACACATGTTTCCTATTGATGGATTTTTCCAAACCTTGGGCGTCTACATTCCAGGGTTCCAAAGCTTGGAGCGCCTCTTTTGGTGTCAACTGCCCCTCTACATTGGGCAGTTCCCACATACCGCCCAACAATCCCCCTTTCTCTCGCTGATGCACTGCCAGTTTGTTTCCAAAAGAAAGAATAAACACCGTTCGCTCTTCTTTTCTTCGTGGTTTTTTCTTTGCTTTTACAGGGAGTTTCCTTTGCGTTCCCTTTGCAAAAGCTTTGCATAAAAACTGTAAGGGACATTCCTCACATTTTGGAACACCTGCAGGCGTGCAAACCATAGCACCCAATTCCATGAAACTCTGGGTAAAATCCCCCCTTCGCAATACAGGATAAATTCCCTCCAACTTTTCCGTCATTTCCTTTTTTATCTTGGCAGAGGCAATATCTGCATAGCTTTCTGTCACCCGTGAAAGAACGCGCAATACATTTCCGTCTACGGCAGGCGTTGGTTTTTCAAAGCAAATAGAAGAAATCGCACCTGCCGTATAGGTGCCGATGCCGGGCAATGAAAGTATTTTCTCATAAGAGGTGGGGAATTGACCCTTGTATTGTTCCATAATCAGCTTTGCCGCCTTTTGCAGGTTCCTAACACGATTATAATAGCCTAACCCTTCCCATAATTTCAACAACTGCCCTTCTTCTGCTTCTGCCAATTTTTTTACAGTGGGTAATTCTTTCATAAATTCATCAAAATATGGTTTCACTGTTTCAACCCGAGTCTGCTGTAACATAATCTCGGACACCCACACAGGATAAGGCTCTTTGTTCTCTCTCCACGGTAAGATTCTGCTATGTTGATCGTACCAGTTTAATAGAGGTTGCACCATTTGCGCCCATTCTTCAGCTGTTTTCCAATCTGACATAGACCGTCTCCCCATCTCCTTCTCTACTCAAAATTTTTTTCCACCCTCCTTATATTCTTCCTATCTCTAAAAAATAAAGCGATTGTCTTTGGCAGGCTGAATCACCCCAGCATCTACAATGGCTTCTACCACCACATCTTTCACCAATATACCGGTCTTCTTTGACGTTTTCACATACTCATTGGGTACGTTTTCATCTGTAACAGCAATAGAATAGATTCTTTGTGGATCAATCTCCTTTCCGTCCAGATCCCTAATTTTATGAATGCGTGTACCCGGTTTTGCAGTGGGATCATATTCCATATTTAACCCTGAAAAATAGTAGAACCATCCTACTTTTTTATTTTCCACGGGTATGGCATACTCCAACGTGTTTCGTAGATCTTCACCTGACATGGTAATCTTTCGGATTTCTCCCTTTTCACCATACTTAAAATCCGGCATAATGCGTTTTTCTATATCAATCGTAGTAATCTCTCCTTGATACAATCGACCACTGACACCCTTCTGATTTAATTTTCCATCTTTTCCATTATCAAGAAATAAAGCGATTTCACAGCCAGTTTTTTCACGCATAGCATCGGTAATAAAGTTTCCCGTGTCAATCAGTGTAAAATCTTCTGTTGCTTTTCCAATGACCGTAGGTATCATGGGAATAGGCGGTGAACTATTTTGTTTATCCACCATTTTCACCACATCTGCCATGGTCAATTGGCCCTCAACCATTCCTGCCAACCCACTGCGCAATGCCTCCTGTGCATTTTTCAAGGTGGGAAATATTGCATAGCGTCCTTCTTCCAACGCAGGACGCAGCAGTACAGCTTCCTTAGTCTCTACAGGATGTACACCTTTTAACGCAGAAAACATAGCATCTGTATCGCCGGCCAGTGCGATCTGTCCTTCCGGTGTGCTGATATATTCCACCAAATCCATAACACATGCCAATTTTTCTTTGTTTTCATCTTTTGTCAATTGTTTGTTTAATCCAATGTAACACACAGGATATAGTCTGGCCCAATCGCTGTTTTCAGCATTGGGATTAAAAAATGGCATCAATGCAAATTCATCCGTGCACCCATTGACCTCCATTCCCTTGCGTGTCAACAATACGGAATCTTCTATCATGGCACACTGTCGATTAAACAGCATTTTTTCTCGATCGTCATAAGTAATTTTCAAATCACCTTTTTGTAAAACACCTTCATCCAGCAGATTTTGAAAGGTTTCCAAAGCCGGCATAAAATTGTCTGCAAAGCTGCCCTTTCCTTGGTTGTAATTTTCTATATTCTGCATATTTTCCGGCTTACTAAAACTGCTCTCATAGCCGTACCCTACAAAGGCCGTATCCAAAACCTCTTTATTCCCAAGTCCCAACTGTAGCGAACGAATCCCCGCTGCTTCAATATCCTTGCAAAGCTGAATAAATCCTTCATAGTTGTCCGGCACCACCCATCCATTTTCTTGAAATAAAGTTTTATTGTACACAATACCACGAACCTGTGAGGGGCCCGGAAGATAATACAATTTTCCATGGCGGGAAATATCATTGAGCATGGCCGTGGCATATTTGCTACTCAATGGCAACGCAGACAAATCCATTAAACAGTCTTCCCAATATTCTTCGCCTACATCAAGAGGCCACGTCATGACCATATCGGTCAAATCATTGTTTTTTAAGCGTGCCTCATACTCTGCGATACCCATATCCGCAGTATAATTGCCCACTTGAATAATGTCCAACTGTGGGAACTTTTTCTCTGCAGCTTTTTCAAACTTATTGATAGAAAATGCATTTTTCACCAATATGGTCACAGGAATTTGGTCCTCAGAAAGTACAGTCTGCGTTAAAATATCCTTGGATTCCACCTCTTGCTTTCCACACGCCCATAAGGTACACGCCAATACTGGGATTAAAATGATTGAAAAAATCCCTCTCCACTTCTTTTTCATTTCAAGAACCCTCCTCTGTTTTACTCAACGGTGATTGATGATCAATGGAAACGCCAAATGCCAAAGCCTCAAATTCCCCAATAGGCATGGGTTTTGCGAAATAGTACCCTTGAATATAATCACAGTCTAATCGCTTTAGCATATCAACCTGTTCACGCCGTTCTACCCCTTCTGCTACCGTCTTCATGGCAAGTGCCTTTGCCATAGAGATAATACTGGCTATAACAGACTCTGTACGTATCTCATTTTTTGCACCATCTCTAAAAAAAATCCGATCTAATTTCAACGTATCTACCGGAATATCCTGAATTAAATTGAGAGATGAATAACCACTTCCAAAATCATCCATAGAGCATCCAAACCCGGCTTGGTGGATGCGCTCAATGGTGTGTGTCAAATGTTCCACATCTTCAAATACCGTGTTTTCCGTCAATTCTATTTCCAAATATTCAGGCGAAACATTGCATTTCTCCGCAATGATACAATATTGATCTAAAAATTGTGGGTTTTTCAAATGAATGCGTGAACAATTAACCGATATTTTTACAGGTTCAAACCCTGCATCGATCCAACGTCGCAATGCCTTACAAGTCTGTTCAAATACCCAAAAATCCAATGGAACAATAAAACCATTCTTTTCAAATAAAGAAATAAATTCATCTGGATAAATCATGCCTTCTGTCTGGCTGTTCCATCTGACCAAAGCTTCGGCTCCCCCGATTTTTTCATCCTTTGTATGATACTTTGGCTGCAAATATACTTCAAATTCGCAGTTTTCTAAGGCTTCTTCCATCATGTCTTCCAACTGTTTTTCTCGCAAAAGCAAGCGGCGAACGCGCTCATCATAGATGGCATACCGCAACTTTCCTAAAATTTCTACGGTAGTCTCGGAAAGTGCCAGCTTTGCACGGTCGATCATATGGGGAAAAAGCACCTTATTATCATCAATAATATAGACGCCAAATTCCAAAATCAATGGCAACCACAGGGCTCCATTTTTTTCCGTAATTTGACTGCTCAGTTGGTGCCATCTGCGAAAACGTTCTGTCATTTCCTCTTCGCCTCCATATTTGATTAGTACACAAAAGTTGTCGGCGAATAAATGGCCTACACACTCAGGAGATTTCAAATCTATGGCAATTGCGTTTTCAATGCTGCGCAACGTTGCATCACAGGCACTTCTGCCAAATTGTTCGTTTAAAACTTTAAATTTTTTAATATTGGTGTAAACCAACGCATATTCGCATTCCTCTGCATCTTGAAGAGCAATGGCGGCCAAATCATAAAAGCGTTGGATGGTGTTTCCATCTGTCACAGGATCTACATAGGCAATTTTTTCTAATTTTCGCTTGTGACGATAAAATAGTACCATTAAAAATCCCAACAGCAAGCCAAAAGAAATGGTAATGAAGCTGCACAACAAGATTGTGCTTTCCAAAAGAAGTGTTGATTTTGCGTTGACAACAGACACAGGAACAAAGGTGGCCAACACCCATTCTTCCACCCCTAAAGGCGTGTATGTCATGTATTCATTGACTCCCCCTAAGGAAAACTCCAGTTGCCCACTCTTTTCCTCTTCCAGCTGAAATTGTACATCTTCCACGGAACGGGTACTTTGCATCTCACCTTGTGAAATAGAGGTCAATATATTGTACCCCATAGGTAATGCATTTTTGGAACTTGACCTTATGATGATAGTACCATCTTTGCTGATAATATGTGCATAGCCTTTTCCATCAAAAGCCGTCATAGATAAATTTTTATCAAAATTGCTCAAATCATAACTTGCAGCAATTGCAAGAACGTTGTTTCCCTCAAGGGTTGTGGCTTTGATGGGAATGGCAAAGACAATGCTCTCTTCCCCGTCAACCATCTGCGAAGGTGTCATGGACGGTCTTTTTTCCATAACAACCTGCCGCAAGTAATTTTTGTCGCTTACGATGACTGTTTTTCCATTTTCATCATGAACAATGCCATTTTCGTAAATCAGAAGAATTTTTTCATAATTCCACTGATTTTTCAACTCAGAAACCACCGGTGCCAACCCATCGTAAGTCGTCACATTCTCATATTGCAAAACACTGGTCAGTGTTTCTAATACAGCAAAATTATCCTTAATAGTCCGACCCACATTGGTAGCCATCTGCTTGGAAATTTCTTGCATGTATCCACTGTTTTCTGTCTTCACAGTGTCTTGTACTTGTTTATAATATTGCACACATAAAACGCCTACAAGAATGCACAACAACAGAAGAATTGCAATAGCCACTCCATAGGTTTGGATTTTTCTATTAAAAAACTTCTTCACCTTATCCATAAGAATCTCCTGCTTGAACATTTTGGTTATTATCCCATAAATGCAACGCATTTTGGGATAATCCGGCATGTGCCTTTT
>JAVVUJ010000019.1:0-23992 GCA_036653195.1 Anaerovorax sp. | reverse complement strand
GCTTGTTTCTCTCGAATTTTGCTTTTGCCATTTTGATTCTCCTCCATTTTATTTTGTTTAATTCTAACGCTTTTGTTTTGGAGCTACTGACGGGATTCGAACCCGTGACTTCTACCTTACCAAGGTAGTACTCTACCGCCTGAGTTACAGCAGCTTACTTCATTCATAAATTCATCCTCAAACTTACGACGTTTTTAATTTTACTATGTTTTTCCCCCTATGTCAATCTTACTTTTCTAAATATGACTCAATCTTTCTTTTTGTTCTCTGCACAGCGTTATCAATCGCCTTGCTGGACTTCCCTGTTATGGCTGCAATTTCAGCATAAGTCTTCCCTTGGAGAAACTCATTCCAAACCCGAAGTTCCAAATCACTGAGAATATCTCCGCTGTTTCCTTCTATAAAATCCATGTCCGCTTTTAAAAGAACGATGGCTTCAGGGTCGGTATGACTGTTTGACAAAAGGGTCTCTTCTAAAGTTTGCTCTTTGTCTTCATCAATAGGCTTATTCAAAGAAATGGATGTATTTAACGGAGAATGTTTTAATCTGCCCGCTCTTTTAATGGCTGTAATAATCTGCCTGTTAATACAAATTTCCGCAAACGTTCGAAAGGAGGCTTGCTTGAAATCCTGATAGTCTCTAATGGCTTTAAAGATACCGATCATCCCCTCCTGAACAATATCTTCGCTGTCTGCACCCACCATAAAATAGAGGTGCGCTTTGCTCCTCACCACATCTTTATATTTTCTGATTAAATATTCTTCTGCTTCCCGATCGCCACCTTGTGCCATTTTTACAATGGCCTCGTCGGAGATATGAGAATACTTCTCTTCCATCCTTGTTTTCTCCCTATCCTCTTCTATCTCTTGCCGTCTCTCTGCCTTTTCACCTCGTACATTAAAATTGCCGCCGCATTTGAAGCATTGAGGGAATTAATTTTCCCACTCATGGGAATGGATACTATGAAATCGCAGGTTTCTCGAACCAATCGGCTGATACCTTGTCCTTCACCGCCAATTACCAGTGCAAATTTACCGGTTAAGTTTGCTTGGTGGTACAGCTCCCCATCCATATCACATGCGCCAATCCAAAATCCTTCTTTTTTCAATCGTTCTATCGTCTGTACAATATTGGAAACTTTTGCAACCGGCACATATTCAACGGCGCCTGCCGATGCCTTGGCCACGGTTTCCGTAATACCTACCGCTCTTCTTTTGGGAATAATAATCCCCTGGGCACCCGCTCCGTCAGCTGTACGAATGATGGCTCCAAAATTGTGAGGATCTTCCACTCCATCTAAAATAATAAGGAATGCCTCTTCTTTCGCTTCCAAAGCCTTTTCAATCAGTTCATCCAACGCTATGTAAGCGTGAGCTGAAACGTAAGCGACAACACCTTGATGGCTACCTCCATCGGCCAAACGGTCAAGAACCGGTTTATCCACTTGCATAACCGTTAATTTTTTCTCTTTTGCCATGGCTACAATTTTTTTAACAGATCCTGCTCCATCCTTTGTAACCAAGATCTTTTCTATTTCTCTGTCGTTTTTCAACGCTTCCAAAACCGGATTTCTCCCTATAATTATGGTTTCCAAATTATTTTCTCCTGTACTCAATAAATTTATATAAAATATCCTTTTCTACCTGCATGGGACTTTCCCATACGATGGAAAGATCCTCTCTTTCATCTAAGTTTTCAAAGTGTTTGTCCGCTTGAAATTCCTTGTAGATTTTCGTTACCAAGTACCTGTCACAATAAGGTGACAATTGTTTATATACACTTTCGCCTCCGGCAATGACCACTTCTTCCGTGTCATAATCCTCCAAGGTTTTAAACAACTCGTCCGTAGAATGACAGACTGTACAGTCTGCCGTAAAGTCCTTATTGCGGCTTAAAACAATGTTGGTTCTGTCCTTCAGCGGTTTCGCTCCCGGCAGTGATTGCAAGGTTTCTCTTCCCATAACTACCACTTTTCCTAAGGTTTGATCTTTAAAATATTTCAAATCTCCGGGCAAATGTACCAACAAGGTTCCATCTTTTCCAATGCCCCAGTTTTGATCTACCACTACAATTTCTTTCATTAGATGGCCACCGGAATTCCCTTCATCTGCGGTCCTGTTTCATAGTTTTCCACCTGAACATCCGCTACCGTAAATTCATAAAAATTTTTAATATCTGGGTTCAACTTTAGCGTGGGAGCCGCATATTGAGGCCGCTCAATGAGCTCTTTAATTAAAGGAATATGGCGATCATAAATATGTGCATCTGCAATGACATGAACCAATTCGCCCACTTCCAAATGGCTCACTTGGGCAAACATATGCACCAAAATAGCATATTGCACCACATTCCAGCTGTTGGCCACCAGTGTATCCTGGGATCTTTGGTTGAGAATGGCATTCAGTTTATTTCCGGTCACATTAAAGGTCATACTGTAAGCGCAAGGTTCTAACTGCATCTCTTTTAAATCCTGAAAGTTGAAAATATTGGTCATAATTCGTCTGGAATAAGGGGTGTTTTTCAGTTGCCAAAGGACATTATCCACTTGATCCATTTTCCCCTGTGCAAATTCATAAGGAACACCCAATTGATAACCATAGGCTTTGCCAATGGTGCCGTCCTCATCCATCCAAGCATCCCAAATATGGCTGTTTAACTCTTTGACCATATTGGATTTTTTTTGCCAAATCCAAAGAAGTTCATCCACCGCCGATTTAATAGGCGTGGGTCTCAGAGTCAACGCCGGAAACTCTTCCGCTAAATCATATCGATTGATGACAGAAAACCGCTTCACAGTATGGGCAGGCACGCCATCTGCCCATTTTGCCCGCACCACTTGATTTTCCGAAGAATCCCCATTTTCCAAAATATCTTTGCACATGCGCACAAATATTTCATCCGCTTTACTCACAACGATTACCTCCTCCGTCCATGATCTATACATCACTTTTTTGACTTCTTCCCCTTATTTGAAAAAAGCATACTTAATAATCACTGCAATGACCAAAACAATGGCTACTGCCAACATGATTTTTTCATTTTTTTTCCAAGGTCCTTTCTCTTTTTGAGTTTCCTTCCCTATTTGTCGATTGGTCAAATAATAGTCACCCAACAAATCCCGAAATTTATTTCTCTTCCGTTTTTCTTCCATTTTCCTCTCCATCTATCATCTTCATGATTTCGATTATAATTTCTTCCATTCTCTCTTTTTGGCCGGACAAATGAAGATACCCGATTAATGCTTCTAATCCCGTCGCCCATTTATACAAAATAGGATCTGCATTCTTGGGCTTTGATGTAATTTTTTTATTCCTGGCTCTCTTCACCAAGGCTTGTTCCTTGTCGGAAAGTTGGTGAAACATTTTTTTCAATGCCATAGCTTGTCCTTCCGCTCTCACATATTTAATGGCACTGCTATGCATTTTATCCGCATGAATTTCACCCCCATTCATAATCTGTTCTCTCACATAAACTTCATAGACCGCATCTCCAATGTAAGCCAAAACCGTGCTGTTTGCATACTCTAAATTTTCTTTTTCCATTCTTCCCCTTTTTGTTCCATGACCAGCGTCATGAAGTTCTCAATAGAAAAGTGCTGAGCAGCATTTACCCAACACCTATTTCATTATATTTATCGAATGCTCATATGCCCCTGTACTTTCGCACCGGCAATCATGGTTAATTTTCCTGCTTCTATGGAACCTTCTACCACTGCATTTTCAGATAAATGCGCGTCTTTTTCAATCTTTAAATTTCCTCTAACAGCACCATCTAAAATTAATTTTTCTGCAGCAATATCACCATTTAAAACAATTCCCTCTCCAATGATAATGCCGCCTTTCGCCGCCAAATTCCCCTTCATTTCGCATGACTGCAATTCAATATTTCCGCCTTGAATATCACCGCTTATCTTTCCGTTTAGCTTTAAGTTTCCTTCGCATTGGATGCTACCTTCTATGGTGCCTTCTATTCTGGCGTGCCCCTTTGTATAAATCGCCCCTTTAATGACTGTATTTTTTCCAATAATGGCCATCTCCGATACAGACACCGGTTCTTCTTCAATCTTCCTATTTTCTTCCGGCTCAACCACTTCCTGTATGGGTACCTCTTTTTCTACCACAGGCTCTTCTGCCACCTCAGCCTTTTTTTCGGGTATAGACACGGCTTTTTCTGTTTTTATCTCAACCCGTTGGTTGGGTGTTGTATTCACGGCATCCCCAACAAGCCCCTCATTAAATACTTCTGGGGGATTCATATTGTCATCTGATCCTAAGTTGGAAAATCCTTTCGGCAATTTTTTTTTATCCACAACACTTCCTCCTCTACTATCTCTTTCTACATTGTTTTAAAATTATTAGTCAAATTTGATTTCAAATAGTTGGTCATTCTCTCTTTCTTCCGAAAGAATTGTTACTTTTCCATTGAGTTTTACACCTTGTTCCATGATAATTCGCTCCGCCGTAATATCTCCATTTACAAGTGCCATGCCTTCTAGTTTTGCCAAATCTTTTACAATGATAGCACCCTTTACCTTGCCTGATGATGTCATATCCGTTGCAGAAACGTCTCCCAGAATGACAGAATCCCCATCAATACTCAAGTGATTTTCCGCCATTACATTGCCCTGCACTGCACAGTTTTTCATGGTAATGTTTTGTCCTCTTACATCTCCCAACACTTTCCCTCTTAGGGTCAATTCTTTGGAGGTTTCTACGGGGCCTTTAATCATACCCAATACTTCTAAATTGTCCGCAGATTTTACATCTCCTACGATCACCATGGTCTTGGAAATAATCGTGCTGTTGTCTTGAACGCTTCCAGTGAAAGTCTTTTCTGCATTAACTTTAAATAATTTTTTTTGTGTCTCCGCTTCTTTCTTCTCTGTCTGTAAGATTCTTATATCCATGTTCTGTTCTGTGTCTTTTATAATTTCTTCCCTTGCTTCTTCCACAAGGTTTGCACCCGTTAACTCTTTCATCGCTTTGATAAAATTATTTTCCTTTGCCATTTCAAGACCTCCTCCTCATTCTTCTTCCGTTCTACCATTATATTTTTACAACCCTTGGTCCTTGAGGCGTGTCCTCAACCGCCAAACCCTTGCTCTTTAAAATATCTCTGATTTCATCGGCTCTTGCAAAATTTTTATTCTTCCTGGCCTCTTGTCTTTCTTCAACCAGGCTCATGATTTCCGGCGCTACACCATCCTCCTCTTTATCTTGTAAAAGCCCTAACACGGTAGCCAATTCATTGAGTAATTGAAAACAATTCTCGGCGAATTCCTTGGATGCCCCATCTTTCGTATGAGTATTAATGGCTTTGATCAACTCAAATATGGCACTGATGCCATCTGCCGTATTGAGGTCGTCATCCATCACAGCCATGAATTTTTCCCGATACTGATTCAGTTCTTCTACCTCTTTTTTCTCGGTTTCCGTCATAGATCCGCTGCTGTTTTGAATCAAATGTTCCAAATTATGCTTTGCATTTTCCATTCTGCTCAACCCATTTTTTGCTTGTTCCATCAATTCTCTGCTAAAGTTAATGGGGCTTCTGTAGTGACCTGACAATAAGAAAAATCGCATAACTTCCCCGTCATAATCCTTCAAAATGTCTCGTACAGTGAAGAAGTTTCCTTTTGATTTGGACATTTTTTCGTTATCAATGGTAATATATCCGTTATGCATCCAATACTTAGCAAATGGCTTCCCTGAAAACGCTTCCGACTGGGCAATTTCGTTTTCATGATGGGGGAAGGTAAGGTCTTGTCCACCTGCATGAATATCAATGGTTTCTCCCAAATATTTTCTCGTCATAGCCGAACATTCAATATGCCAACCCGGTCTTCCCAATCCCCAAGGAGACTGCCACGCCAGTTCATCCTCTACCTTCTGTGCTTTCCATAAGGCAAAGTCCAAAGGATCTTTTTTTACATCTCCCGTTTCAATTCGTGCGCCGGATTCCAATTCCTCAATGTTCTGCTTGGAAAGTTTTCCGTATCCTTCAAACTTTCTTGTGTTGTAATAAACATCACCGTTCACTTCATAGGCATAGCCTTTTTCTATCAAACCGGAAATCAACGCAATAATTTCATGAATATTTTCCGTCACTTTCGGGTGCACCGTAGCCTTTTTTACATTCAATGCCGCTGCATCTTTAAAGTATTCTGCAATATATTTTTCGCTCACTTGGCTGGCACTGATGCCTTCTTCTCTGGCTTTGTTAATAATTTTATCGTCTACATCTGTAAAGTTCTGTACAAATTTTACCGTTTTTCCTCTGTATTCCAAATACTTTCTCAAGGTATCAAACACTACAAAAGGCCTGGCATTTCCAATATGAAAATAGTTATATACCGTAGGTCCGCATACATAAATTTTTACTTCATCTTCATCAATGGGTACCAGTTCTTCTTTTTTTCTCGTTAGTGTGTTGTATATTTTCATCCTTTTATTTTCCTTCCTCAACTTCTCTCAATTTATTTTCAAGCATGACAATCCGTCTTCTTAGACATTCAAGTTCTACAGCAATTGGATCCGGCAGATCCACTTGGTTCAGTTCTTGGTTGCTGCTCTGTCCACTGCCTCTTTTTACGATTTTACCCGGTATTCCCACTACCGTGCATTGGCTGGGCACTTCTGCCAACACCACCGATCCTGCTCCAATTTTAGCGTCATCTCCCACTTTAAACGGACCCAAAACTTTGGCACCGGTACTGATGATGACACGATTCCCAATGGTAGGATGCCGCTTTCCCACATCTTTTCCCGTACCGCCCAATGTAACCCCTTGATAAATGGTTACATCATCTCCGACTTCCGCCGTTTCTCCTACAACCACAGCCATGCCATGGTCAATAAAGCATCGTCTTCCAATGGTTGCACCGGGATGAATTTCTATACCGGTTAAAAATCTGGCAAATTGGGAAACCAGTCTGGCAATGAGTTTCATTTTATGACAATAAAACCAATGGGATATTTTATGCCAAATCAAGGCCCAAATACCCGGATAGCACAATAAAACCTCAAAGGAATTCCTAGCGGCCGGGTCGCGTGTCAATACAGCCTTCACGTCTTCGTTTACATCTCTAAAGAATGCCATAAATGTCTCCTTTTACTTTTACTATGTACCCCACATACTATGGTTCCACACTGATTTTGTGCGCTGTTTAAAAAAAATAATAGAGCAGGCTTTACCTGCTCTAAAATTATACATGATTTTATGGTTTTTATCAATATGTTTTCCAATTACATATAACTCCAAGGATTTTGAGGAACGCCATTGCGCCTTACCTCATAGTGGAGATGATTGCCGGACGCATTTCCTGTTGCCCCCACAGTGGCGATCTGCTGTCCTCTGGAAACTTTTGTTCCCACAGGTACCAAGATGGTACTGCAATGAGCATACCAGGTTTGCAGGCCGTTTCCATGATCTATTTTGACAAGGTTTCCAAAGCTTCCGGAATATCCTGCCTTTATCACCGTTCCATTGCCAGTGGCATAGATGGGTGTACCCTTTGGATTTCTGAAATCAATACCCAAATGTCTGGCACCACCTCTGTTTCCATATCCGGAAGAAGTCTGTAACTTTGCCATAGGTCTGGCCAAGGGTCCGTTGCCTAAATCAGGTCCGTTTAATTTGATGCTGGCTGTCACATAAGGTTTTTTTACCAAACAGTTTACACCCGACTCTACGCTTCTTAAGCTGGTCGTACTTACTTTTCCACGTACCAATGCAATGGTTTGATTCAGCGTCACGCTTTGTACATTTGCTTTTGATTTAAAGTAATAGTTTTTTACACCTGCAATGATATCATTTCCGATTTTTTCAGTGGCTGTGGCAAACATATTTACGCCATTCACTTTTAAAATCCAAGCATCACATTGAAAAACAGGTTCTTCTTTTAATTTCGCTGCCAATTGGTTCTGTTTTAAAAAATCTTTATCTTTTTTGGCAATATAGACAGGTTCATAGTTCACAGCCTCTTCATCTGCATAAACCTGTATATTTTGATTTTCATTTGATAATTGTACTGCTGCCAATTGCGTCGCTTGTCCAACAATATCCGCATCTTCTACGTATCCGATTGCCTCTTTATTTACAGATACCTGATACCCGTTGGGTTCGTCGGCCACAGCAATAACTGTGCTAGCCACTAAGAAAGTCATGAGGATTGCAATAGTTCTGAGAAATAACGTATAACTTTTACTCATCGTTAAATTCATAATCTGTTTCTACCTTTCCAATAAATAAAAGCATATTCTGCTTAACGCCGCATATGCTTTATTCTTTTGTTGGGTCTAATAGTACAGGACGATGACTGTAAAGTCAAGTTTATGTGGGATTTTTTCACAGAACGTTCACAAAACCATTAGCCAAATAAGGGCAACCATTGATAGGTTATAAGTATCCAATAGATTGCAAATACAAGGGTTAGGGACAGCATATAGGTTTTTTCTTTTTTTGTTATTTTCCATATAATTACAGTCGCAACAGCCCCCATTACCATGTCCATGATGACTGCCATAGGCACCAACACAAACTGGGTGGGGATTACACCGCCTGCAGCCTTTAAAATAGGTTCCATCATCAAAGCAATGGGAAATACATGCACGATGTCATACACATGTGCCATTTTAAACAACAGAATCCAAATCGTGTTTAGCACCAAAGAAAGTATGCCAAAAAATAGGATACCAAAAATAACAGGGTGTTTTCTCGTAAAGATCTTTATTTTTTCCATTTGATTACTCCTTTATTTTTTATGTTAATATTGATCCACAACAGCGCCTAAACTAGCCCCTTTCACAAAAGATTTTCCTTCCAATCCAGCCAAATCCTTTGGGCTTCCAGTCACTACAATTCCACTGATTTTAACAGTCTTCTCCGACATAGTCTCCCCGCCAAGTTGCTCATACATCTCTGTAAATTCCCTTTTGTTTTCTCCCCCTTCACGGGTGGCAATCCGCAAATTTTCTTTAAAATTTTCCACAGGATCTTTCAAAGGATTTCCCACCTTATCATTCATGGGAAAACCCGATATTTCATCGCCCAAATAGACATATTTCAGGGTTTCTTTTCTATTTTCTTCTTTCACAGGTTTTACCCAATTCCAAACCAAATGGACATCATGGGGCAGCATTTTTTCAATTTCCTTCACCGTATAATCTCGATCAAAGGAGATGGCCAATTCTGCTCTTTTCTCCGTACCCATATTTTTCAACATGGAAAAATCATTCATATACGTTGGGTACTCCAGTTCCGGTGCAAAGAATTGCATGGCTTTATTTCCACTTAAGTAATAAGTTTCTTCGTATTGATTTTTCTGCCAATCTGTATCATTCCCACCGCTTATAGATGGTTTCACCTCCGACGATTTTAAAGTCAGCCGCCCCTCATAAACGGGAATCCCTTCTATTAACCGATACTGTATACTAGAAGCCTCACTCCCTATTAACTGATACGACTCCTCCCATACAGACAAATAAGAATTGGCTCCGTAAATCCGGTAATAATTCTCTTTTTGCCCAATATCATCATGTACCAAATAGGGGGTAATCTGCATTTTCAAAACACAAGATAAGACAATCACCACCACCAATACCAACCCACTGATGGTGACCATTTTCAGTGTGCTCTTTCTCTTTGCCCGCTTAAAATTTTCCTTTTCCTTTTCGCCAATACACTGGTTTTCATCAAATGTAAACAATTCATCCATCCGGCTTTTATCTGCTTCTTTATTTTCCATTCATCTCTTCCTCCCATTTTTTCTTAAACTCATTTCGTGCTCGATAAAAATATGTTTTCAGGTTATTGCCGTTGATATCCAAAATTTGTCCGATTTTGTCATAAGTCAAGCCCATATCATACTTTAAAAGGAGTAAATTCTTGCTGGTTTCCGACAGACTGTCCAGCACTTTTTGTATGCTGATGCCCTCATCTTTCTGCAACAATTTTTTCATGCCATCCTCTTCCTGCACAAATAAATCCGCAAAGATTTCTTCATCTACAATGAGCCTGGGATACTTTTTTTCCCTTCTGCACAAATCATAATATTTGTTGAGCGCAACTTTAAAAAGCCATGAGGAAACATTTTCTTCCGTTAAGACAAGGGTATATTCTATAGCCTTGATAAACGTCTCTTGAACGATGTCTTCCGCATCTTGTATCCCACACCCCTTCTTCATGAGATATCCCCTTATAATCTGAAATTTTTGATCATATATCTCATTTATGAACTCTCTTTTTTCTTTCATAATCCCTCATTTCTTTTTCTTGCGCTCACCTATATAACGTAAAAAGGAGAAAAAGGTATACATTATTTTTGAATTTATTTGAATTTATTTGATTTTTTTCAGTTTCACCCTATCTCATAGAACTTTTCCATTTTAAAAGTTGCGCACCTACTTGCGTAATCAATGAGATGCGCTCACTCTTTACGCTCATAAAATACCCACTCCACAACCATTGGTCAAAGGTGCCCCTATTTAGGCAAATTATAAAATTGACCACTCCATTGCAAGGGTATATCCATAGAACAAATTCCTCAAAATTGTACAGTGTTGTGCAACAATTTTTTCAAATCTGTCGGGAATAAAACCTAAGCAAAGAAATGGTCAATTTCCAATGATATCACGTCTATTTGATTGTTTCTGTCATAGTCTCTCTATGATCACCGTTGGTACACTACCGGTCGCCTACTCTACCTCTTCAATGGTTACATGTTTCATTCTCTGCGCTTCTTTTGGCTTGTCTCTCATATCGCGCTTGGTGCTGACAATTTTATCAGCAACTTCAATGCCTTCAACCACTTTTCCAAAAGCAGCATACTGTCCATCCAAATGTGGAGAATCTGCCACCATGACGAAGAACTGAGAGCCGGCCGAATTAGGACTGGCAGACCTAGCCATAGACAGAACGCCTCTGCTGTGCGCCAAATTGTTTTCAAATCCATTGCTTGAGAACTCTCCCTCAATACTGTATCCCGGACCGCCTGTGCCTGTTCCTGTAGGATCTCCGCCCTGGATCATAAAGCCGGGAATAACTCGATGGAAGATGACACCATCATAAAACCCTTTTTCTGCTAAAGAAATAAAGTTTTCCACTGACTTAGGTGCAATTTCCGGATATAACTCCGCCTTCATCACATCTCCATTTTCCATTTCAATTCTTGCAATTTTCATTTTCTTTCCTCCATTATTTTATTTTTTCCTGATTTTATATGTATTATAAGCCGAATCGACTCTTTCTACAGCAATTCTTAATTCTGTTCGCATATAGTCCGGATAGATATGCTCCATTTGGAAGATTTCCTCCGGTGAAAAGAATCCCACGTCTGTTAGCACTTGGTGCTCTTTGTCAAATTCAGGATCATGACCCAATGCCAAAGTGCCCCCTGTAACGTCTCCCACAAAAAAATTCACAAACCGCTGTCCTCTCTCTGGGGTCACATCTTCTACATGCCACAAAAGATTCCCTATCTTTATGTCCAGTCCCGTCTCTTCTTTTACTTCACGAACTGCAGCTTCTGCCGAAGTTTCTCCGGCTTCGATGCCACCCCCCGGTGCCATCCAAATGCTACGCCCTTCATGGCTCTGCCGTACCATAAGAATCTTCCCATCACCGTTCCTTACGATGACTCTTACCCCGCCTATCCACATATTAAACTCCTTTATGACAACAACGCACCTACAATTCCCGCAAGAATCGTAATTTTTATGGGGCTGATCTTACAGCCGGCCCCTAAGATGATTGTACCTATAAATAAGATGCAAGGCAATACATTTATATAGCCCATAAAGTTTTTTATAAAATCAAGAGACGTCAATGTCAAGGGTCCTTTAAAAATAGAAGTCTCCCCTATAAACACCGCTGCTGACGCAATTAACCCCACTGTCGCCGGCCTGATCCCTGCAAACACGCTGTTTAAAGATTGACTGTCTTTGAATTTTTCTATAAAATTCATGACAAGAATCACCAACAAAAAAGAGGGCATTGCTACCCCAATAGTAGCAAATACAGCCCCCGGAAAGCCCGCATAGTTAAACCCTACATAAGTGGCCGCATTCACTGCCACAGGCCCGGGTGTAACCTGCGAAAGCGCCACCAATCGAGAAAATTCTTCGGCAGACATAAATCCAAAGTCCTGCACGCTTTGGAAAATCAAAGGCAACATGGCATAGCCGCCACCAAAGCTGAAAAGGCCGATTCTGAAAAACATGAATAATAAGTTGAAAAGTGCCATCATTCTTTTCCACCTTTGCTTTCTGGTTTTCCGTTTTTTATACCATGCCACCAATAAGCCATGTATCCCGCCCCACCGCCAAACACAATGGCCCACAAAGCCGTTACATGGAATACCACAATGATAACAAAGGATACGATGGCAATAAACCAAGCCAGTTTGGTTTTCATGACTTGTTTGCCCACCTGGTATGCCGCTACAAGAATTAATCCTGCAGAAGCCGCCTTAATCCCTTCAAATGCGCCATTTACATACGGGTTATCCTCTATGGCACCTAAAAACAACACCACACCAATGATAATGGCGAAGGATGGCAGAATGACACCAACGGTAGCAAAAACAGCACCCACTAAGCCTTTTTGCTTGTTTCCCACATAAATGGCTGCATTGATGGCAATCACACCGGGTAAAGCCTGACACAAAGCCAAACAATCTACGGCCTCTTCCTCTGTCATCCATTTCCGCTTTTCCACGGTCAAACTCCTAATCAACGGAAGCATGGCCAATCCACCGCCAAAAGTAAATAACCCCATCTTAAAGAATTCGTAGAACAGTTCCCAAAGTCTTTTCATTCAACTGACGCTCCTCTTTTTACTTCTTTCAGATGGATATCTTTTTTCATATAAACCAGCCTTATGCATACCGTAATCCCAAAGCAAATGTAAAAATCTCCCCTTTTCTATCTTTCTAAACGAACAATTTCAATGGCTTGGCGCAATGCTTCCTCAACAGAAATTTCTGTTTTCTCCGCATCACGTCTCAACTTGTACTCCACGATTCCTTCCGGCGCTTTTTTTCCAACAGTAATGCGCACAGGAATGCCTAAAATATCCGCATCTTTAAACTTTACACCGGGTCGTTCATCTCTTTCATCCAATAACACTTCTACGCCGGCGTCTAACAATTCTTGATGAATTTTTTCGCCCAAGGCCATCTGTTCCCCATTCTTTGTATTGACCACCGTCACCATCACATGGTAAGGGGCAATAGACATGGGCCAAATGATTCCAAAATCATCATGGTGCTGTTCTACGACTGCCGCCAAGGTTCTGGTCACGCCTATGCCATAACAGCCCATAACCACCAGTTGATCTTCCATCTTTTCGTCTTTATAATAAGCACCCATGGATTTGCTGTACTTGGTTCCCAATTGAAATACCTGCCCAACTTCAATGCCTCGCGCAATTTTTACAGGAGTTCCACAAATAGGACAAGCATCCCCTACTTTCATTAATTTTAGATCAGTAACAATATCTCCTTGGTAGTCTCGCCCATAATTTACATTTTTAACATGGTAATTTTCCCTGCATGCACCGGCTACTAAATTTTTCAAGCCCACCAACTCGCTGTCTACCACAAATTTGCAGTCGTGCAACCCTACAGGACCTGTAAATCCACCCACACAACCTGTTTTTTCTCCCATTTCCCCTTCATCGGCAAAGGCAATAGAATGTTCCGGTATTCCTAAGGCATTGACTAATTTTGTCATATTCAGCTGTCGATCTCCTCTGACAAAAGCTGCCACATATTCTCTAAAAGAGCCGTCTTCATTGGACACGGCGAAAAGCAATGCTTTCAACGTTTCTTCCTCTTTAATATGCAAAAATTCCACCAAGTCTTCAATGGTTTTGGTTCCCGGCGTTTGGACATAGTCCAAAGGTCCTTCTTCCTGTGTTTGGGGAAGGGCATCTACGCATTGGGCTCTTTCCGTAGTCGCTGCCATTTGACATTTTTCGCAATAAGCAATCTCACTTTCACCCACTTCCGAAAGAGCGGTAAATTCATGAGACGCACTGCCTCCAATCGCACCCGTATCTGCTTCAACCGCCCTGTAAGTCAAGCCACAGCGATCAAATATTTTTTCATAAGCATGGTACATTTCCTTATAACTTCTGTCCAATCCCTCTTGATCTCTGTCAAAGGAATAAGCGTCCTTCATGACAAACTCTCGACTTCGCATCAGCCCAAATCTAGGTCGTGCTTCATCTCGATATTTGGTTTGAATTTGATATAAGTTCACAGGCAATTGTCTGTAAGAGTTGATTTCACTTCTCACAATATCGGTAAAAATCTCTTCGTGAGTGGGTCCTAAGCAAAACTCTCTTTCGTTTCTGTCTTTTAACCGCCACATTTCGGGTCCAAAGGCAAACCAACGGCCGGACTCTTTCCATAACTCCGCCGGCTGTATGGCTGACATATGAATTTCCTGTCCGCCCTTGGCATCCATTTCCTGTCTGACGATTTCTTCTATTTTCCTCACCGATCGAAATCCTAATGGCATAAATCCATAGACACCGGAAACTAATTTCCGAATCATGCCTGCACGAAGCAGCCAAATATGGCTGGGTATTTCTGCTTCATTGGGTACTTCCCGAAGTGTTCTAAAATATAGTTGTGATACTTTCATATGCATTTTCCTCCTAAAATACTGTAATGGGTTCAAATAGGATTGCCGACGCTTGTGCTGCAATGCCTTCTCCCCGTCCGCAAAATCCAAGTTCTTCTGTGGTCGTCGCTTTTATATTAATCTGCCCAACCTTCAAATTTAAAGCCTTCGTGATGTTATCTGTCATTTCGTTGATAAAAGGCGCAATCTTCGGCCTCTCTGCAATCACAGTGCAATCCAAATTGCCAAGCTTATACCCTTTTTCATCAACTAATTTCCCAACACGCTCCAAAAGAATCAGGCTGGAACTGTCCTTATATGCCGGGTCTTTATCGGGGAAATGTTTCCCGATATCCCCCAAAGAAGCTGCGCCCAACATGGCGTCCATAATGGCGTGCAACAATACATCTGCATCCGAATGCCCCAACAAACCCTTTTCAAAGGGAATGTGTACCCCTCCTAAAATCAATTTCCGGTTTTCTGTCAACTGATGTACGTCATACCCGGTACCGATTCTTGGAAGGAACTGAGATTTCGCTCCTACGGGTGCTAAGTCTTCCGGTGTTGTAATCTTTATATTTTTATAATCTCCCATGGAAAAATATACCTTTTCTTTCAGTCTCTCCACCAACATGGCATCATCGGTGCCATAAAATCCATCTTCATAGGCTTTTTCATAAGCCCTCTTTAACAATTTTTTTTCAAAGCCCTGGGGCGTCTGAACATGATATAGAAAACGTCGATCAGGTGTATGAACAAAACAATCTGCTTCCATCACCTTTATGGTGTCTTTTGCCGGCACCGCCGCCGCCGCCGCCTGATGTTTCAACGCTTTTTCCAATACGCCTATAATGACCTCTTCCGTCACATAAGGCCTCGCTCCGTCATGAACCAACACATAATCAACGCTTTTATCTAAAATTTCAATTGCATGATAGATAGAATCCTGACGTTCTTTCCCGCCTGCAATGACCGCAAATACTTTTTGAAATCTATATTTTTCGATGATTTCTTTTTTACAGTATGACAAATACGCCTCATTGGAGACCACCAAAATTTCATCTATGGCTTCACTTTTTTCAAAGACTTCCATAGTTCTGGCCAAAATAGGTTTTCCTTGAATTTCAACAAACTGCTTGGGTACCGCTGATTTTAATCTACGTCCACTACCCCCTGCGGCAATAATGACCGCTATTTTTTTATTGGCAAACATACTATCCTGTTCCTTTATTTCTTTGGTTTGGCAAAGATCATCCTACCTGCCGATGTTTGAAGCACACTGGTAACCGTCGCATCGATAGTCTGTCCAATGTATCTTCTGCCGTCTTCCACCACAATCATGGTTCCGTCATCTAAGTAAGCCACCGCCTGACTGTTTTCTTTTCCTTCTTTTACAAGAAACAGCTGCATCACTTCGCCGGGCAATACAACGGGTTTTAGGGTATTGGCAAGTTCATTGATATTGAGAACCGCCACACCTTTAATAGCCGCCACTTTGTTTAAATTAAAATCATTGGTTACCACTTTTCCACTCATCATCTGTGCCAACTTTAAAAGTTTAATATCCACTTCCGGAATTTCTTCCAGATTTTTTTCTGTAGCCGTATTGTAAATCTCAATGCCATATTCATTTTGAATCCTATGTAATACGTCAAGGCCTCTTCTTCCACGGTTTCTCTTCAACCCATCAGAAGAATCTGCAATATGTTGCAACTCCAAAAGTACGAATTCCGGAATAATAAAGATGCCTTCGATAAATCCCGACTTCATAATATCTGCAATTCGCCCGTCGATAATCACACTGGTGTCAAAAATTTTCGGTGTTGCATCTCCGTTTTTTGACTTTCCCTTTCCCCCTTGGGACTTCTTACTGGGTAGCCACCCAGGTAAAAGATCTTTTCCTTTTTTTGTGGCAATAATCACCCCCAGATACCCTACAAATATGTAGGTTAAAATGGATAGCACAGTTCCTATATAAGATAACTCCGTAAAAACAGGGCTAATTAAAAATGCAATCACCAACCCAATTACTAATCCAAACGTACCCAATACCACGTCATTAGCCGGAACTTTTTGCAAATCCACTTCGATTGTCCTCGCCACTTTGGCCCCATGTCTTCCGAATGTCGGCGTCAAAATAAAAAATAAAATTCCAAAAATAATTGCAAAAACAATGCCTATTACAAGACTCTGCATCTCTGTCAATGCCAAATTTTTAATAATAGCCGTATCTCCCAACAGGGCATTTAACAGTAAAAATACACCAAAACCCAGGATACCACCCACCAAAGTGAAAATTGTTCTAAATATTTTGCTAATCATGTTTTCCCCCCCTTCTTTTTTCGCTTATCCTGCAAATTGCAGTAAAATGTATTTATTGACAAGTTAGAGAATGCCCTGACTGGTCAGTCCTGACATTCTCTAACTTATTAATCGGTTGAACCTTTTTCTCTATCTTTATCCTGTAACAGCCCTTTGAATCATATCAATGGCTTCCTCTTCATCTACATCCCTTACTAAAATCAGTTCACTTGCCAAAATCTGCTTTGCAGTCGAAAGCATTTTCTTTTCCCCTGTGGAAAGTTTCTTTTCCATATCCGTTCGCATTAAATTTCGAATAACCTCTGCAACTTCAAAAGAGTCGCCCGTTTTCAGTTTTTCTTGATTTTCCCGAAATCTCCGATTCCAATTATTGGACATATCTGTAGATTGTTCTCCTAAAAATGTTATCACTTGAGAAAGTTTTTCCGCAGTCATAATATCACGAACGCCAACTTCAGCCACATTATCCACAGGAACCATAATTTTCATATCGCCGCAAGGAACCCTTAATATATAATATTTCCTATTTTCTCCGAGAATCTTCTTTTCTTCTATTTCTTCGATGACTCCCGCACCGTGCATAGGATACACGATTTTATCTCCAATTGCAAACATGGCATAGACCTCCAGTCTCATACCTAGTAGTATAGAACAGATTTGCCCTATATGTCAAGCAAACAATTTTTCATCTTATCACAATAGGTTTTGTATGTCAACACAAAGATGACAATTTCTTATTCTTTATAACCCTGAGATTTGAAAATGTTCTACGAAACAGAGATGAAACCGGTTCACATACAAAGAGGATGTTTTCTTATTCTTTTAACAGTGAAGACCTCCTAAGGAACGCTGTTTTTAAATGGGGTTATAATAAATGGGCAATGGTTTGATAGAGGAGTTCTGCTTCAATAGGCTTTGCAATGTGTGCATCCATGCCCGCATTCTTGGATTTCATAACATCCTCGTCAAAGGCGTTGGCAGACATGGCGATAATTGGCACCTTTTTTGCCCATGGACTATCCAAACTTCTGATCTGCGCGGCGCATTGCAAACCGTCCATTACCGGCATTCTGATGTCCATCAAAACAACGTCATAGGTATGTTCTGGGGCGGTGGCAAACAATTCCAACCCGATTTTACCATTTTCCGCCACATGGACAAGGGCATTTTTAAACTCCAACAATTTTCTCGCTATCATGATATTCAGTTGATGATCCTCCACCAACAATATTTTCTTCCCGCTAAAATCGTATACAGCAAGGCTCTCTGTGACCAAATTTTCCCTGTCTGTCTCTCCACAGTTTTCCGGAATTCCACATGGAACTTCTACCCGGAAAGTAGTCCCACCACCAAGTGTACTTTCTACAAAAATATCTCCACCCATTGCTTCCACAAGATTTTTCGAAATAGCAAGTCCCAAACCGCTACCCCCATATCCTGATCTGGTGCCACTATGCTCCTGAGCAAAGGGTTGAAAAATATCCGGTAAAAATCCTTCACTGATGCCAATACCGGTATCCATGATGGTAAAACAAAGGTTTGCCTTTCTTTCATCTGCCCCCCTTTGCTTAATATCCAAACGAACAGTCCCTCCCGGTGGCGTAAATTTAACGGCATTGGACAGGATATTGATTAAAATTTGTTGAAGTCGAACGCCATCTCCCACATAACTGTCTTTACCGCCTTCAAATTGAGTGACCACATACTGTACCCCTTTTTCTTCCGCCTGAGTCTGAATGATGGTGTTAATCGAATCCAGAAATGGTTTCCAGTCAATCACTTCGTTTTTAAGGGTCACCTTCCCACTTTCAATTTTAGACATGTCCAAAATATCATTGAGCAACTGCAACAAATATTGAGAGGCATATTGGGATTTTTTAATGCACTCACCCACAAATTCCCAGTCCCTGACCCGTTGCAAGGCAAGTTGATCCATTCCCATAATGGCATTCATAGGCGTTCTGATTTCGTGACTGATACGGGAAAGGAATTCAGACTTTGCAGCATTGGCACGCTCCGCCATTTCCACTGCCGCAACCAGCTCCCGATTCTTCTTTTCCTGTTCCTCCACAGCCGCTGTAATATCAATCCTTGTCATCAAGACACTTTTCAATTCACGATTAATATAGCTAAAGCGCAATTGTTTTTTTAAAACTACACCATCTGGATTTAAAATTCCATAAAAAATACTGTAAGTAACTTGATTTTCAAGCTGTGCAAGAATATTTTCAAGTGTAATTTCCTCTATCACCCGCGGCACATCCTCGGCGCAGATAAATTGGCGCACATAGTCTTGGGTTTCTTTTTCAAAGGCACTGCTTTCATAGGCATAGGCATTGCCTAAATATTTTTCACTGTAACGAACGGCCGAATCTCGCAGGGCATCTACTACAACCAAAAAATCATAATCTGTTTTCACGATGGCGTTCATCACATTTTGCATGGTTCTTTCATTGGTAATATTGGTGGAATATAAAAAAGCAACAATTTCGTTATTTTCCTTCTTCATCATATGAACAGTCATAATTGTCCAATAGCTTCGCCCATCAATTTTCCGTGTCAGCTCCATAGACAACGTGGTTCTACCGTTTGCAAACTGCCGCAAAAGCGCGTTCCGATTAAAAACTGCCGCGCACCGCTCTTGCATTTCTTTTGTTGCAATCTCCGTATACACATGGTCAAAATATTCCTGCACCGTTTTTGCAGCTTTCATATAGGCGGTGACTTCCGGGAAAATACTCTTATAATCCAAAATTGTATTTTGTGTCAAATTCACATTGATGGATACTATGGTGGCCTTTTGCATGGCTTCCCGATAGGACAGCTCATCCAGATACCGCTTTTCTGCTTCTTTCTCCTTGGTAATATCTCGCCCCACGCAGTATGCCCTGATCGGTTTCCCCTGATCATCAAACTCGTTGGTATAAATAACTCGCTCACACCAGAATTCATCCTTGGGGTTTTGCCGAATCCAAAGGTCCGCAGTGGCTTCTTTCTCACCCTTTTTCAGCTTTGCAATCATATCAAAGAGTAACGGCGCGCTGTCCTCCCGGATATGCCCTTCCGAAACGACGGTTTGCAAGTACTGTAAGATAACACCGCCTTCAGGTTTTGCTCTGGGAGATGTGGAAAAAATATACATTGTATCCGAACTGTAATCATATTCCCAAATATTCATGTTGGCAGATTGCACTGCGGTAGCATAGCGAGACTCACTTTCACGAAGAGCCTGCTCCGTCTGTTTTTGTACACTAATGTCTGTACAATAAGCAAAAATAATCTCACGACCGGTGTCATCAAGGGTATGTCGAGAATTCTGATTCACCCAAATAAAGCTTCCATCTTTTCTCAAAGCACGATAGGTAATTTCATAGGCTTCGGAAGTTCCCATTCGTGTGGCTGCGTATGCTTCCAAGCGTTCCCGATCCAGCGGCGATACAAATGCCCACGCAGACCCATCATTTGCCGAAATCAATTCGTCCACATCTGCAAATCCCAGCATTTTAACAAACATCTCATTGACACAAAGGATGGGTAGTGTGGGAGATGCCCCCGCAATAATCAATCCAATGGGAAGAACAAGATTCATCAGATCCTCTTTTATTTCCGACAACTTTTTCATATCACGATTCCTCCTCTTGCAAAAATCGCTGCATGGTCTGATATAACAACGACGGCTCAATAGGCTTTGCAAGATGGGCATTCATTCCTGCGGTCTTTGTTTTTTCAATATCCTCATCGAAGGCATTGGCCGTCATGGCGATGATGGGAATGGTTTTTGCGTCAGCCTTCCCCATCTGACGAATAGACTTGGCGGCAGTCAATCCATCCATCACCGGCATCTGAATATCCATGAGGATGATATCGTAATAGCCTTCATCCTTTTGTGCAAAGATTTCAATAGCCTGCAAACCATTTTCCACAACTTCAACCTGTAACTGTTTTCCATTGAGCAATTTTTTTGCCACTTCAATATTCAGCAGATGATCTTCCACCAACAACGCACGTTTCCCTCTAAAATCATACGTGGGGGATCCCATAGGTGTGGAGGGCTGCTCTTTTCCACTGTATATTTTTTCAAAGGCAGAGCAGAGGGAGGACTTGAAAATAGGCTTGGAAAGAAGCAGGTTCACCCCCGCTTGCTTTGCTTCCATCTCAATGGACATCCAATCATAGGCTGTCATAATAATAATGGTTACCTCCGGTCCCACAATTTTTCGAATTTCGCGGGTGGTTTCAATGCCATCCATATCCGGCATTTTCCAGTCCACCAAAATGATATCATAAACCATTTTCTTTGCCCACTTTTCTCTCACAATTTCCAGTGCCTTTGCACCGGAAACCACATAATCCGCCTGCAATTCCATGTCCTGCAATACCTTCTGTGTATGCTGGCAGATGAGAATCTCGTCATCTACAATCAGGGCTTTAAAATTTTCAAGATGAACATAGGTTTTTAATTTGGAAGCCTCCTTGGTTTCCTCAGAAATGCCAAGCTTGACTTCAACCACAAATTCACTGCCCACACCCTCAATGCTGTTAACGCTGATTTTTCCGCCCATTAAATCCACTAAATTTTTGCAGATGGCAAGCCCCAATCCGGTTCCCGCATAAGATGTAGTGGACCCGCCACGCTGCTGTTCAAAGGGTTGGAAAATTTTGGGCAGAAACTCCCCACTGATTCCGATGCCTGTGTCATTAACCGTGAATCTCATCACGGCTTTATCTCCACTGATTTTTTCCTGCTGAATGATAAACTGCACTTTTCCACCACAAGGTGTAAACTTGATGGCATTGGTAATGATATTGATGAGCACTTGTTGCAACCTCATAGCATCCCCAATATAGATATCCTCCGTAAAACTAGTGAGCATAGCATCATATACCACGCCTTTTTCCTGTGCCTGCCCATGACAAATACTGTTAATACCGTTTACAAACTCTTCAAAATGAATTTCTTCATGACGAATTAATACCTTGCCACTTTCGATTCTTGACATATCTAGGACATCATTGATGAGGGAAAGCAAAAAACGGGCTGAAATGCCTACCTTGGATAGGTATTCAGCTACCTGCTTCGGATCATTGATACAGCCGGCAGCTAAGGTAGACATACCAATGATGGCGTTCATGGGTGTTCTGATTTCATGACTCATGTTGGATAGAAATTTAGATTTGGCAGTATTTGCCTGTTGTGCTGCCAAAAGCGCATCCCCCAGTGCCCGGTTTTTCAGCTGATCCCGATTATAAATGTCTGTAATATCACTGCGCGTCAAAACAATTCTCCTATGCCGCTTATCAAGATAGGAAAATTGCAGCTTTTTATGACCAATCCCTCCATCTTCGTTGCGAATGCGACAATAGGTTTTATAAATATCTTGTTTCTCCAACTGTGCAAACACATTTTTGTAAGACATTTCATAAATATTTCGCTCAATATCCTCCTCTACCAAATACGTCCGTGCATACTTTTCTATCTCGTATTCATAACTGTTTGAATGGAAGGGAGGGAGGGAAGTCTTTCCATCATTTTGGGCAAACAGGGTATAAACGTCGGCATCACTATCCAACAACGCCAGATAGTCATAATCTATAGTAACCACAGCATTCACAAGATCTTGTGTCATCTTTTTTTGATCAATATCTGTAGCATAAATATAAGCTTCCACATCACCGCTTTTTGGGTGCAAAAACATATCCAACTCTATTTTAATCCAAAGCGTTTTATCACCTTCAAAGTGTACATGAGACTCTTGGGTAAAGCTGGTTTTCCCCTCACGATAAGCTTTGAGCAAGCTTTCCCGATTAAATATCTTTCTGTATTTTTCCAATTCTTCCTTATCAATATGCGTGGCATATTCACACTGAAAAAAGCCGTCCACGGTTCCTTCTCCCTGAAATCTCAAGATAATAGGATTATTGCCTTGCCCATCGCCACAGCTGTTTTTTGTTAAATTCATCTTAAAAGAACCGATTACGTCCTGATTATGTACATTTCGCCATTTAATTTCTTCGTCATAACGTTCCTCCAAGCGAACGCGTTCCGTAATATCCATTGCGGTGCCAATGGCTTTGATTGGCTTTCCACTCTCGTCAAACAGGTTGGTATAGGAAATTTCGTACCACCACCAAATGCTATGATCCTCGTTCCACCAACGCCCCACACTGGAGGCTGTCTTTTCTCCGGCATAAACCTTTTTAAACATTTCATAAAAAGCCGGCACATCATCCGGACACAAGGCACTGTCGTCCTCTGCAAACACTTCCGGCACATTGTGAATGGTGGTGAGGGTGTTAAATATTTTAATATGAGTGGCATTATTCAGGTCATAAATGGTCTTGCTGGCCAGATCAAACATCCAAAGAGTCACCCCGCATTGCTCTGCGGCTCGGGCATAATTTTGGGCAAGATTTTTATAAATGCTAATATTTTCAGCAATACCTATTGCACTAATGGGCTTTCCGTTTTCATTAAATTTCGTGTGATATTGGATCTTCTTCCAAATAGGAATGCCTTCTTCCACAACCAATATCTCACCCACAATATCCTTCTCGCCCTGCCGAATCCGTTGGTGCATTTCCAGCCATTCTTTGACACTATCCTGATGAATCAGCCTCATATCAATGAGCTGTTGTGGAAAATTATCCCATGATTTTGAATGTCCCAGCTCAGCCATGGCATTAAGTCCTGATACAGCACTGTTATCTTCCAGATAAAAAGTCCAGTATTGAATTCCACAATATTTGAGGATTTCAGTTGGATCATCCCTTTCTTTTGAGTCATTATTTTGCGTTTTCCCACGCTCCAAGTTATTTTCTATCATGGTCGCAGTCTCCTCTCAATGCAAAGTCCTATTCCTTTTACATATTGGCAATTTTATCACAATTCTGTCTATTAATCAAACCGGAATCACAGTACCGGTAAAGACAAGGGGACGGTTCTTTTGTCTTAAGAGGCAGGGGTGTAAGTTTGAAACAAATAAATAAATGTAACGAATTATTACTTTGAAACGGATGACCAGAATGATTTTCTGAGAAAAGG
>JAVVUJ010000018.1:0-24232 GCA_036653195.1 Anaerovorax sp. | reverse complement strand
TAACTGCGTTGATGCAGGCAGGTTTTGAAACATTGGTAGAAGCAGGATACGATCCTCAAAATGCATATTTCGAATGTATCCATGAGATGAAACTAATTGTAGACTTGATTTATCAGGGTGGATTCAGCAAGATGAGATATTCCATTTCAGATACTGCAGAATATGGTGATTACACAGCAGGAAAGAGATTGGTTACCGACGAGACGAAAAAAGAAATGAAGAAAATCCTTGAAGAGATTCAAGATGGAACTTTTGCAAGAAATTGGATTACAGAAAATAAAGTAGGTCGTCCAAACTTCCTGGCAACAAGAAGAATCAAGGCAGAGCATGAACTTGAAAAAGTGGGAAAAGAATTAAGAAAAATGTATTCTTGGAATGAAGAAAAATAGTCATTGAATTGATATGGTGTACGGAATGGCAAAAACTCAGACAAGCAGTAACGAGGCAGTATACGAGAAAACATGTCAAGAAAATTTGAAGAGGTAATGGATGAAGGTGAAGAAATGCAATTAACAGGAGCGAAAATCATCATGGAGTGTCTGATAGAGCAAAAGGTGGAGACCATCTTTGGTTATCCGGGAGGACAGATTATGCCTCTTTATGATGCACTTTATGACTATCAAGATAGAGTGAAGCATGTGTTGACCAGCCATGAACAGGGTGCCACCCATGCTGCAGACGGATATGCCAGATCTACAGGGAAGGTAGGCGTTTGTTTTGCAACCAGTGGACCGGGTGCCACCAATACGGTTACCGGTATTGCAACGGCTTATATGGATTCCAGCCCTATGGTGATTATTACAGGCCAAGTGCCCATCAGTTTGCTTGGAAAAGATTCTTTTCAGGAAGTTGATATTGTAGGTGTTGCATTACCCATTACGAAACATAGTTTTTTTTGCAGAACAGTAGATGAAATTGCAGTCAGTATTCGCAAAGCATTTAAAATTGCTATGAGCGGCAGACCCGGGCCCGTGCTGGTGGACGTTCCTAAAAATCTCATGCTGGAATTGGGAGAGTATGTGGTGACGGCCTGCCAACAAGCAGATCCTTTGGAATCTGTAGATGCCCATTTGGCGAAAGAAATTGCGGAAGAAATCAATGAAGCCAAAAGACCGGTCATGATTGCAGGTGGCGGTGTTGTGATCAGTGAAGCCTGTAAAGAATTGTCCGATTTGGCGGAAAAGGCAAATATACCGGTCATTACCACCCTTATGAGTTTGGGTTCTTTTGACAGAAGGAATCCTCTGTCTCTGGGTATGTTGGGTATGCATGGAGAAAAGGAAGCCAATTTGGCAACCCATAACAGTGATTTGATTATCGCTATTGGGACCAGGTTTAGTGATCGAGTCATTGGAGATGCAAGTAGATTTGCCAAAGGTGCAAAGATTATTCATATAGACATTGATCCGGCAGAAATCGGTAAAAATATGAGATTTGATATCTCTATGAAAAGCGATGTGAAAATGGCACTGGAAGCTATTTTGCCCAATGTCCATGAGGCAACGAGAGGTGAATGGCTTGAAAAAGTAGAATCCTATAAGCAAAAGGATCAACGAAAACAAGAAAAATTAGATCCGGAAAGCATGATCTGCGTATTGAACCGCATGCTGGGAGAAGATGTGATTGTTGCTACAGACGTAGGACAGCATCAGATGTGGACCGCACAAAAGTGGATGTTTCGCAAACCAAGAACTTTTATTACTTCCGGAGGTTTGGGCACCATGGGATTTGGATTGGGTGCCGCCATCGGCGCACAGATCGGCAATCCGGGGAAGCAAGTGGTCTTGATTACCGGAGACGGAAGTTTTCGAATGAATTGTAATGAACTTGCCACCGTGGCGGCTCAAAATCTCCCCATTATAGTTGTTGTCGTAAAAAATCATACCTTGGGTATGGTCAGACAATGGCAGAAGCTGTTCTTTGATAAGCGATATTCTTCCACGGATTTGCCTGATGTCATCGACTATGAAAAACTGGCAGATGCATTTGGTTTGACAGGAAACGGATATTTAGTAAGAGATATAAAGGCCTTAGAGACAGCTGTTGAAAAAGCAAAGGCAAGTGGAAAAGGATCTGTTATCGCCTGCGAAATATTTGTGGACGAAAATGTATGGCCTATTGTGCCACCCGGTGAAGCCATTAATAACCAAGTGGTCAGCGAGGAGGCATAATTTGAACAATAAACATTATAAACAAGGGGTTGCGTGTGCAATCCTTTGTGCTGTTTTATGGGGTATATTGCCAATCTATTGGAAGAGTTTGCAGCCCATTAATCCCTTGCTGATTATACTTTACAGAATTGTTCTGGTGGGTGTTTTTTCATTTGTAGCATCTATGATTATTTATAAATGGGAAGGAATCAAAGCACCCTTTCGGGAAAAAGGTGTTGCAAGAGATTTCTTCTTCGCGGGTATTTTGATTTCCACAAATTGGAGTGTTTACATATGGGCGGTGAGTACGGATCACATTATTGAAACGTGTATCGGATATTATATAGAGCCACTCTTTGTGTGTCTTTTTGGCGTGTTTCTTTTTAAAGAAGTGCTCAATATACAGAAAAAAATAGCCTTGATGGCAGCCGGTTTTGGCGTTTTGGTGATGATCCTTTATTATGGAGAAATCCCCTTGATTGCATTGACTTTGGCTGTCACCTTTGCTATGTATGCGGCATTGAAGAGAAAGCATCAGTTGACGGCACTCATTGCGCTTTTATATGAGACCCTGTTTTTGATGCCCTTTGCACTGGCCCTGATTCTCTATATGGAATTTACGGGACGGGGTGCCTATGCAGTGGGCGAACCTTATCAATGGGCGTTGCTTTCCATAGCGGGCATTATTACAGGGGTACCACTCATGTTGTTTGCCATGGCGGCCAACAGAATCAATTTGGTGAGCCTGGGACTTACAGAATATATTTCCCCATCCCTCACGTTGCTTTTGGGTATTTTTCTTTATAAAGAGCCCTTTGACGCCATACAACTGGTGACCTTTGTCATTATTTGGGTGGGATTGATCATCTTTACATTGGGAGAAATGAAAAGCGTAAAAGAAGAGCGTAGAAAGAGTGAAGGGCGTCAGATTAAAAAGGATAAGATACATGAAAGCACATAAGTTATCGGTTTTTAATATTGCTTTTCTCTTTGTAGGGGCAATTATGGGTGCGGGTTTTGCTTCCGGTCGAGAAATTTGGCAGTTTTTTGGTGTGTTTGGCAGCAAAAGTTATGGGGGGATTGCCATCGTATCCTTTCTTTTTATTTTCTTTGGCATGATGTCCATAAAGGTGAGCCAAAAATTGGGAAGTACGGACATTGTAAAAATGATATTACCCTTTGAAAACCCTGTTTTAGAACGAATTTTAGGGTGGATTATCGTTGGATTTTTATTTTTAATTTATACCACCACCTCCGCCGCAGGAGGGGCTTTATTTCAAGAACAGTTGGGATTGCATAAAGCCGTAGGCGGTATTTTTTTAATGCTTGTGATGGTGGCCACGGTTTTAGGTGGGTTTCAGCGTATTTCCAAGTATTTTAAGTGGATCGTACCTACCCTTTTAGTGGTGGTATTTGGCATCTGCATGTACATTGTGTTTGCAGATATACCCCCTTCAAATATGGAAACCATGGCAGAAAGCAGCCCTATGGCGCCAACATGGTATTTTTCTGCCATCATTTATATTTCTTACAACATGTTGGGCGGCATTGTGATACTTGGAAGTAGCGCCCATCAAGGTGTTGGAAAAAATACGGCTTTAAAAGGTGCAGTTTTAGGCGGGGTTCTTCTGGGAATTTTTGTTCTGATTATGAATTGTGCACTCTTTAAAGATACAGGATTGGCTTCAAACAGTGTGTTGCCTATTCTGGCTTTTTCGGATAAGATTAACAGTATGGTGCGCGTGGTTTATGCACTGTTGCTTTTGGCGGCTATCTATGTGACGGCTACCAGCAACTTTTACGGGCTTACTACAAGGGTAAAGCCCGGTAAGAAAAAACCTTATATTATTATCGCCACAGCGTTTGTGGGATTTTTGATGGGGCTTATGGGATTTGTCAAAATGGTGGCATGGGTGTTACCCTTAGAAGGGTATTTCGGATTGGCATTTCTCGTATTGATGACCATAAATTTTATAAAGTTACAGTTCCAAAAATGTAAAGTTGAAGAGGATTTGTCAGATGGAGGAAGTCAAGATGAACCAATTATTTGAGCCTTGCAAAATAGGTACGCTGCAATTAGAAAACCGGATAGTTATGACGGCATTGTCCACGGGGATGGATTTTAAAACACTAAAGGTTTTTTTAAAGGAACGAGCCAAAGGGGGGGCCGCTTACATTACTACAGTGATGGGGGTTTCGCTCCTTGGAACGCCCTATAATATGATGCGCATTGAAAAGGATCAATTGCGGGCATTAAAACAACTGGCCGATGACATTCACGAAAACGAAGGTAAAATTTTTATTCAGCTTTTCCATTCGGGCAGAAATAACCGAAAAGAATGGATGATGGCAAAAGGTGAAAGTCCTGTGGCGCCCAGTGCTATTCCGTCCCCTATTTACCGGGAAATGCCTCGTGAATTGACGTTGGCAGAAATAGAGGAAGTGACGGAAGAATTCGCCCGAGGGGCGGCTCTTTGTAAAGAGGCGGACATAGATGGTGTGGAAATCAGTTGCAGTGCAGGCTATCTGTTGTCGGAATTTTTCTCTCCTCTTACCAATAAGAGAACGGATGCCTATGGTGGTTCTTTTGAAAAACGATGTAAATTTCCCTTGGAAGTCATGGAAAAAGTGCGCCTTGCAGTGGGAAAAAATTATCCCGTGGTTTTGCGGGTATCTGCCGAAGATATGTTGGGTGGGTACGATGTAGCAGATACCATTCAATTGGTCCAAAATGGGGAAAAATGGTTGGATGCCGTGAACGTTACCGGTGGTTGGCATGAATCACCTGTTCCTCAAATTTCCATGCAGCTTGCAGAAGGTGGCTTTGCTTATTTGGCAAAAAAAGTGAAAGATGCGGTAAATATTCCTGTCATCGGGTGCAATCGTATTAACAACGGAGAAATAGCACAAGGATTAATAGAGGGTGGATACTGTGACTTTGTAGGTTGTGCCAGAGCCTTTGTGGTAGATCCCAATTTTGCAAATAAAGTGAGAGAAGGAAAGTCCTACAGGCGGTGCATAGCTTGTAATCAAGGCTGCATTGAAAGAGTTCTCAAGGGAAAACCGCTGACTTGTATTTTTAACCCCAAAGTGGGCTTGGAATACGAAGCGGAAATTAAGGAACTGACGAAAGCATCAAAACCTAAAAAGGTACTGATTATAGGCGGCGGCCCTGCGGGGATGGAAGCGGCCATTCATTTGAAAAATAAGGGGCATATGGTACGCATTTGTACCAAAGAACAGGAACTGGGGGGTGCTTTGTATTATGCGGCAAAAGCACCTTACAAGCAGACGATCAATGAGAATGTACGTGCTATGGCGCAGGAACTGACGGCATTGAATGTTGAAATTTGCTTGGGTGTAGAGGTGGATGCCCAGTATATTTCAAAGTATCATCCGGGCAAGGTCATCCTTGCCGTGGGCAGTAAACCTGTGGTACCAACGATTCCCGGGTTAAAAACGGAACGGGTTATTTTTAATAAAGATATTTTAGATGGAAGTCCGGTATATTTGGAAAAAATCAGAAAATCCCCTATTATTATTTTAGGCGGTGGGCCGGTAGGGTTGGAAATAGCTTCTTTTTTGGCAACGGAAACCACAGATATTACGGTTTTGGAACTTGGAAAACAAGTGGGAAAAGCCTTAGGTGGGGACAGAAAAATTATCTTAAAGCAGCTTGCAGAGAAGCAGGTGCGCATTTTAACGGAAGCAGAAACCCTCAAGGTGAAAAAAAATGCCCTTTTGGTGAAGACGCCTGAAGGAGAAGTGGAATTGCCTTACAGTACGTTGGTGGTGGCTATGGGTTATATACCCCAAGGTGAGGAATTATTTCAGTGGCTGATTTCCAATTCTTTTGACGTAAAAGTGATCGGAGATTCAAGACAGGTGGGTGGCATTGGAGAGGCCATTGTATCCGGTTGGGAGGTTTCATGAAAACATTTAAACAGGAACGATTTAATTTTGGTGATCACATGACCAGAGTAACAGCCGGACCCGGCGGAGAAGCCATCTTGCTGTGGGGCAGTGAAAAAACAGCGCTTATGGATTGTGGTATGGCGTTTTGCGGCTTGGAATTGGTTGAACATGTGAAAGAGGCATTGATGGAAATGGGTTCGGGTAGGACCTTGGATTATATTTTGTTGTCTCATACACATTATGATCATATCGGCGGTATGACTTATTTGAAAGAGGCATGGCCCAATGCCCTTGTTTTAGGTTCTTCTTATGCAAAATATGTTTTGACAAGACCGGGGGCGCTACAGGTAATTCGTGGATTATCTGTCCATGCAGCCCGAACTTTCAATCCCAATATAGAAAGCTGGGAGTTAGATTGGGCGTGGAAACCGGTGGAAATACAGTATCCTGATGAGGAGATGAAAATAGAAGGGATTTTAAAGGACGGAGATTCCATAGACTTGGGTGACAGAATGATTCGAGTGATAGAGACCAAAGGGCATACAAACTGCTCTCTAAGTTTTTTCTTGGAAGAGAGTTGCACGTTGCTGGCAAGTGAGACTTTAGGTTGTTATATTAATTCGGGCAATGTGGTAGCGCCTATTTTAAAGAGTTATAAGGAGACGGTGCGTTCCATAGAAAAGTGCAGAAAAATAACACTGAAACAGCTTATTTCACCACATTATGGCAAAATTCCCACAGAAGAGATCAACGGATATTGGGACAAGGCTAGGAACGCTTGCCAGCTCTGCAAAAATGTGGTTTTAGAAGCCTATGAGGCAGGCGGTTCATCCAAGGATATCCTGGATGTGTATACTGAAAAGTTCTGGGTGGGTTATGAAAAAAACCAACAACCGAAAGAAGCTTTTCTTATTAATGCAAAACAAATCGTCTCCGTGATTCTGAAAGAATTCGTTATCTAGTTGGAATAAAATCTTGTATGAAAATGTATACAAGATACAACTAACACAATGCTTGACTAGTTATTAACGATGTTGTAAAGTGTAAGAGAAAAAGAAAGAAACCGATACTACGCCGGTAGAAAAAATAGAACCGGAAGTAGTTTAAAAGTTTGAATAAGTAGGAGGAAAATTTAAAATGGATTTTAAACTATCAAAAACACATTTGCTTCAGCAAGAATTATTTCGTAGATTTGCTGAAACTGAGATCAAACCCATTGCAGAAGAAATGGATGAAACCGAAATATTCTCAATGGACCTGGTAAAGAAACTTCAGAGATACGGTTTTTTTGGAATTCCATATTCTAAAGAATACGGCGGAGTAGGTGGAGATTACCTTGGATATGCCCTTTGCATGGAAGAAGTATCAAAAATTGACGCATCTACAGGAATTACAATTTCTGTTCACACATCACTTGCATGTTCATGCATCGATGGTTATGGTACAGAAGAGCAAAAGCAAAAATTCTTAAGACCTTTGGTTGACGGTTCTAAGATTGGCTGCTTCGGGCTGACAGAGCCAAACGCAGGATCTGATGCTGCAGGACAGCAGACAAAGGCGGTTCTTGATGGCGACCATTATATCATAAACGGAACGAAAATTTTTACGACAAATTCAGGATTTGCAGATACCTTTATCGTATTTGCAATGACAGATAAATCTCTGGGAACGAAGGGTATTTCTGCATTTGTATTGGATAAAGATATGCCGGGTATCACAGTAGGACCTAATATTAAGAGAATGGGTATCAGAGCGGCTTCAAACTGCGAAGTGAGTTACGAAAACGTAAGAGTGCCTGTTGAAAATCGTCTTGGAAAAGAAGGCGTTGGGTTCAAGATTGCCATGAAGGCACTTGACGGCGGAAGAATCGGTATCGCTGCACAGTCAGTGGGTATTGCACAAGGTGCATTAAACGAAGCCATTAAGTATATAAAAGAAAGAAAGCAGTTTGGAAAGAGAATTTCTTCATTCCAGAATACTCAGTTTAAAATTGCTGAGATGCAGACACAGATTGATGCGGCAAGATTGCTGACATGGAGAGCAGCGATGACAAAGGACGCAGGAGAAAATTATGGCCCTCATGCTGCTATGGCAAAATTATTTGCATCTGCAACAGCCAATGACGTTACAAGAGAAGCCGTACAGCTTATGGGTGGATACGGTTATTGCAGAGAATATCCAATTGAAAGAGCTATGAGAGACGCTAAGATCACAGAGATCTATGAGGGGACTTCAGAAGTTATGAAGATGGTAATCTCAGGTTCTATGAAGATATTCTAAATCGAAATTTTGAAAGGAGAAAAATGATGAAAATCGTTGTATGTATAAAACAAGTACCGGATACAAATGAAGTAAAGCTTGATCCGAAAACAAACACACTGATCAGAGATGGCGTACCAAGTATCATTAATCACGATGATAAATCCGGAATAGAAGCTGCATTGCAGCTAAAAGAAAAAGTTGGCGGGACGGTTACCGTAGTTTGTATGGGACCTCCACAGGCAGATGTTGCTCTTAGAGAGGCATTGGCTATGGGTTGTGATGACGCCTATCTTGTATCTGCCAGAGAATTTGGTGGATCCGACACCTTTGCAACTGCTACCATTATTGCAACAGCATTGAAGAAAATCGGCTTTGACATCGTCATTACAGGACGTCAGGCAATAGATGGAGATACGGCTCAAGTAGGACCTCAAATTGCAGAAATGTTGAAAATTCCGCAAGTTTCTTATGCAGAAGAAGTACACATGGAAGGTGATAAAGTCGTCGTGAAGAGACAGTATGAAGACCGATATCACGTTTTAGAAGTAAAACCACCTTGCCTTCTTACAGCACTTGCTGAGTTGGCAGAACCAAGATATATGCATGCTGGCGGTGTGGTAGATGCTTATAACAAAGACATCAAGCAGTTTGGATTTGATGATTTAAAGAATGACCTAAATCCTGCACATATTGGATTAAAGGGTTCACCCACAAATGTATTTAAGTCCTTCACAAAGCAAGCCAAGGGCGCAGGAACGATCCACAAGGATATGGCACCTGATGAAGCTGTAGAAGAAATTATCGCGAAGCTTGAAGAAAGACACATTATTTAATAATATTGTAGAAGGAGGATAACCCAAAATGAGTAAAGATATTTATGTAGTAGCTGAGCAAAGAGATGGCGTAGTTGCCAAAGTAGCTTACGAACTACTAGGTGAAGCTACAAAGCTTGCTGCTGATTTAGATCAAAAAGTATATGCTGTGCTTCTTGGAGATAAGATCAAAGACAAATCACAAAAATTGATTGAAGCAGGCGCAGATGGTGTCGTATATGTAGAAGATCCAATGCTTGCAGAATATGTAACGGAGCCTTATACAAAAGCATTGGCACAGGTTGTAAAAGAATGTGATCCTGAGATCGTGCTTTTCGGAGCGACTTCTATCGGAAGAGACCTTGCACCTAGATTGGCACAGAGAATCCATACCGGACTGACTGCTGACTGTACAAAACTTGATATTGACGTATGGAAGGCTGATGATGCAGATCCGGGGCAAAAATTGTTGTTCATGACACGTCCTGCTTTTGGCGGAAACATTATGGCAACCATCCTATGCAAAAACTACAGACCTCAAATGGCGACTGTAAGACCGGGCGTTATGAAGAGAATTGACAAAGTTGTTGGCAAAAAGGGTGAAGTGAAGGAAATCAAAGTTGCTTTTACACCTGCTGACATGAACGTGGTCATCAGAGAAGTTGTAAAAGAAGAGCACAAGAAGGTTGATATCACTGAAGCCAAGTACTTAATCTCAGGCGGACGTGGAATCGGTTCTCCTGAAGCCTTTGGAATGCTTCAAGAGCTTGCAGATGTTCTTGGCGGAGAAATTTCATCATCAAGAGCAAACGTAGATGCCGGTTGGATTGAAAGAGACAGACAGGTTGGACAGACAGGAAAAACCGTAAGACCTGATCTATATATGGCCTGCGGTATTTCCGGAGCCATTCAGCATGTAGCAGGTATGGAAAGTTCAGAATATATTGTAGCAATTAACAAGAACGATACAGCAGCTATCTTTGATGTTGCGGATTTGGGCATTGTTGGTGACGTAAAGGTCATTATACCAAAGCTTACAGAAGCTTTGAAGAAGTATAAAGTAACAAACGCTTAAACTAATTTTTAACTATAAAAAATAAAACCTGCCATTCTCTGTTGAGATGGCAGGTTTTATTTTTTTTCATAACACTAAATCCAGTGAACCGGAGGATGATTTCTTTCCGGTATGGTCAGATAGGATTCATCGTCGGCGTAGCCCATGGTCAGTACGCCAAATATTTCATGGTCTTCTGGAATGCCCAAGAATTTTCGTATTTCAGCGCTGCCGTTTGAAAAGCGACGCAGATAACCGGCGTGGCAAGTTCCAATGCCTTGGGCCTGCAATAATAATTCTGCCGTAGTCAGGGCAATCATGGAATCAATTTGTGGTGCGATGACATTCTTATTTCCGTAGACAAAGAGGAGAGAAGGTGCTTTTAATGTGACCACATTTCTTCCTTTTTCATAATACTTTTTGATCTCAGGTGAAGATTGGGTTTCTTCCAGCCAACGTAAGACCATGTCCATGATTTGATCCGTCTTGTCCCTGCCGGAAACCACCACCCATTTAGAAGCCTGCTGATTTTTCGCAGTGGGGCACATTTTTACAATTTCCAATACTTCTTCTACCACTTCTCTTGGCACGGGTTTTTCTTGGTAATGGCGGATAGAACGGCGTGTTTTTACGAGAAGTGCCAAGTTCTTCTGAAAGGTTTCATTTAGAGGAGATTGGTCTACCAATTGGCAGGTAGTATCTCCTGAAGTCAAGGCACCTGTAGGGCATACCGCAACACAGTGGTAGCAGTCCAAACAGTTTTTTTCGTGATGTAATGCGGGGTATCCGTCTATTTCCCTTAAAACGCCAAAGGGGCACATTTTGATGCAACGATTGCAATTTGTACAGATTGATTTGTTTAAATTTATCATAAATTCACACTCCTTTTTATTTACAGTATAACACAAACTGTCTATAAATTCAGGAAAGAGTTTATCCGTGTAGGGACACATTGGGAAGGCAGCCGTACCTTCACTGAAATTAAGTAGTACAACCGATGAAAACATGATAAAATAGTGAAAAGTTGTATGTTACAGGATGGGTAGACGTGTAAAAGATTGTTTACACGTTCAATAATGTGGCATTTTTCAAAAGGGCTCGTTAAGAAGGAGATTTATGAAGCTATTACATATTTCCGATCTTCATATAGGAAAGCGGGTGCATGAGTTTTCCATGATGAAAGATCAAGCGTATATATTGGAGGAAATTTTAAAAACGGTGGAGGTGGAAAAACCACAGGTTGTTTTGGTGGCGGGTGATATTTACGACAAGAGTGTGCCTTCCGGCGAAGCGGTGGATCTGTTTGATGAATTTCTCACCAAACTATCTCAAAAAAATTGCACCATTATGATGGTCAGTGGCAACCATGATTCACCGGAACGTTTAAATTTTGGAAGCAGAATTATGCGCAGTCAAAACATTCATATTGCCGGCAGTTTTTCCGGTGAATTGCGGAAAGAAAGGGTGGAGGATGCCTATGGGACGGTGAATTTCTATTTGCTGCCTTTTGTAAAGCCGGCTATGATCAAAGGCTATTTTGAAGACAGAACCATGGAAACTTACGAAGAAGGCGTAGAAGCCATCTTAGACAGCGCTGAAATTGATTACAGTCAACGAAATGTATTGGTCGCCCATCAATTTGTAACCAGTATGGGTAAAGAACCTGTGCGTTCAGAGTCGGAGTCCATTTCCATAGGCGGTTTGGATGCTATGGATTGCCGCTTGTTTCAACAGTTTGATTATGTGGCTTTGGGCCATATTCACAGGCCACAGCGTATTGGGGAGGCGTACATTCGGTATAGTGGATCTCCTTTAAAATATTCTTTTTCAGAAGTCAACCATAAAAAATCCATGATCATGGTGACGCTTGAAGGGGTGAAGGATCAGGGGCAAATGCACAGGACTGTCACGCAAGTGCCGTTGGTGCCTTTGCATGATTTGCGGGAAATAAAAGGACCTATAATGGAATTGTTGAGACCGGAAGTGTATACCCTGGGAAATAGATTGGACTATATTTGGGCAACGCTCACAGATGAAGAGGTTTTGGTGGATCCTATGGAAAAATTAAGGAAAGTATACCCTAATTTGATGAAACTGACCTTCCAAAGAGATGCGGATTTACAGAAAAAAGAGGGGGCGTCTCTCACTGTAGAGGAACTGATAGAACGAAATCCCCTGACGTTGTTTCAAGATTTTTTTGAAGAACAGAATGGGCGAAAGATGACGGCAGCACAGGAAAAAATAGTAAAGGATGTGGTGAATCAATATGAAACCCGTTAAATTGAGTATCAGTGCTTTTGGACCTTATGGAAGCAGGACAGAAGTGGATTTTTCCCAATTTGGGGAGAAAGGTGTTTTTTTAATAACGGGAGATACCGGTGCGGGAAAAACCACTATTTTTGATGCCATTACCTATGCTCTCTTTGGCAGTGTCAGCGGAAGCACGCGTACTTTAGATACGTTGAGAAGTCATTTTGCCCATGGAGATACAGAGACTTTTGTAGAACTGCTCTTTACACACAAAGGGCAGACTTATAGAATCAAACGTAGCCCTCAATATGAGCGACCTAAAAAACGGGGAGCGGGAATAACTTCTAAAAGTGCAGAGGCTGAATTTTCTTTGCCACAGGGGAGGGTACTAATTAAAAACAATGAAATTAAAGAGGAAATGGAAAATATATTGGGGATTGACTATGACCAATGGTGTCAAATTGCCATGATTCCCCAAGGTGAATTTTTAAAGCTTTTATTAGCGGACAGCGGACAGCGAGGTGCCATCTTCAGAAAGTTATTCAATACAAAATTGTATCAGGATATACAGGAACATCTAAAAGGTAAAATGCTTGGAGCAAAGAAGCAAGTGGAGGAGTGCAAACGAAGCTTGGCTCAATATGCAGAGGAAATCATAGATGGAAACTGGGAGAATCTTGAAGAAAAAATCAGACAAGATGAAAAGATGGGGGAGGTATTGAAAGTACAAGGAGAGGAACTGGAGCAAACCTATGAAAAGAGAACGAAGGCACTTCATATGGTCACCTCTTTGAAAAAAAACTTTTTGCAGGAAGTTGAAAATCATCAAGTGTTGTCGGCTACCTTTGGGCAGTTGGAGACGGAAAAAAATCAATTGGAAAACCGATTAAAAGAGATGGAAATTCAGTTAGAAGCTGCCCATAAGCAAGGGGCGCAAATCCAGCCTTTATCTGAAGAAATCACCAGACTGGAAGATAAGCTACCTATCGTTCAAAAGGCGGACAGTGTAAGAAGCTTTGTAGAAACAGAAAGAATTGCCAGAGAAGAATTAGCCGGAAGGGTAGAGGCTGATGAGAAAAATCTTGCAATAATCAAAGAAGAAATTAGAAAATTGGGTGAGTCTCTGAAAACAAAAAGTTTTACGTTGATGAAGTTAGGGGACGTGAAAAATGGGTATGAAAAATCCTTAGAGCGGAAGGATAAAATCAAGATATTGGGGGCAGATTTAAGGGAATATGAAGAGGAACAGAAATCATATGAAGAGCAGGTGGAAGCTTTTGAGAAAATGGAAGAAAGTCTAACCCGTAAAAAAACAAACTATGATGAGCAGGAGCGCCTTTATTTTAGAGGGCAAGCAGGGCTTTTGGCAAAGGGATTACAAGACGGTCAACCTTGTCCTGTATGCGGATCTCAACATCATCCAACCCCGGCGGCGTTGGCAGATCATATGCTTGACCAAGTAGGGCTTGCAAAGGAAAAGAAAGAATTGAATCAATTGACGGAGACCTGCAACCTGAAAAGTCAGTTGGTGGCCTCTTTGGGTGCCAAGAAAAAGGAAAAATGGGTTCAGCTGTTGCGTAGGGCAGAAGTTTTAATCACAGAGCCTATAGCCCTTCAATGGACAAAGACTCCTGAACAAAATTCAATTTGTGAAAAAAATGAGGGTGCTTTGTCCGTGAAAAAAGAAGGCATACTTTCTTTGGAACAATTGAGAAACGTCATAGGTGCAGAGGCAGAGGGCGTGAAGGAAGAAAACGCTCAAATGAAGGAACAATGGGAAACCTTGCAAAAGCAAGCCCATGATCTGGAAAGGCGGGAAGTGCGAAAAGCCAAGGAGGAGGAAACGCAAATCAAAAAGGAAGAAGCCATGGCAAAGAACAGACTGGCTTTGAAAAAACAGGAGGAAAGTTTTCTGATCCAAAAAGTTCAGTTAGAGACCATTCTCAATGAATTGGGCGGGTTGACCTTGGACACCATTCAAGAAAAAATAGAAGTTCTTCAAGGACAGAGACGTAAAGTAGAGCAGGCTATCTTGTTAGGAGAGCAAAATTACAGAGACGTAAAAGAAGCTTTTGAAGAAACTAAAATCAGGTTAAAAGGGGGAAAAGAGCGGATTTTAGAGCTGGAAAAAAGGATCACCCATACAAGGGAAGCTTATATCACTGGGTTAAAGGATTGTGGTTTTAAAGAAGAGGAACAGCATGAGGGGGCAGATTTGACACAATTGGAAGAAGGAATTTTTATGCTGAAAAAGCAGATGGAAGAAGTGAAAAATAAGGAAAAGATAGTTTCCATCGCCTTGGCAAACAATACTAATATTAGAGATAAAATGAAGCGGGCAAAGGAAAAGCTGTGGGCGTTGGAAGATGAATATGGAAGGTTGATGGAACTGTCCAATACAGCAAACGGAACCCTTTCCGGAAAAGAAAAAATCGCCTTCGAGCAATATGTACAGGCTGCCTATTTTAAAATCATCATTCAACATGCAAATCGGCGTTTCTCTATGATGACAGATGGCAGATATCGCTTGGTTAAGAAGGCGGTAGCCAGTGACTTGAAATCTCAATCGGGATTGGAACTGGATGTGCATGATGGGTATACTGGAAAAGTAAGAACGGTGAAATCTCTTTCCGGCGGAGAATCTTTTAAGGCTTCTTTGGCTTTGGCGCTGGGACTGTCTGACGTGATCCAAAACAACGCAGGGGGTATTGAAATCAATACCCTGTTTATTGATGAAGGATTTGGAACCCTGGATGCAGATTCTATCGGTCAAGTCATTGGTGTACTCAATCAATTGACGGTAGGAAATAGACTCATCGGGATTATTTCTCACGGTGCGGAATTGAAAGAAAACATAGATAAGAAAATTATAGTGGAAAACAGCAATGCCCAAAATAACTTTGGAGGAAGCAGACTGAGAATCGTGGTGTAAGATGAAAAACATAATTAAAATTTTTATAGGGGATATAAAAGGAATTTGTAAGAATTGGGTAGCGATCATCATCGTGTTGGGTTTAATCGTAATCCCATCCCTTTATGCGTGGATCAACATTTTAGCCTCTACAGATCCTTATGGGACCACAGATGGCATTAAGGTGGCAGTGGTCAACCTAGACCAAGGGGGTACGATTTTAGGCGAGAGAGTGGACATTGGAAAGGAAGTCATTACGTCGCTGAAAGACAATAAAAAGCTGGGGTGGACCTTTTATGATACCAGAGAAAAAGCCATAGAAGATACCACCAAAGGAAACGTATATGCAGCCATTATCATCCCGGAAAATTTTTCGGCAAAACTTTGCACCATGTTGGATCATCCGGAAAAACCTTCCTTAGAATATTATGTAAACATGAAGAAAAACGCAATTGCACCAAAGATGACCGGTGCCGGTGCCAATGGATTGCAAAGTCAAATTAAAGAATCCCTCATTGATACGGTGGTGGTAAAGGTTTACAAAGAACTGAACAACATGGGGATTACACTGGACGAAAAATACAACAGCATTGAGAAATTCAAGAACTTTTTGTACGATGCAGAAGGGCAATTGCCCAAAGTGCAAGAAGGCATAGACGGAACGGTGGATCTTTCTAAAACCGCATTGAATACTGTGGATGAGAAACAGGCAGATGTGGTGCGTATTCAAAAAATGTTGCAAGAAGCGAAGACTATGACAGGCTCCCTCAACCAAGATTTGTTGGAAGTGGATCGGAAAATCAGAACCATTGAGCCGGATCTCCTTGGTATCCTAGAAGATGCAGGAGATATTTCCGGTGAGGTAAAAATGGGCAGTCAAAAATTATTGGATACCAAAGCAAATGTGGATAAGATTTTAGATAAATTGATTGTATATAATTTGCTTTTAGATCGTCTAAATGAATTGCTTGCCAATTCAGGAAAACAAACGGTGACGCAGAAAGTAGATGCTGTGAATGGATTGGTGGTTGAAATCAATCAATTGAGCGGGGATATTAGGTCCTTAGTAGCAACCGTCAGTCAAGATTTAAAAGGGGAGACACTACCCAAGGTTCATGACTATTTGAAAGATGGTGCCGGTTTGGCAGACGAAGCAAACTGGGGTGTAGAGTATGGCATTTCAGAGAGTGCAAAACTCATGACTCTTATGGGTAAAATAGATGAAGTGGGCGTGAAATTTATCACCGCTATGGAGAAACTTGCGGCAGCGTGGCCTGCCTATGAAGACAAGGTAACCGCCCTTATTGAAAAAGTCAGAGCGGTGGATGCCAACGTGAACTTGGAAACCCTCATTCAATTTCTCAGAGAAGATGCCACTACAGAAGGAAATTTCTTTGCGTCACCCGTCCAACTGGAAACCCACGAATTGTTTCCTATGAAAAATTATGGGGCTGCCATGACGCCTTTTTATACCACCCTGTGTCTGTGGGTGGGCGCATTGATTTTATGTGCACTGTTGACTACCAGTGCCAAGAATGCTGACTTTGCATTTACCATGAAGCAGGAGTTCTTTGGAAAATGGTTGCTCTTTGCGTTTCTGGCCATGTTGCAAGGCGTGGTGGTAGCCTTGGGGGATATGTTTGTTTTAGGCATTCATGTGGCACATCCCACCATCTTTGTAGCCCTTGCCGCTTTTTACAGTTTGGTGTTTATTACCATCGTGTATACCTTTGTGGCGCAACTGGGCAATGTGGGAAAAGCCATGGGCGTGATTTTGTTGGTGATTCAGATTGCAGGATCAGGGGGGACTTTTCCCATAGAAGTGACGCCCACCTACTTTCAGTCTATTTACGCAATGCTGCCCTTTACCTATGGGATAGACGGTATGCGAGAGGCTGTGGCAGGGATTGTTCCCGAAAATTTGCGGACGGATGTTTTGGTGTTGGGTATGTATTTAGGTGCATTTCTTCTTTTGGGACTGGTGTCTAAGCATTGGATCAGAAAAGCCACCTTTAAGTTTAACCATAAGTTGGAGGAGTCGGGTATTACAGAACATTAACCCTTTGCAAATTCACCTTTGAAATGTGTACCCATATCCTGTATACTAAAGAGAGCAGAATATCCCTTTTGATATAGATGCATAAACGGAAACAGAATTAAGAAAAAAGGACACCCGGTGCATGGGTGCAGATGAAGGCAGTGAAAACGTGGCACCTTGCGCAGGTGCGTGAATGGAGGATGTGGATTTGGCGGAAAATTTTCAGACAAATAAAAAGGCAAAGACAGGGGAACTTTACGAAGAACTACGGTCTTTTATACCGGAAGACAGGCTGCATAAAAACCAAAATATGAAAGGTTATATCAGTTTCAAAACAGACGGAATGGCAGCTTTATTTGTTGTTTTGGAAACAGAAGAAGAATTATCTCAAGTGATTCGCCTAGTCAACCGCGAAAATATAGAACATTTTTTCCTTGGAAACGGCAGCAATGTATTGATTGGAAAGAGCGGATATGATGGCGTTATGATCAAGTTGGGTGACGCCTTTTCAAGGATAGAAACCACGGGTACGCAGATAAAGGTGGGAAGTGGGGCATTGCTTTCTTCCATTGCACGAGATGCTTTGGAACATTCCCTCACCGGTTTGGAATTTGCAAGTGGTATTCCCGGCAGCTTGGGCGGTGCAGTAGCTATGAATGCAGGTGCCTATGGTGGTGAGATGAAGCAAGTTCTTTTGGAAGCTTACGTGATGGATCAAAGTGGCCAATGTTTTACGTTAAAAAAAGATGAAATGGACTTGGGATACAGACACAGCGTGTTTCAGGCAAAAGGATACATGATTATCCATGGAATTTTGCAACTTCAGCAGGGAAATCAAGAGGAAATTCGTGGAAAAATGTGGGAATTGATGAAGAGACGCAACGAAAAACAGCCTGTGAATTTACCAAGTGCCGGAAGTTTTTTCAAAAGGCCTAAAGGCTATTATGCGGGAAAACTCATTGAGGATGCAAAGTTGAAAGGACTGTCCCTAGGAGGCGCGCAAGTCTCCCCTCTTCATGCCGGATTTATTGTGAATCAAGGGGGTGCTACGGCACAAGATATTATTGACCTGATGGTCATCGTACAAAATACAGTGAGAGATGAATTTCATGTGGCTTTAGAGCCGGAAGTGAGAATTATCGGCAAGTGAGGGCGTGGCGAAATAGACGGTTCCCGGAATAAAAAAAGAAAGATAGAGAGGTTTCATTGAAAGAACAAGCACAGTATGGTTTAAAATATGACCTTCATACACATACCATTTTTTCTCATGGAAAAGGTACCATAGAAGACAATGTAAAGGCAGCCATTGCACGAGGTATTTCCATCGTTGGTATTTCCGATCATGGGCCGGGGCATGTAACCTATGGTGTGAAACGGAAGAACTTTTCCGTTATGCGTGATGAAGTGGACCGATTGTCAAACATTTATACGAATATAAAAATCCTATTGGGTGTGGAGGCAAACATCATCAACCAATCGGGTGCATTAGACGTTACCCGGGATGAGTTGGCTTTTTTTGATTATGTACTGGCAGGGTATCATTATGGTATTTTTGGTGAGGATAAAATCAAAGCCGCCGGCCTGCATACTGCCAATTGGCTTGGAGAACATACAGGATTGTCCTTGAAATCTGTGAAGAAATTCAATACGGAAATGACGGTAAAGGCAATTTATGAAAACAAGTTGAAGATTTTGACCCATCCCGGGGATAAAGGTTCATTTGATATAGGTGCCATTGCCAAAGCGTGTGCCACACAGGGAACTCTGATGGAAATCAGCACGTGGCATAAGTGTTTGACTGTGGAAGGCATTAAAGAAGCAGCCAAAACAGAAGTACAGTTTGTGATCAGCAGCGATGCCCACAGACCGGAACGGATTGGAGACTGTCAAGGCGGTGTGGAGAGAGCTTTGGCGGCAGGACTGGATTTAGAGCGAATTGTAAACTTGGAGGTAAAATCATGAACGTAGTCATTGTGACAGGATTATCAGGAGCAGGGAAGAGCCAAACCATCAACTGTATAGAGGACTTGGGTTATTATTGCGTTGACAACATGCCCCCGGCGTTGATCAAAGATTTTGTGACCTTATGTGTCAACGGAAAAATGGATATTGAACATGCGGCTTTTGTGGTAGACATTCGAGGAGGAGAATTCTTTGACGATTTAAAGAGCAGTTTAGAGGGATTGAGAGAGTCGGGCATTGACTATAAAGTCCTATTTTTGGAAGCTTCAGACGAAGCACTCATTAGAAGATTTAATGAAACGAGAAGAAATCATCCTTTGGCTACAAATGGAACGGTCATCGATGGGATTACCAATGAGCGGGCGAAACTCATGGAAATGCGTCGTGCTGCAGATTTTATTATCGACACGTCCAATATGAAACCGGCCATGCTCAGTGACGAAATTAAGCGGATGTTAATTTCTGAAGAGGACGCCAAAATGTTTACCATTACCATCAAATCATTTGGATACAAGTATGGCATTCCACTGGATTCAGATATTATTTTTGACGTGCGTTTTATACCCAACCCCTTCTATTTAAGCAGCATGAAAAAACTTACGGGAAATAGCAAAAAAGTGCAGGATTATGTGATGAAATTCCCGGAAAGTAAGGACTTTGTCAAGACTGTAGATAAATTAATCAACGATTTGATACCCAATTATATGCGTGAAGGAAAATCTCATTTGGTGATCGGGTTTGGATGCACCGGTGGGCAGCATCGGTCGGTGACTATGGCCAATCAATTTGCAGAATTGTTCTTAGAACAGGGGAAACGAGTGATAAAAGTTCATAGGGACTTATAAAAAAACCAGTTGATTTTGGGATCAAATGAAAGAATCTCCCCACAATGGGAGAAAGGAGTTGAATTACGCAACCATGTCTTTTTCTGCCAATACAAAAAATGAATTGGCTCGATTGGAGCTGGAAAAACAATGTTGCAAGCTGGCGGAAATAGCCGGCTTTATTCGCATGTGCGGCGCAATCAGATTGTCCGGCGGCGGCAAAATCAGCGTCAAAATAACCACTGAAAATGCAGCGGTGGCCAGAAGATATAAGCGTCTCATGAAGGATTACTTCGATGCCAAGGCAGAACTTCTGGTGGGACAGGCTCCTATTTTAAAAAAAGGACATCAATATGAACTGCTCATCGGCCCTGATATGAATGGGGAACAAATTCTCAGAGAGACAGGCATTCTTTTGGTGAGACAAGGGTGTAACGACATCAGTGATGGTATTATGTCAGACTTGATCAAGACCAAGTGCTGTAAAAAATCCTATTTGAGAGGCGTTTTTTTAGGTGCAGGTTCTATTAGCGATCCGGAAAAAAGCTATCATTTTGAAATCGTCTGCAATACACAGTATTTGGCCAACGATGTGAAAAAACTCATCAACAGTTTTGGACTTCATGCGAAAGTTGTGCTGCGGAAAAACAATTATGTGGTGTATCTAAAGGAAGGAGATCAGATTATTGATGTCCTAAATATTATGGGTGCCCATGGGCAACTCCTTGACTTTGAAAACACCCGCATTATGAAAGAGGCCATTAATAAGGCCAACCGACTGAGCAATTGTGACAGTGCCAACTTGGATAAGACACTCAATGCGGCAGAGAACCAATTAAGCTGGATTCGGAAAATTGAGGAAAAAAAGGGCTTGGCTTCTTTGCCCGAAAAACTTTATGAAGTGGCGGTGCTTCGTCTTGAAAATCCGGAGGTCTCTTTGGGAGAACTGGCAGAGCTGGTGGAGCCGCCCATAGGAAAATCAGGTTTAAACCACAGGTTAAAAAAAATAGAGGAATTGGCCAAGAAACTATAAAAATATAGGAAAAATAAATTGGGAGAAAACGGATTCCGGAGAAATATGCCAAAGGGATTTAGGAAAGAAAAACAGGGGCAGCGTGGATGTAAGGAAACAGATTGGGGAAAAAGATTCCGGAGAAATAAATTGGGAGAAATAGAGGTAGAAAATGATAGAAAATATTTGTGAAGTAAGAGTACTTTATGCAGATACGGATGCCATGGGCATCGTGTACCATACCAACTATATTAAATGGTTTGAAATGGGCAGGACTGAATTTTTAAGAGAATTGGGTTATCCCTATTCCAGAATGGAGCAGGAAGGCATTTGGCTGCCTGTAGTATCTGTAAATTGTACGTATAAAGTGCCGGCTGTTTATGACGATGTGCTAGAAATCCATTCCACAGTATCAGAGTTACGATACGCGACCATTATCATGACCTACAAAATTTATCGAAAAGAAACCGGGGAATTGTTGGTGACGGGTGAAACCAAACACGCCATCACCGATCCGGACTTAAAGCCTATTCGATTAAAAACAGCCAATCCTCTACTTTATAAAAAATTGACCGAGTAATGTGGGGATTCAATAATAAGGATCCCTACTCTTTTTTTCTTGGGCAAATAGAGGGAAGCCCCTTCCCCTACGAGAAACCGATTTAGATGATGTTGAATGTCTCCATGGCTGTAATGGGGATAATAATAGGTCATGAAATCCATAGCCTCGTCGTAAGAGGAAAAGGGCTGACCAAACTCCAACTCTCTTTCAATAAGTTGAAAGGGTATGTTCTGTTGTTTGAGAAATGCCACTGCATTTTCTGCCGTTTCCCTTTGGTTGCGGGAGTCGTCATCCTTTGAAAAGCGGGAATTGGCATTTGAAAAGGGGAGAATGGCAATAATCAAACGAGAGGCCAACTGCTGCAAAAGAGAAAAATCTTCTAAGAGGGCACTAAAATAACTGAAGATGACCACATGGTAGCTTTTGTCCAAGGATACATGCTTCCAGTCTCCACAGATTGGACGTATGTTTTTTATATTTTTTGTCTCCAGATGACCAGCCATATAATCCAACGCCAATGGGCTGATATCCACGGCATGGATGGCCTTCACCAAGGGGGATAGCGCGGCGGCCAGAAGACCTGTGCCGCACGCAATTTCACAGATCATATCAGAATTACGCAGGTAAGGCGCTAAGATTTCTCCTATTTTTCCAAAAAACTTTGTTTGCTCTTCTGCTTTTTCCATCCATTCCATAGATGGCTCGGACCACATAAACATAACATTCCCCTACTTTCTTAAAAAACCATAAGTCTATTATAGCGGAAATCCTGTTATTTGTATAGTGGTTACCAGACTAATCCAGTAACGTTCCTTTTGTAGAGATGGTGAAAACTTGCCAAGGAATCATTTTGCCGCAATCCTTTAAGGCGTTGATGGTTGCGTTGGCAATGCCGCTGCAACAAGGCACTTCCATGCGAACAACGGTGACGCTTTTAATGTTGTTTTCACTTAAAATGGCCGTCAGTTTTTCCGTGTAATCCCCCGCATCTAATTTGGGGCAGCCAATTAAGGTGATCCTGTTTTTCATAAATTCGTTATGAAAATTTCCGTAAGCAAACCCACTGCAATCTGCAGCGATGAGCAAATTGGCATTTTCAAAATAAGGTGCATGGACAGGTACCAATTTTAGCTGAACCGGCCATTGCTGCAGTTTGGATTCCAAACTTGGCATTTCATAGGGTTGAGATTTCAATGGGTTTGCGGTTGCTTGTAGTTCTGATTGAGATACGGAGGTAGCCAATCCGGACTGAGACGCAGCAGGATCTCTATGGAACACCTTGGATTCTGTACCGGGACAGCCGCAAGGAAGGGTTGCCACCGCCACTTCCACTTCCTGAAAGGTAATGGCACCTGTGGGGCAGACAGGCAGGCACATGCCCAAACCATCGCAGTAGTCTTCTCTCAGTAATTTTGCTTTTCCGTCTACCATGCCAATGGCACCTTGACTGCAAGCACTTGCACAAAGACCGCAGCCTACGCATTTATCTTCATCAATGTGTATTTTATTTTTTTTCATCAGTTCCTCCATATAGATCAATAGGTGGAAATTCTCCACTATTGATTTCCTTATTATAATGGCACTTCTTTCCGTAAATTATTACGGAGAAAAGGCGATAGTTGACTTTATGTACATAGTATAGTACAATTCTATCATCATCAACGTTGCATTTGCAACAAAGTGAAAAAAGTACCGTTGGGTGGAGACGGAGGTGGAAATGGAAACTATTTTTGAAAACAGAATAAAACTATTTGAAGGCAACGATTTATTTTATGGAATAGAAGAAAAAGACTTAGAAAGTATGTTAAAATGTTTAGGAGCAACAGAAAAAAACTACAAAAAAAACACCCTCATGATCAGGCCGGGGAGTGCCATCTCTTCACTGGGTATTTTGATGGAGGGAAAAGCACAAATTACCAGAGATGATGAAGAGGGAAACACAACCATTATATCGGAAATAGAGCCGGGAGACTTGTTTGCAGAGGCCTACGCTGCTGCCCAAGTTGCCGAAGTTCCCATTGGCGTGTGGGCCGTAACACCTTGCCGGGTTTTGTGGATTCCCATTGATAAAATCATCACCACTTGCAGTTCGTCTTGCGCCTTTCATCAGACATTGATCAAAAATATGATGAAAGTTTTGGCAAAGAAAAATGTGCTTATGAATGAAAAAATGCGATTGTTATCGTGTAAAACCATTCGGGACAAACTGCTCACCTATTTAAGAGATTGTAAGACGAAATCGGGAAAAGAGTACTTTTTCATACCGTTTTCAAGAAAAGAATTGGCGGAGTTTTTAAGCGTGGATAGAAGTGCCATGTCAAGAGAACTGGGAAAATTAAGAAACGAAGGGATTTTGGAGTGTCATAAAAATGTATTTAAATTTAGAAAGTAGTAAAAACAGGAACAAAGGAAGAATTTTTATAGGTGTATTGATTATTTTTTTAATCAGCGCATTGGGTATCAGACAGCTGGAAACCGTT
>JAVVUJ010000017.1:9454-24248 GCA_036653195.1 Anaerovorax sp. | reverse complement strand
TTGAGTATATGACACTTTACGAACGAGATGAGCGAAACCGGGAAGAAGGAATAGAGATTGGGCGAGAAGAAGGCATGGAGATTGGCCTAGAACAAGGCATAAAAACAACGCGGGAGCAAACAGCGCTGAAATTGCTTGCGAAATCTATGGAAATTGAAGATGTTGCAGAGATTACAGGGTTGTCATTGGTGGAAATTTCAGAGTTGAAGTAGATGTGATATCATCTCAGGTAAAACCGAAAAAATTTGAATGAATACGAATTCAAAAAGAGTCTTTCATTGAGAAAGGCTTTTTTTTTGTTATAAGTAGGAATGTAAAGATCCTTTCTAAATTAATATAAAAAAATATTGGGGAAATTTTGAGGGCACCTAAAATGTAAAATATTGAAGACTATATGTGTAATATTCCTTGATTTATTGTATAATAAGAGAATAAAATAGTGATAAAGAAGGTTACGAGAAATGATTGGAAAATTTGATGAATTAACAGACAGGGTAAAGGCGCACCCGGTTCGCCGAAGGGTAGTGGTAGCTGCCGCTCATGATGCCCATGCACTGGAAGCGGTGTTGAAAGCACATGCAGAAGGCATTATGGACTATACGCTGGTGGGTGACAGAGAGCGCATTCTTTCGGAAGGAAGAGGGATGGGTTATGTTATTGAGCCTACCAGTATTGTAGAGGCGGCAGGAGACCAAGAAGCTGCATTTAAAGCGGTGGAATTGATCAGGTTGGGAAAAGGCGATTTTTTGATGAAGGGAAGGATGGAAACGGGCATCTTACTGAGAGAAGTGGTTAACAAAGAGACCGGCATTGGCAAAGGTGGTGTTATGTCTCATTTGTGTATATTGCAAATTCCTACTTATCATAAGATTGTAGGTTTTTCAGATGGCGGTATGATTGTAAATCCTGATTTTACGCAGAAAGTCAGTCTTTTGGAAAATGCACTGGGACTGTTTCGAGGATTAGGGTACACACATCCCAAAGTTGCAGTGGTTGCAGCCGTAGAGACCATGAATCCTAAAATGCCTGAAACAAAGGACGGAGCGGAATTGAAAAAAATGGCACAGGCAGGAAAATTAGGTGATTGTTATGTGGAAGGACCCATTTCTTTTGATTTGATTTTTTCAAAGGAGGCGGCGAAGATTAAGGGCTTTGAAAGTCCGGTTACCGGTGACGTAGACCTGGTTATTGTACCCAATCTTGCAGTGGGCAACATTATGACAAAGGCATTGATTTGTTTGGGCGGCGCGCTGATGGCAGGCTGTGTATTGGGTGCAAAAGTACCTATAGTTTTATCTTCAAGAAGTGCAAGCTATGAAGAAAAATTTTACTCATTGATGCTTTGTGCAACGCAAGCGTAGATGAAATCAATGGCTGTGAAAGGAGATGGATCACCATGGCCTATAGAATTTTAGCAATTAATCCAGGCGCAACCAGTACAAAGATTGCAGTATATGAAGATCATAAGTCTATTCTTTCAAAAAGTATTGCCCATGATTCTCAAAGGATAGATGGGTTTGAAACAGTAGAAGAACAGGCAAATTATCGGAAGCATATTATACAGGGGGTGCTGGATGATGCAAAGTTTGATATGAATACCTTGCATATCATTATGTGCAGAGGTGCACTGATTACTGCACCAAAACTGACAACGGGCGGATATGAAGTGAATGATGCTTTGTATGAGGCATTGGGCGATGAACGGATTACCCAACGGCATGCCTCTCAATTGGGTGGACTCATTGGTAAGCAATTTGCGGACAAACTAGGGCTTAAGGCCTATATTTATGATGCGGTTACGGCAGGAGATTTAATGCCTGTTGCGGAGATTACAGGTTTTGCGGATGTGGTTAGGAGAAGTATGTGTCATGTGCTCAATGCCAGAGCGATGGCGTTAAAATATGCAAAGCGCATAGACGTGCCTCTTGAAAATCTCAGGCTGATTGTGGCGCATCTTGGAAGTGGGTGTACCGTTGCTGTCTTTAAAGATGGTAAAATTGTAGAATCTGCGGCAGATGACGACGGTCCTTTTTCACCTGAACGTGCCGGAGGGTTGCCGTCTTTGCAACTGATAGATGTTTGCTTTTCAGGAAAGTATACAAAGACAGAAATGCAAAAAATGGTGAGGGGAAAAGGTGGCTTATATGCACATCTTGGAACCAGTGATTGCCAAGAAATAGAAAGGCGCATTGAAAAGGGAGACGAAAGAGCCAAATTGATATTTCAGGCACAGGCTTATCAGATTGAAAAAGCCATAGGATTGAATTCAGTGGCATTAAAAGGGCATGTGGATGCCATTATTTTAACAGGAGGCGTTGCATTTTCAAGAATGATGACGGATATGATTCGGGAGTACGTTCGATTTATTGCACCGGTAATTGTGATGCCCGGAGAAAATGAATTAGAATCTCTTGCTCTTGGCGGACTGCGTATTTTACGTGGTGAAGAAGGGACAAAAGAATATCATTGGCCACAGGAATTTGAACATCAAAAGTGAACAGAATATAGGCGGTAAATAAAAAGAAATTTGTAGTTCACATGGATTTTAGAATCGAGGTATTATGGTAGAAAAATTATCTTTGAAAACAAAATTCGCTTACGGTGTGGCAGCTATAGGGGATGCAGGGTCTTATACGATTTTAGGCACCTTTCTTATGTTTTTTTTGACCACTGTTGCAGGGATCAATCCGGTGACAGCAGGAACCATAGCGGCTATGGGATCTGTTTGGGATGCGGTTTGCAGTCCCATTATTGGGTACATATCGGATAACAGACAATCCAAATATGGAAGAAGGATTCCTTTTATGTTCTTTGCGGCATTTCCATTGGGTGTTTCTTGCTCAATGCTGTTTGCTAGCATTGATGCAAGCTATGCCTTAAAGGTACTTTATTATGGTGTTTTGGTTATCGTATTTTGGACGGCTTTTTCGGCATTCTTTATTCCTTATATGGCAATGGGTGCCGAAATTACCAATGATTATGATGAGAGAACCAGCCTGCGTTCTACAACCTATGGCTTTAACATTGTGGGGATGGTAATCGGTATGGTCATGCCTACGTTAATTGTTGATTTTTTACTGAACAGAGAGGTCTCTTTGTCCCATGCTTGGCATGGTGCAGGCATGATTGTAGGGGCTATGGCAGCCCTTTCCATACTTTATACGTGTTTTATTCTGGGAAGGAAAAAGCAGACGCCAACACCTTTCCGGGAGCAACTAAGGGAGAAGGGTCAAAGAAAAACAGAAGAAAAAAAGCCGAGAGGTATGAAATGGGAAAATATGATAAAAGAATATTTGGAAGTTTTAAAATTAAATCCCATTCTCTGCCTCATTGGTGCCAGCATCAGCTATCTGGTAGCGAATGCCATGAATTCTGCCGATCGTATGTATTTTATGACCTATAATTTAAATTTTAAAGCAGAAACCATTACGGTAGTCATGTTATTTTGCATACTGTCCGGCATGATTTTTATACCCATAGTGATCCGTATCAGTAAAATGTTGGATAAACGGTTGGTATTGATTTACAGTTTGGCTGTGGGGATCATAGGTTCTGTTGTGGCCAATGTGACGGGCATTCATACTGTTTTTGGAATGTGTGTCTTTTTATTGGTGTATACTTGTGCAAACAGTGCTTATTGGCAGTTAATGCCCGCCATGATTTACGATGTTTGTGAGGTGGATGAGTTAATTTATGGACGTCGCAGAGAAGGCGCGGTGATTTCGCTGCAATCTTTATCAGAAGCCATTGCCAGTGCAATGGGTATGCAACTTTTAGGCATTGTTTTGGAATGTGCAGGGTTTAACGGAGCAGCGGTCACACAGAGTGATAGTGCTATGTTATGGGTAAGGTATGCCTTAACCTTGATACCGGCTTTGTTTATGGTGATTTCTATGATTATGGTGGTGAAGTACCCCATTACAAAGGCTAGATTTCATGAGGTGATGATGGCTTTAGAAAAGAAAAAAAACGGAGAAGAAGTTGATTTAGAAGAGATGAAGTTTTTGTATGGAGGGAAGTATGCAAGAAAAAGAAAATCAAATGATCTATAAAGAATTGGTTGGAAGTTTAACAGACAAGCGATTCCTAAAGACCATTAAAATGTCTAAAAAAGGCATGCTGGAGTTGCTACAAAAGGAAAATTGGAAAGAAGCCATTCATTTTGTCATAGAAAAGGAGAAGTACAGCTGCAGGGATATCTTTCAAATTGCAAAGACCACCATGGATGAATTATCTGAAGAACCGGAAGAAGGTTGGTTTTCTTATATTAACGACTGCACCAGAAGCGAACTTTTTCCGGAAAATTACAGCGCAATCAGAACGCCGCAATATGAGATGGGCCGGCTTTTTTATTTGGAAGTTCTCAGAGTTTTTTTACGATATGAAAAGAGAATGTCCCAATTCGATCCCAAATTGACCATGCTGTTTTTGTCCAATGAAGAGGCGCAGAAGTGCCATTGCGCAGAGGAATATTTACGGTTTACCAAATTTTGCAGAGAACAGTATATTTATGAATTTATGCGGATTGGCAGCGAAATAACGGAATTCGATACATTGGGGCATATATCCGGTGTCCATTTTGTGGCCATGCACATTGCAAGGCAGTTGCTGGAATGTGGTGCGCCTATAGATTTGGCTTTGGTTTCAGGAGCGGCGGCGGGCCATGATATTGGAAAATATGGATGTAAAGTGGAAGAAATCAAAAGAATTCCTTATTTGCATTATTATTATACAGACGAATTTTTCAAGAGAAACAATATGCCTACCATCGGCCATATTGCTACCAACCACTCCACTTGGGATTTGGAACTTGAAAATCTTTCTGTGGAATCCTTGGTTTTAATTTATGCCGACTTTCGTGTGAAGGGGACCCGAAATAAAAATGGGGATGAAGTGATTCAATTTTATGATTTGGAAGATTCTTTCCATGTGATTTTAAACAAATTGGATAATGTGGATAAAGCAAAAGAAAACAGATACCGCCATGTTTACAGTAAGCTAAAAGATTTTGAGTCCTATTTTATGTCTTTGGGGGTCAATCCTCAACTGTTTTCCACAGAAAAACAGCCCGTATTTGACAAAGATGCGGCATTGATGACAGCCAATCAGGTGGTTGAAAAGTTAAAGTATTTAGCCATTGAACACAATATTTCTCTCATGAGCAAACTGAACAGTGAAGAATCCTTTGGCAACATTATTGAAGCGGCCAGAAGTGAAAAAATGTGGAAAAATATCAGAGCCTATATTAATATTTTTGAAGAGTATTTTACCTATATGACTGCAAAGCAAAAAGTAATGACGTTAAACTTTTTATATGAATTGCTTATGCATAGAGAAGGAGATATCAGAAGGCAAGCAGCAGATCTTATTGGCAATATTATTGTAAACTATGATCAAGAATACAGGAAAGAAATGCCGGAAGGCGCGATTTTGGATGCAGATGAAATCAGCAGTATGGATATTTGGGTGAAGACTTTACACAATATTATCGTACCGGATCATAAGGTAACAGAGCAGCATAAGCGATGGATTGGATATTCTCTTAAAATTGTGGTGGAATCTGTGTTAAAAAGAAGTGAAGAGAAGGAAGGACGTGCCTACTTAAAAGAATTTCTTCACTATTTTATCAATACGGACGTAGATGATTCTACAGGTTTTATTCTCATTGATGCCATGAAATTAATTCCTTTGCATAGGTGCAAAAAGGAAGAAATCACTATGTTGATTTCTTTTGTGGAAGTGCTGAGCAGACGAAACATTGTTGAAATTCATGTGGCCTCTCTCCGATTTTTGAAATACTATTCTGAACAGCCTGAGGTGCTGAAACTGCCCTTTGACAGAGTGGAAGAACTTTTAATCAGGTTATCTTCAGACGGCAAAATCAGCAGTGCTTTTATTCGTCAGAAAGTCCTTGAAAACTTAGGAAGATTGGATGCTTATGAGACGGAAGATCTTTGGAACAATGGCAGTGTGTTTGATAATCCGGAAGCGACTTCCAGTATTTTTCTTGAAAATTTAAAGGTTGCCACACCTTGGGTCATTAAAGCAGTCAACATTGAATTGTTGTTGGATCAAATCACTACAGGGAACAAGGTACAAGCGCTTCATGTGGCCACCCATTTTTCTAATTTGATTAAAGTCAGTGAGCGTGTTGCCGTTCGCCATAGAGCGGGACGCTCTTTGCTTGCCATTGCACCGGTTCTATCCTTGGATCAGCGAAATGAAGTGGTTATAGAACTTACAAAGGGATTGGAAATAGGAGAATACGAAATTTCAAAATATATTCCGGAATATTTAGGTCAAATGGCCTTATATCTCCATCCCAATGAGTTGGATGAATTCATGGGAAATATCAACAAATTGTTGGAGAGTACCAACGATAAAGTGGGTTCTGTGGCGTTGAATACCCTAGGTGTACTGATTGAAAAGTATCCTATCTATAGAAAGCGTTTCATGGAAAGTGAGGAAAATTACAACTTTAGACGAGATAAAATCCTGGGCATGCTCCTGAAAGGTCTTGCAAATTATAGAGAAGTGGTAAACCAAGAGGCATTTTTGGTCATGGGACAATACTTGTTTGGATCTGAAACCCTAAGTTTAGAGGAGCGTTATTTAATTTTTAAGATTATTTATAAAAAAATGCTCACCTTGATCGTTGACAATGAAGAGGATGAACTTTCCTTTTTTAACAGTGCGGCGGCTTTGAATCATATTTATCGTTTTATATCCGATTATACATTTGAAAAGGGTGAATTTCAAATGGAAGATTTTAAAAAGGCGGCCTTTTTCCCGGGAACTTTCGACCCGTTTTCCTTAAGTCATAAGGGAATTGTCACAGAAATCAGAAATCAGGGATTTGAGGTGTATTTGGCTCTTGATGAATTTTCATGGTCAAAGAAAACACAGCCTAGAATGATTCGTCGGAAAATCATCAGCATGTCGGTGGCGGATGAAGGAAATGTGTATCTTTTCCCCGATGATGTGCCCATTAACATTGGAAATACCAAGGATGTGAAAAACTTAGTAGAGATGTTTCCTGGAAAGGAAGTTTATCTTGTGGTGGGAAGCGATGTGATTATCAATGCGTCCTCTTACAAGAGACCGCCTGAAGCAAATTCTGTTCATAGGCTCAATCACGTGGTATTTCGACGTGATGATATGGCCGATGAAAAAAATTGTCTTTGCCAACTCCATGAAGCTTATCAAAACATTCAGGGGAAGATTGTAGAGTTAAAATTACCTACGCATTTGGAGGATATTAGTTCCACAAGAATACGGGAAAATATAGATTATAATCGTGATATTTCAAATTTGATAGACGCTGCGGCGCAAAATTATATTTATGATAACAGTCTGTATTTACGTGAGCCCCAATACAAGTATATTTTACGTACACGGGGCATACGATTTGAAAACGTAGAAAAAATTACAGAAGGGCTACTGTCAGAACTTGAACGCAGTTTGTTTGTTCAATGTGAGAGTATTGGAAAAGTCAGAAAAGAGCTTTTGAAAGCAGGTGTGAAAGCTTCCATTATTAGGGATGGAGAAAAAGACAATATACCTGTTGCTGCAGCCATCTTTCATCATTTACCCATGGCGGATCTCTATAAGGAATTTAAAGATGCCAAGATTGCTTCTTATATAAGAGAAGCAACATCAGGTAAAATTTTGGTCATCGGGGGAATTTTCACAAAGGGTATGACCAGTGGAAAAGATTTGGTGCAGTTGGTTTTGACAGAGGCGTTGGCCTACTCTTTAGAAAATGATTATAGCTACGCAATTTATTATCATGAATATGGATATATGGATGATGAGGCAATCCGTGTTTTGGAACGGCAGGGGTTTCTGAAGATTCCTCTGAGCAAGGAAGAACTGCCTATTTATGCCGTAAACATGAAAGCACCCATTACCTTGTTTAAAAATATGGAGACGACCATCAAAGAGCCATTTAACAGAAATGAGCGAATTTTAAAAACCATCGAAGAGGCGCACCACAGGTTGCAAACTGCCATTACACACCTTTATCCCGGTCAGTTGGTGATTTCTTTTAACGCCAGTGTGATGCATCATAGACTGGTAGATATGGTGACAGCAGTCAATCAAGTCCCCAATGAACCGTTAAAAGAGCGAAAGTTGGGAGACTATATGTGTGTACCTTTTGGAAAAATCCTTAGGGGAATGGCGGTGCCCAATACGGTAACAAAGGCACTTCATACGGAAAAAATGTTTGATCCTCAGGTGAGGGGATTTAAAATTGTAGAATTTCCCTGCTATTCACCTTTAACCAGTCAAGTGAGAACCATAAAATCCTTTGACAGGCCGGTAATTCTTGTAGATGATATGCTTCACAAAGGATATAGAATTAAGGAATTGGATCCCATTTTCAATCGTGAACATGTGAATATCCACCGAATCATCGTAGGCATTCTTTCAGGCAGAGGAAAGGATTTGATGACCATACAGGGAAGAAAAGCAGAGAGCGTTTACTTTATTCCCAATTTGCAAACCTGGTTTGTGGAATCCACCATGTATCCGTTTATTGGAGGCGACAGCATTAAACGACAAAAGATGATCCAAGCCGGATTGATTTCTTCTGTGAATTTAATGTTGCCTTATGTAGCACCTGGGTTTTTAATGGATGCATCCAAAGAAGCGGTCTATGATTTTTCCATGGTCTGTTTAGAAAACGCAAAGGCCATTATGGAAATCATAGAAACTGAATACCAACAGGAATTTGAAAAGAAATTGACCATGAATAGGCTAAGTGAGGCGGTTATTTCACCTAGATTTCCGGATAAAGGTGTCAATATCAGTTACGATTTAAACTTAGCACCATCCATTTATATAGAAAATGACATAGAAAAATTAATCAGATTAAAGAACATTATCATGAAATAAAAGTAGACAGAAGTAGGAGGAACCTTATGCGTGGATTAATGGAATTGGATCAGAAGAGAGATCTAAACTTTGGAATGGAGAAATCCCCCATTCCATTAAAGGGTAAAAATCGTGTTCATATTTTGGCTTTAGGTGATGTGGGTGGCATGATTCTCACAGGATTCAAACTATTAGGAGGGGACGTGATACATACCATCGGAATTTGCGATGTGAATGAAAATGTGGAAAAAAGATATGAATATGAGATGAATCAGGCATTGTATCCTTGGGATTATGAGGCCATGCCCACTGTAGAAATTGTGAAAAAAGAACAATTGTTTGAATGTGATGTCTTTGTTTTTTGCGCGTCGAAAGCCATTCCGGCTGTGGGCAGTGATGTTTCGGATGTGAGAATGGCACAATTTGAAGCCAATCGAACCATTATCAGCCACTATGGGAAGATGGCCAGGGAAAAGGAATTTAAAGGGTTATTTGCCGTGGTTTCAGATCCTGTAGATCCTCTTTGCAAAGAAGTGCTGATCAGCAGCAATAGGGATGATGAGGGCGTTTTAGACTATAAGGGATTAAAGGATTGTCAGATACAGGGATACGGTCTGGGTGTAATGAACAGCAGGGCAGCGTATTTTGCCAAACAGGATACACGCTTTCAAAGTTTTCTGACAGAAGGAAGGGCTTTTGGTCCTCACGGTTCAGATTTGGTCATCGCCAATAGTATTGAAAATTATGATGGGATTTTATCTCAAGAACTGACAAATCTTGCGGTAGACGCCAACTTGCGTACCAGAGAAATAGGATTTAAACCTTATATTGCGCCGGCGATTTCTTCAGGTGCTATTTCTATTTTACTCACCATGAGGGGTGCCTGGCACTATAGTTCAAACTTATTGGGTACCATTTTTATGGGTGCCAAGAATCGAATGACGGCCCAAGGGGTGGAAGTGGAAAATATACCATTACCGGAAATACTCTATGAGCGGATCCAGCGTGCTTCCATAAATTTGGAAAAAATCAAGTATGAATGAGCAGGCTACCGTTGTGTGATATCCCATATTGTAAATAGAGGAAATGTCACAAAATTGCTTGAAATAACAGTTCTGTGCATTTCAAAAGAAGGTACTTTTTAGTCCAGAGAGAGGAACGTTATGAATGATATTCTTTTAATTCAGCCACATTGTAAAGAACGGACAAAGGCAGAACGACTCAATGCCATACTAGAGAACAGTTTGAAGGGTAAGACTGTGGAGACGGTGACCACCGTAGATGAGTTTATCAAATTAGAGACGAAAAATCTTTTACAAAACAGAAAGATTTTATTTGCGGTATCCCTAGGGGAGTCCGGTGTCAATTTGGAATATTACGGACTGCTGAAAAGAATTCGTCTCAACCCTATTTGCTTTTCAGGAAGTGTGGCAGGCATCATCGTAGACGGAAACAGTGAGCTTTTTACAAAATCTGTGGGACGGGGGCTGACCTTGTGCGCCAATATGGCAGGCTGCACCTTTGTAGGAAAACCCTTGGTAGAGGGAACCAAGTCCCTGGAGAATTTTACCACCATTGCAAAAATCATGGACGTGGATAATCTGACAGCCTACTTGCAATCCGGGCAGAAATTAGTCAATCAAATTCTGGAATTTGCGCCGGTTAAAAAGAAAGTGCCCAATATTTTAGTGCTTCATGCCAGCAGCCATGAGACTTCCAATTCCATCGGTCTTTGGAATTTGATTAAAGACAAACTGGATGGAAAATGTACAACCAAAGAGATTTCTTTAAGGAATGGTACAGTCATGGATTGTATTGGATGCCCGTATAAGATGTGTCTTCATTTTGGAGAAGGAAACAGCTGTTATTATGGTGGTGTCATTGTAGAACAGGTGTATCCGGCTATTTTAGAATGTGATGGGCTTCTTCTCCTCTGCCCCAACTACAATGATGCGCTTAGTGCCAATCTGTCGGCATTTATCAATCGATTGACGGCACTTTTTCGAAAGACCGGTTTTTATGATAAATATTTGTTTGGGATTATCGTTTCAGGCTACAGCGGAAGCGATATTGTGGCAGAGCAATTGATTGCCGGCTTAAATATGAACAAATCCTTTATATTGCCCAGTCATTTTGCCATGATGGAAACGGCCAATAATCCGGGCAGTATTTTCAATTGGGAAAGGATTGAAGAACGGGCGAAAGGATTTGCGGAAAACATGCTTTCCCATTTATTGTTAAGATAAAAGTAGGGACTTGAATCCATAGATATAAAAATAGTGGCAGGCATTTTTTGAGTAGAATGGTGAAAACAGGACAAACTAACCATGTAAACAAAGGATATAGAAAGAAATAGTTACATGGAAAGGGGAACAGGTTATGACCATGAAAACGGGCAAGGAGTACATTGAAAGCCTAAGAAAATTAAACCTAAATTTGTATATGTTTGGGGAGAAAATCACATCTCCCGTGGATCATCCCATCATTATTCCGTCTATGAATGCTGTGGCGGCCACCTATGATTTGGCATTTGATCCCTTGTATGAGGACGTTATGACGGCAACCTCTCATCTTACGGGAGAAAAGATTAATCGATTTACCCATGTTTTTCAAAACACAGATGATTTGGTAAAAAAAGTGAAGAGGCAGAGAATGCTGGGACAAAAAACGGCATGTTGCTTTCAAAGGTGTGTGGGGCAGGATGCCTTTAATGCCGTGTACAGTACCGCCTTTGAAGTGGATAAAAAATATCAAACTAAGTATTATGATCACTTTATTAAATTCTTGCTTTATGTGCAGGAAGAAGATTTGGTAGTAGACGGGGCCATGACGGACGTTAAAGGGGACAGAGGCCTGTCACCAAGCAAGCAGAAAGACCCTGACATGTATTTGCGGGTGGTGGAACGAAGAGGGGACGGTATCATTGTCAACGGATGTAAAGCCCATCAGACGGGTATTGTAAATTCTCATGAAATACTTTGTATGCCGACCAGTGCTATGGGTGAGGATGATAAGGATTACGCACTGTCCTTTGCCATTCCATCGGATGCACCGGGGATTACATTGATTTACGGGAGACAGTCTTGCGATACACGGAAATTAGAACATGCGCAAATTGATGTGGGAAACAGTGAATTTGGAGGACATGAGGCGATGATCGTATTCGATCATGTGTTTGTGCCTACGGACAGAATTTTCCTAAACGGAGAAACAGAATTTTGCGGAACTTTGGTGGAACGATTTAGTGGACATCACAGACCAAGTTATGCCTGCAAGGTGGGTGTTGGAGATGTGCTCATCGGTGCAGCGGCTTTGGTAGCCGACTACAATGGCGTGGCCAAGGCTTCTCATATTAAGGATAAGCTTATTGAAATGACCCACTTAAATGAAACCCTGTATTCATCGGCGTTGGCCTGTTCTTATGAAGGAACTCCTACGCCTTCGGGTGCTCATTTGATCGATTTGATGCTGGCCAATGTTTGCAAACAAAATATTACCAGATTTCCCTATGAAATGTCCAGATTGGCGGAGGATATTGCAGGGGGGCAAATGGTAACACAGCCGTCAGAACGGGACTTTCAAAGTCCGGAAGTGGGTAAGTATATTGAAAAATATCTTCGCGGTACCCATGATTCTTCCACGGAAAGCAGAATGAGAATAATGAGACTCATTGAAAATTTAACACTGGGAACAGGCGCAGTAGGATACCGAACGGAGTCTATGCACGGTGCAGGGTCGCCTCAGGCTCAGCGGATCATGATTGCCAGACTTGCAAATTTAGATCAAAAAAAAGAATTGGCCAAACATATCGCTAAGATTAAAGTGTAAAAAAAGGCGGTGAGAAATCACCGCTCTTTTTTCACAGGAGTGCGTCATGGAGACCTTTGTATTTATTTATTTTCCGTTTAATTTCTTGGTCAGTGCATTCATAGCGGTGGTTTCTTGTGCCATTAATTTTTTCAAGAGGGTTTGTTGATCAACGACCGCTTTTTCATAGATGGAGATGGCTTTGGTCAAATCCGGTTTGTCTGTATCATAATTTGCCATGACCATTCTGGTGGCCTCTTCTACATTGGCCGGGGTGAACATTTTATGGGTTCCCCAGAACAGATTATCCTTATTTTTTTCACCATACAACATATCATTTTGGATGGCAATGACTTCAGGGCTGAAATACATGGCGTACCACTCTAACACATTGTTGACCATCCACGCATAGTCGTCGGCGGCCTTTACAACATCACCTTTATTTAAGCAATCCACTGTGGAATTGATCAAATCAATGTTTTCTTGGGGCGCTTCATGGGGAACAATGGGTCGCTCGTACATAAGACCCAGAAGCTGATCTTGGACATATTTGAAGGTGGCCAATGATTTTTGATTCATGGCATCACCTTCCTGTCTCATGGCTACCAGTTCCTCTTCGGTGGCATCTAAATTTTTAGCAGAGACATAGCTGTTATTGAAATCTACAGTCCCTTGATAATTTTCTTCACAGGCAACCTTTAACTTCTCAAGAGCAGCCTTGTACGCCTCTACATCGGCACCGGCAGCTTTACAAATTTCTTCATTCAATGAGGCAGATAACCTGTCATATTGTGAGGTAAAATTCAGGGGAAGAGCAGGTGTTTTATCTGTGTAAATGGCAAAGGAACCATATAATTTAATGTTAAAATCCATGACTTTTTCGTTATAAGTGCTGGAATCATCAAATTGGGAGTGATACCGTTCAATGTAGAAATCAAAGGGCGTTTCCATATCTTCTTGGAGCAAGAACCCATTTACTGTGGAAGGAACCCCTGCCGTATAGTAAGAAAAGTCATCAGAATAGGTATAAGTCTGATAACCTGCGGTTTTTACACCGTCAGGGAAACAGCCGTCCGGTTTCGGTGCAAAGCCGCTTTTGTTTACAAAGTAATCAATAGAACTATAAAGTTCAGGCGCGGAGTACATGGAAGTATAAGATGCAAACTCGTAAGCGGGCAGTTCAAAGTTGATAAAGGTCAACAATTTTCCGGCCCATTCAGGGTGCGCTTCATAAATCATTCTCCAAGCACCCGTTGTCCAGTCAAACTGGGTATAAGAAGCACCCCATTCTTCGGCACCGTGGATCAGAAAGACAATATCATTGTCGGGCTGATATCCGGAATCAATCATCGCTTTTGCCATGGCCAGCGTTAAACCGACGGCGCAGCTGTCATCTTGGAATCCGTTAAAATACATGTCATAGTGACCGCCTATGGCGATAAATTGATCGGATTCTCCTTTTCCTTCAATTTTACCCATAATATTATAGCTGGTGCCGCCTGGTTCTACAATGTTGTCAACCATTAAATTTCCGGTGACAGGACCTTTTTTCAACGCGTTTTTAATCAAGTCGGCATCGTTCACACTGATGCTCACTGTGGGAATCCCAGTAGGCCCGCAAATATCTTGGGCATTTAGTGTATCTTTATTCAGTTGGGCAAATCCACCGTTATTTGAACTCATAATGGCCGCGGCACCCTTGAGTTGCGCTTCTAACATAGGATAAGTAATCCACCAATTGGCACGTTGGTCAATATCAATCAGAAGGATTTTACCTGTGGCATCTATGCCTTCATAGTCTTGCATGGTGCCTTGGTTCACATAGATGATTTCTGCCTCAATTCCTTGGGTGGGTGTAGCTGCTGTGGCATAAGAATGGGGTTTTATTACCTTATCAATGCCATTTACAGTCAGTGTGGCATCATTAAATTGCCATTTGTCTACATTCACGCCTACTTTTTCAACGTCTGTTAGACCTAGCTTTTTCATTTCATTGTATAGGTAGTCTGCCGCGGCATGTTCTGCATCGCTCCCTGCGGTACGGGAACCTAGGCTGGAAGAGCGAAACGCTTCATTTTGGGAAAGTTGCAAAGCAATGTTATAGGCGTAT
>JAVVUJ010000017.1:0-9444 GCA_036653195.1 Anaerovorax sp. | reverse complement strand
TTTGTCGTCTACCTTTTCCAGAAAGGCATCACGCATAGCCAGCGCTTCTTCATCTGAAAGGGTTGCTTCTTTTTTTGGGCCACAGCCGGTCAGACAACACAAGACTAAGACCATAGCCAACAAGGTACAAAGTATTCTCTTTTTCATTTCTTTCACCTCCGTTTAATAAAACTATAATGATAGTTGATACGACTTTATTTTATACTCATATAAAAGTGAATGCAAACAAAATATCTTCTATATACGGGGCAATGAAGGGATTCTTTTTTTTGACGTCTCCTTAAAAATGTAGTATAATGAAATGTCTTATACAGTTTAAATAGAATGAAGTTGATTATAGATAGGGAGGATCAGAACATGAACAGTGATAAAATTAAAAACGGACCATCGGGTGCACCTGTACGTACTCTTTTTTATGGAATGGGGTATATACGTGAAGAGATAGACCGACCATTAATCGGTATTGTAAATTCACAAAATGAAATTGTTCCCGGACATATGTTGTTGGATCGCATTGCAGATGCCGCTAAAAAAGGCGTTTTGTTGGCAGGGGGTACGCCTGTGGAATTTCCGGCTATTGCTATTTGTGACGGGATTGCCATGGGCCATGAAGGCATGAAATTTCCATTGGCCAGCAGAGAACTTATCTGTGACTCCATTGAAGCCAGGGCTAAAGCTCACCAGTTTGACGGCCTTGTGCTTATCCCCAATTGCGATAAGATTGTACCCGGTATGCTTATGGCCGCAGCTCGTTTAAACATTCCTGCGGTTGTTGTGAGCGGAGGCGCTATGCGTGCAGGATATTCTGATGGAAAAGTGTTGGATTTCAACAGTATTATGGAAAAAGTGGGCTCTTTTAAAAATGGAGATTGTACAGAAGAAGAATTGGAAACCATCGCTGAAAACGCTTGTCCCGGTTGCGGTTCTTGCTCCGGTCTTTTTACGGCAAACAGCATGAATTGCCTGACAGAAGTTTTGGGCATGGGACTTCCTTACAACGGAACCGCTTTGTGTGACAGCGGAGAGCGCATCAGGATTGCCAAGATGGCAGGAATCAAAGTGATGGAAATGATAAAAAGAGACATAAAACCAAGAGATATTTTAACGGAAAATGCTTTTAAAAACGCCATTACCGTAGATATGGCTATGGCCGGATCCACCAATACCGTACTGCATTTGCCTGCAATCGCCCATGAAGCGGGGATTAAGCTAGAACTGGCTGTGTTTGACGCCATTAGCGAAAAGACACCGTATATTGCAAAATTAAGCCCCAGCGGACAGCACCATATAGAAGACCTTCATCGAGCAGGAGGCGTTCCGGCACTGATGAATGAATTATCGAAAAAAGGGTTGATTATGGAAGACTGTATGACCGTTACCGGTGCTACCATTGGGGAAAATATATCCTACTCCCCTGTTGGCGATTACAAGGTAATTATGCCCATTGATAAGCCTTACAGAAATAGAGGCGGGCTGGCTATTTTGAGAGGAAATTTAGCGCCGGATGGTGCCGTTGTAAAGGAATCTGCGGTAGCGGAGGAAATGTTGGTTCATGACGGACCTGCCAGGGTTTTTAATTCGGAAGAAGAGGCATGTGCTGCCATTTGGGATAAAAAGATTCAAAAGGGAGATGTGATTGTGATCAGGTATGAAGGCCCTAAAGGGGGACCGGGCATGAGAGAAATGCTTTCGCCTACATCCTCTATTGCAGGAATGGGTTTAGATAAAGATGTGGCATTGATTACAGACGGAAGATTTTCAGGCGCTTCCAGAGGCGCTTCGATCGGACATGTATCACCGGAAGCCATGAGTGGTGGAATCATTGGGATCATACAAGAAGGGGATGTGATTCATATTGATATACCGGGGAGAAAATTATCCGTTGCTTTAACAGACGAGGAAATCACAAAAAGACAGGCGGCCTATGTAAAACCGGAACCCAAAGTAAAAACAGGATATTTAGCCAGATATGCAAAATTGGTCACATCGGCAAATACAGGTGCAGTCTTGGAACTGTAACATATAAAATAAAGAGGACAGGAGGTAATGCCAATGGAAGAAAAAACTTTCGATAAAATCATTAAAGAAATCGTTGCATTACTAGAGGAAAAAAAGTATGTAATGGCACGCAACAAAATTTTGGAGAACAATGAAGTTGATATTGCGGAAATTATAGAGGAAATACTGGAAGAGTTAGATTTAGAACGGGCTATCTTAGTCTATCGAATGTTGCCAAAAAACATTTCGGTGGATGTGTTTTCCTACCTTCCGGTAGACGATCAAGTTGCGATGATTCATGGGATTACAGACAAAGAAACCAAGCATATCATGGACGAATTGGATTTTGACGATATGATTGACGTTTTGGACGAATTGCCGGCCAACGTAGTGGATAAAATATTGGAAAAGGTTTCAAAGGCAGAGAGAAGCCGAATTAATACTTTCTTAAATTACCCGGAAACCAGTGCCGGCAGTTTGATGACACCCGACTATATTAGCCTTAGAAAGGATATGACTGTGGGACAAGCCATGGCGTATATCAAGCACGAAGGAATGGATCGGGAAACCGTCTATACTTGTTATGTAAAGGATGAAAGAAGAACGTTAATCGGCATTGTGTCCCTGAGAACATTGGTGGTGAAAGACGACCATGCTGTGATTGAAAGTTTGATGCATGAAGACTTTATCAGTGTGAATGTTTTGGACGATCAGGAAGAGGTTTCGGAAGCTTTTAAAAAGTACGGATTTTTAGCAATGCCCGTTGTGGATAAAGAAGGTAGATTGGTGGGGATCATAACCGTAGATGATATTTTGGATGTTATTGAAGCGGAAACCACAGAGGACTTCCAGAAGATGGCCGGTGTGGCATCGTCTACAGAGGAATATTTGGATATGAGTGTTTGGAAACACTTTAAAAACAGAATTCCTTGGTTGTTTGTACTCATGTGTTCTTATGTAATTACGGGTAGCATTATTACCAATTTTGAATCTGTACTTTCTCAGGTTATTTCCTTGGTGGCCTATTTGCCCATGCTCATGGGTACGGGCGGAAATTCCGGTTCGCAATCTGCAACCTTGGTCATTCGTGGAATGGCACTGGGTGATGTAGAATTGAAAGATGCGGGAAAAGTGCTTTGGAAAGAAGCAAGAGTCAGCTTTTTTATCGGTGTTGTGCTCAGTGGTTTAAACTTTTTGAGAATCTGTTATTTAGATGGCCAAGGCCCCTGGATTGGTCTTACTGTTTGCGGTTCTATGCTGGTCATCGTCATGGCAGCTAAGATTATCGGAAGTATGCTGCCTATGTTGGCAAAGAAAGTGGGCATTGACCCGGCCTTGATGGCAAGCCCTATGATTGCATCTCTTACAGATATGGTTTCCGTAGTCACATATTTTGCTATGGCTACGTTTATATTGGGCATTCATGCATAAATGAAAGTGGCAAGTGTGAAAGGTGCGTTTCTGCTTGCCATTTATAGTTTCTTTTGGATGTGGAAATGAGAGCAAAGCAAAGGAAGGGTAGGGGTGTGTCGTTAGCTTATAGGGAGAAGAAAATGGAAAAATTAAAAAATAGTGGATTAATAACAAAGGAATATGTACATACTTTCATTAAGGAGCGAAAAAAGGAAATACATAAAGGGGATTGCGGTCATATTTTAATATGGGCAGGTTCCAAGGGAATGGTCGGTGCGGCCATCTTATGTGCCAGGGGCGCACTTAGAGCCGGTGCGGGACTTGTAAAAGTGGCCATTGATGAAGAACTTTTCCCAATTGTCCAAATAGCAGTACCCGAAGCCATTTGTATTTCTACTGAACGTTCACTTCAGGAACTCACTGCTTTCCAAGGGATTGTAGTGGGTCCGGGATTAAAGGAGGACGAAAGCAATGGAATGGGATTGAACACTATTTTTCAGAAATATGAAGGAACTGTGGTTGTGGACGCCGGGGGATTGAATATTTTGGCAAAAAACAGAAAATTGCTAAATAGCAAACCGAAAGGGCTCATTATCACCCCACATCCCGGCGAAGCGGGGCGGCTTTTAGAGATGACAGCGAAGGAAATCAACGAGGATAGAAAAAACAGCGCACTGCGATTATCGCAAATGACAGGAGCCGTTACAGTACTTAAAGGACAGGCTACCGTTGTAGCAACCGGTCTGGGTAATTCATATATTAATACAACAGGAAATCCAGGGATGGCAACAGCAGGAAGCGGAGACGTTTTAGCCGGTGTCATCGGCGCATTTGCAGGGCAGGGACTGAATCCGGAAGAGGCGGCTATATGCGGTGTCTTTATTCATGGAATGGCGGGAGACCTGGCAGCAAAGGATCTTGGAGAGTATGGTTTGATTGCATCGGATATTGCAACTATGGTTGCCCGTGCAATTTCTATCACCATTAGATAAAGTTGCGATCTATGGCAAATAATTTGCCTGATTTTTCCCAACATGGACCGGACAGAACAGGCGTGTGTGTCCCACATGTAGGATTTGACATTTGACATCCATAGACCAAAGCCATATAATAGAATGGTTCGTAAGAGATATGCCGTGTGCGTATAACCTGAAGATGATATGGCAAAGGTGGATTTATGTCTGATAATAAAAAAATGAATAGATACCTGACGTCTGACATGGAATTTGCCATGGGTCAGGGATATATAGAAATGGGAAGTTTAAACAGCAGCCTTTCTGAAGAAGGGCAGTACAGTGATATAGAGGACTTGAAAAAGTACGAAAAAAAAATAATGGAGAGTGAATGACTTGATAGTAAAAAAAGGCGATATATTTTTTGCAGATCTAAGTCCAGTCATAGGCTCGGAGCAAGGCGGTGTAAGACCCGTTCTCGTAGTTCAAAATGATATTGGAAATAAATATAGCCCTACGATTATTGTAGCGGCAGTTACCTCGCAAATAAATAAAGCAAAACTACCTACGCACGTTGAAATTGGTGCAGTAGGCCATGGGCTGACGAAAGATTCTGTGATTCTGATGGAACAGCTTCGAACCATCGACAAAAAAAGACTGAAAGAAAAAATCGGAAAAATTGATGATGAGATTATTTATGATGTGAATGAAGCCCTGACCATTAGTTTGGGCATTAAAGAAATGTAAGTATTTTAAATAAACACATGTAGGGCGAAGTGTGAAAGATTCTTTTACACTTCGCTTATGTGCCGTTTTGCAGATGACAATGGAAAAAAATGAACGACACGATCAGAAGATGATGGAGGAACAAGATGAAAAAGCTAGTAGCAATCGTTACCGTATTGATAGTATTATGCGGGTTTTCCGCTGTTGCCGGTGCTGCGACCACAACGCCGGGATCTGAAAATGATCCGGTGGTGACAAAAAGTTATGTAGATGCGCAGATTAAAGCAAACGCCGGTGCCGCAAAATCCTATGAAGCAGTCTTTGTAAATATGGGAAAAAAAGTTTTAGGCGGAAATGGCACGGAGATTATTCTTAGAAGCGGTGAAGCAAAATCACTGGCAAAGGGCAGCAATGGCATTGCCGATTTAACAGATGGAAAGGATCTCATGGGAAATCAGGGAATTGTACAAAATCATTTGCTTCTGGTGCCCAGAAATGACGGAAGAGGGATTGTTGCGACCACAGATATTTGGATTATGGTAAAAGGGAGCTATACCATACAATAAAAAAGGGACGATCATTTGAAACCCCATGGTGATATGCCCTACATTGTAAAATATGGGAAATGCGAGAGGGAAATCTTTCTCGTATTTTTATTGCAATCACAGATATCTTTTGATATACTAATTCAGTATGAAATTCGGAAATATTTATAAGTGGTAGGAGAATGGATTTTGATGAAAGCGGGAAGTATCGGTAGCGTTAAATTTTACAAAAGACTGATTATTGTAGTTTTTACAATTGTTTTGTTGATACCAACAATCATCGTTAGCTGTGTTGCGGTTCACTATAAAGCCAGTTTAAATGAAGTGGAAACAGTGATGGCAGATGTATCAGAGTCAGTAATTGTCAGCAATAAGAGAATCGGCGATAATACCATATTAGAATCTTATGTACCAAGTGAAGAAGGGAAACCTTTGGTTATTGTGCAACACGGTATTACTACCAACAGAGTGGATGTATTAAAAACTGTTTATAAACTTGCGGAAGCCGGTTTTTTTGTGGTAGCACCGGATTTATATGGACATGGAGAACGAAAGAAACATGATGAACGCGCGTTGGTTATGCAAGGCGCTGTTATCACTTCAAAAGGATATGATCAGATTATAGAGCACTACGCCAAGGATAAACGGTGTAATACAGAAAAGTTTGGATTGACAGGGTTTTCGGTAGGTGGGATGGTGGTGTTTCATTATGCAACCTATGGCAAGTACAGACCTACGGCTATCGCACCGTGTATTTCGACGCCTGACTGGGCAGGATTGGAAACGTCTTACTTGGCAAAAACCATGGTTCCTACGGGAACACCGGATTTACCTGAAGATGAACCAAAGAAGGCAAAGAGCATGGAAGTTTTGGAAAACAATTCCCCTATGAACGAATATATGAATATGAAGGACATGCATATCCTTATGCAAAATGGAGGAGAAGATCCAATTATAGGTACAAAAGGAATTACGAATTTATATAACTTATTACATAAAGAAGGCACAGATATTTCATTTATTGTTCATCCAAAGCAAGGGCACACGGTACCGGATAATAATGTAGACAATATTGTCGCTTTTATGAAAGAGCACTTACAATAAGAAAATAAAAAAAAGAGGGGTTAAGATGAAAAAAATCGTAAAGAGCAATCTGGTGCTACTGGTTGTAGTTGCCATAGGTTTGGTTGCAGCATTTTCTGCAATAGGGGGGCGATTTATAGTTGAAAAAAACAACGATACCTATGATATTGTTTTAGACTATAATGAACTGGAAGAAATGGCCGGTCAATCTACACATGATGTGTCTTGGTGGCTGGAGAAATTTAAAGATATGGGCATTACGAAAGTGGGACTTGCAGAGGAAAGTTTTGTCACACTGGTAGACAACAAGGACGTGCCTGTCAGCGCAACGGTCATGGATGTGGTCATGAAAAAAGCCGGTTGGGAGAAGGATTATGATGCCGGATTTATTGAAGGTTTAAAAAAACATGGATTTGATAAACATGATTTGCTGGTAGAAGCCGCTTCAAAGGATTCTTTTGACTTTATAAAAAATGCGGTGGTGGATCGATATCAACCAAAGCAATATTATTTTCAGGAAACCTTGACCGGTGGATGCTTGGTATTAAATGGCACGGCAAAGGAAACCCTATATACAGAGAAGTATAAGTATCTAAACTCAATGAAGAAAGGCTTTGTGGAAAAGGATGAGATTGCCAGTTCAAAATTGGAATATTTGAATTTGGGGATGATGGAATCCAAGGTAAAATTGATCCAAGATGCAGGGATGGAAATTATGCCCAGAACAGCCAGCTATGAGGATTGGAACGATACAAAATATGCAAAAGCGGTCATTGCATCCTATGAAAAATACGGGATTGTACCTGAGTATATGATCGTGGGCGGTGAGTGCGTCATCGGCTATGATGATGGTATTAAGACTGCCGAAAATTATATACAAAAAAATGGAATTACCATTGGAATGATTGAAAATACCACTCAATTACAAAATATTTTGCAGATGGGCGTCAATGGCATTGTGAAAAACAACCAGTATGATGCGGTGAGAATTTTTAGTGTATGGGATTACATACAAAACAGATATCAGTATTATGGATATAAAGGCGCTGAAGAAATAGAAAATACGCTATTCAGAGCCATTACAGAGAGAAATGTTCGCTTGATTTACTTCAAGCCTATTAAGGAGTTTAAAGACCAACATGTGTATGTAACAGACGTGAAAGAATACCAGCAGATGTTTGAAAATCTAGATGTTCGATTGGCAGAACACGGCATTCATTTTGGCGATGCGTCCGTTATGACACCTTATCATGCATCCGCTACCCTTTCAAAGGCTTTGATTTTATTTGCCTGCATGATGGGTTGTTTGGCAGCAGGCATTCTGCTCTTAAAATCCATTTTGCCGGTTAATCGCAAGTTGGAAATTGCCATTGCATGCGTGGGTGTGTTGGGGATTATCGGCCTGTTCCTGTTGGCACCTTCTCATTTGGCACTCATTGCCAGCTTCTCAGCGGCGGTTTTATTTCCTTGTTTGGCCATTGTGTTTATTACCAAACAGAGTAAGGATTGCAGCCAAAACCTAGCACCCGAAGAAGGAATGGGAAAGGTGATAGGCTTCTGTGCAGGCACGTTAATTGTAGGTGTGCTAATTTCTTTGTTAGGTGGTATGATGACGGCGGCACCCATTTCTACCATTAATTTCATGTTGGAAATCGACATATTCAGGGGTGTGAAATTAGCACAGTTGTTGCCCATTGCCTTTTTCATCGTGGCTTATTTGGCTTATTATGGGTTTGGTAAGAATAAGAAAAAAGCAGGAACACTGGAATTTCAAGACTTAAGAGATTTGCTCAATACCAGCCTTAAAATTTGGATGATTATCATCGGTGTGATTGTATTGGGTGTGGGGTATTACTATATTATGAGAACCGGTCACGAATCAGGTGTGGAAGTTTCATCTGTGGAAATGATATTTAGAAATACACTGGAAGATCATCTTCTTGCAAGACCCAGAAACAAAGAGTTTATGTTTGCCTTCCCGGCTGTCATGCTTATGGTCTATACCTCTGTTCGAAGATTTAAGCTTTGGCCGGTCATCTTTGGATTGGCATCCGTTATTGGCATGACGTCTGTGGTGAATACCTTTATGCATATTAGAACACCCCTTTATTTGGGGTTTGTGAGAACAGGCTATTCCTTACTCTTTGGACTGATTGTGGGAATTGTAGGAATTTGCATCTTTGAATTAATCCATAGGTTATATAAAAAAGTAGAAGGGCGATTGAATTAGATGTACAAAATACTGATTTCCGGATATTATGGGTTTAACAACATAGGGGATGAGTCTATTTTGCGAGCTGTTGTAGACAATTTAAAGAACAAATTGGAGGATGTGACCATTACTGTTTTGTCACAGAATCCAAAGTCTACGGCGGAGAAATATGAGGTGCATTCAGTAGATCGAAAATCCATATGGGGTATCTTGAAGTCTGTAAAAAAATGTGATTTGTTGGTTAGTGGCGGGGGCAGTCTGCTGCAAGATGTGACCAGTAGAAAGAGCATTCTTTACTATTTGTTTATCATGTGGATTGCGTTTATTTTTCGTAAAAAAGTGTTTATTTATAGTCAGGGAATTGGACCCATCAGCAGTAGCTTAAACAGAAGGTTGACAGCTTTTACTTTAAAAAGAGCCAGTGGAATTGTGGTAAGAGATGAAACTTCAAAGGAATTTCTCATTGAACTGGGCATGGATGAGGGCAGAGTAGTTGTGACCGCAGATCCTGTGT
>JAVVUJ010000016.1:17571-24251 GCA_036653195.1 Anaerovorax sp. | reverse complement strand
GTAGGCACTGAACACATTGAAAGGTGTAAGTCGCATCTTGTGTAGATGCGTGGATTGAAACGTTTTTTTATTGCTTTTTATCTACCTTTGGTTTACGTCGCATCTTGTGTAGATGCGTGGATTGAAACCTTACTTTGTGTTAAAATATCTATCAGATAATGGTCGTCGCATCTTGTGTAGATGCGACATTCAGGATCCTAAAACGCTTTAATTTGCCTATCCGTTTTAATCGACCAAACCAAGCCACAATAGTACAATAGTCGCATTTTGGTAAGCGTCCAATCATGGCACATAGCGTTTTCCCGTGACTTCCTATAAATTATCAGTATGAAGCGGGATTATGTTTGCATAGGTTGGCAAGGTGGTGCGTAACTGTGTGTATATGTGAATTACTTCACAAAGTCATGCATAAGTATGGATGCTATGCGTCAATCTCTTCTCCCTGGAGCAATGCAAGCCCCTCTGCATCTAAGATGACCTTACATTGTTTCGGAAGATTTTCTGAATAGGACAACAAATTCTTTGGGAATCCTTGGGGGATAAGATAATTTAGAATCAGAAAACAAGACGATTTACGCAGGAGTGAGGAAGATATAGTGAATATACAGATATTTGGAACAAAGAAATGTTTTGACACGAAGAAAGCACAGCGGTATTTCAAAGAACGAAAAGTGAATGTGCAATTTATAGACATCAAAGAAAAGCCCGTGAGCAAGGGGGAATTCACCAGTATAGCAAGAGCATTGGGTGGTTATGAAGCTATGATTGATGAAAACAGCAAGGATAAAGAACTCTTGGCATTAGTAGGCTGTTTGGTCGAAGGTGCAAGAGAAGAAAAAGTTTTTGAAAACCAACGTATATTAAAAACGCCCATTGTCAGAAACGGCAAAAAGGCGACGGTGGGTTACAAACCGGAAGTTTGGAAAAGTTGGGAGTAGAAGTGATGCTTTATGAGAATCTGTCTACAGTGATCAATGCAGAAATTTTTATGCAATCTCTAGGTCATTATTTTTCCCAAATGTCAGCCAATAAAGTGATTGTAGGAATTATGGTCATCTTTATGATGGTTGGAGGAATTGATAAAATAAGAGGGAACAAGAAGGGATACGGCGAAAAGTTTGACAAAGGATTTCTTACCCTTGGACCTTTGACTATAGCCATGCTGGGAATCATTACGTTGGCACCTGTATTAAATATTTTGCTTGAGCCTATTCTGCGGCCTGTATTTGGTCTAATAGGGGCAGATCCATCCATTTTTGCCGGAATGATTTTAGGGAGCGATATGGGGGGATATTCTCTTGCAATGCAATTAGCCGAAAGCCCCAGTGCGGGATATTTCTCGGGTCTAATTGTTGCCTCTATGATGGGCGATGTGATCGTTTTTACAATTCCGGTGGCATTGAATATTATTGAAAAAGAGGATCGAATCTATCTGTCGTTAGGGGTGCTGATTGGCATTGTGACAATTCCAATAGGCTGTATTTTTGGTGGAATTATGATGAATTTCACTGCATGCAAAATCTCTTTTATAGCATTGATTCTAAATACCATTCCTGTTTTTATTCTGGCGGGGGCCATTACTATGGGATTGTGGTTTTTTACCGAAAAAATGATGGATGGGTTTTTGGCCTTTGGAAAGGGCATCAATACCTTGATTACCTTTGGAACGGTGATCGCAGTATCTCAATATTTGACAGGAATTCGACTTCCGCTGTTCTATATTATGGTTGAGCCTGATGAGCAAGGGGTTGTACCACTTGAAAATGGAATTATGATTGTAGGTACGATTGCACTGGTTCTAATTGGTGCGTTCCCAATGATGCTCTTTATTGAAAAAACCTTTTCTAATAGACTGACAAAGATGGGAAACTATTTCAAGATAGATAAAGTGAGTGTGGCAGGCATTGCCGCCAATCTCACAAACAATATATTGGTATTCCAGTTACTGAAAGATATGAATGGAAAGGGAAAGCTTTTGAACTGTGCCTTTGCAGTTTCAGCATCTTTTGTATTTGGAGATCATCTGGGATTTACAGCCAGCGTGAACCATGAAATGATTCTACCCATGATTGTGGGGAAGCTGACCGCCGGAATTAGTGCATTTGCTGTTGCAAATGCTTACGGTGAGAAGCTTTTGCAGTTGGGGAATGGAAAAAATAAAGGAATTGGAAAGAAATTGGAGGAATCATGACTAAAACAGACCATATTAATACAAACAAGACATCCTACCTATTGAAAAGATTTATACCCTACTTCAAACCCTATAAGAAGGTATTATTTCTTGATTTATTTTGTGCAACCTTGACCACAATTTGCGACCTTGCATTGCCGCTGATTATACGACTGATTACAGACAGAGGTATGAATGATATGGAAAGCCTTACTGTGGAAGTCATTCTTACGCTAGGGGGAATCTATATGGCTCTTCGAATTGTGGACGTTGTGGCCAATTATTACATGGCAGACGTGGGACATGTGATGGGTGCAAAGATTGAAAAAGACATGCGAAAAGATTTGTTTTCTCATCTGCAAGATCTTTCTTACTCTTATTACAGCAACACCAAAGTAGGGCAGCTCATGTCCAGAATCACAAGTGATTTGTTCGACATTACCGAATTTGCACACCATTGTCCAGAAGAATACTTTATAGCCGCCTTGAAAATAGCAGTATCCTTTGGAATTCTATGTTCTATGAATGTAAGTTTGGCTGTCATCATTTTTGCCATTCTCCCTGTGATGATTTTTTGCTCCATGCAGTTTAATATGAAGATGCGTACTGCTTTTAAGAAACAGAGAAATCAGTTGGGAGAAATTAATGCCCAGGTAGAGGACAGTCTGTCGGGCATTCGTGTTGCAAAATCTTTTGCCAATGAGCATGTGGAAGAGGAGAAATTTCAACAAGGCAATGAAGGATTTTTAGATATTAAAAAGCAAGCCTATAAATATATGGCGGGATTTAGCAGTACCACCAGACTCTTTGATGGCATTATGTATATTGCAGTGGTGGTAGCCGGATCTTTGTTTATGATTCATGGAAAGATACAGCCTGCGGATCTCATCGCCTATTTGCTATACGTGGTTATGTTGCTAAGCTCTGTTCGAAGAATTGTGGAATTTACAGAGCAGTTTCAAAGAGGAATGACAGGCATTGAGCGATTTATAGAGGTCATGGACGAACCTGTAGAAATTCAAGATATGCCGGGAGCCATAGAACTTAGAGAAGTAAAAGGGGAGATCACCTTTTGTAATGTGGGATTTAAATATGGAGACAGTGATGATATTCTGAAAGGAATTCATATGAAGGTTGAAGTGGGGCAGAATGTTGCACTGGTAGGCCCTTCAGGAGCCGGAAAAACCACGTTATGCAATTTAATACCTAGATTCTATGACGTGACAGAAGGCAGCATATTCGTGGATGGTATGGATATCAGAAAGATTACCACCCATTCTCTGCGGTCACAAATTGGTGTGGTGCAACAGGATGTGTATCTGTTTTCAGGATCGGTGTATGAGAATATAGAATATGGAAAACCCGGTGCCTCGGAAGAAGAAATTGAAGAAGCCGCAAAGTTGGCAGGTGCTCATGAATTTATTATGCAGCTGCCGGAGGGGTACCATACTTTTGTAGGAGAACGAGGGGTGAAGCTGTCAGGAGGGCAAAAACAGCGGGTGAGCATTGCAAGAGTATTTTTGAAAAACCCACCCATTTTGATTTTGGACGAAGCGACTTCAGCCCTAGACAATGAAAGTGAATTAATTGTACAGGGGTCTCTGGCTAAATTGGCCAAGGGCAGAACAACCATTACCATTGCACACCGGTTGACCACCATTAAAAATGCAGATGTGATTATGGTGCTTACGGATAATGGTATTGAAGAGCAGGGCAGCCATGATGAATTGTTAGAAAAAGATGGCATTTATTCCAGATTGTACGGTATGTATCGGGGAGATATAGACAAAATATAACAAAATGGATAGATGGATATAAAGTTTTAATGGTAAAAAAAGGAGGAACCAATGGAGAATCAAATTTGTTTTGATCGGGGAGATATTACGAAGCTTCATTGTGAATGCATTGTAAATGCAGCCAATTGTAGTTTGTTGGGTGGCGGCGGCGTGGACGGTGCCATTCATCGTGCTGCAGGCCCCCAACTGTTAAAAGAATGCAGAACTTTACATGGATGTAATACGGGTGAAGCAAAAATCACCAAGGGTTATCAATTAAAGGCAGGGTTTGTCATTCATACAGTGGGTCCCATTTACGCCGGTACAGATTGGGATGAAAAATTGCTTGAAAATTGTTATCGAAATTCCCTAAGTTTGGCCAAAGAACATAAGATTCATAGCATCGCATTTCCGGCCATTTCTACAGGTGTGTACGGATATCCTTTAGAAGAGGCGGTGCCCATTGCTTGGCGTACTGTCAAGGAATGGTTGGATGAAAATAAGGAGTATGGTATGGAGGTCATCTTTTCCTGCTTTAATCAGCCGGTGTACGAATTGTTTCAAAAGCAGATTGATGGCAATCAAACCCCTAACAAATAAAACTTGCAAACAGGGAAAAGAGGTGTCTACGGCGAAAGGCGGTTGGCTTTAGGAGGTGAAAACCATAAAGGGAAGACATTTAGAAATTTTGATTTATTTGCTCAAATACAAAAAAACCACGTATAAGCAACTTGCAGAGCACTTTGAAGTCAGTGGCAAAACCATAGAACGGGATATCGATCGCTTATCGGCTATGGGCATTCCGGTGTATTGCGTGCAAGGCGTGGGTGGCGGCGTGCGGATTGATGAAAACTACAAATTCAGCACAAGCTTTTTTACAGATGCAGATATTCACCAAATTGTTTTTGCACTTAAAATAATGGATAGTTTTTCAGAAACACCAAAAAAGAGTGATATTATTAATAAATTATGTTTAATAGCACCTGAATTAACTGCCATGTTTGAAAACGATGCGGAAAATTATTTGAGCATTGATCTTCTTTCCGAAAAGATATCCACAGAAAATTGGATTTGCGAAAAAATTGATTACTGTTTAGATGAGGAATTTCTTGCCATTATTAATCACACCTTAACCATCGCACCCATTGGCTACGTTTTAAAGCCGGATGGGCTGTATTTGTTTTGCTTTTCAGATTCCTACCAAATGATAAAATGCAGTACGATTGAAGAAATAGAGTTGACAGATATAAACTTTGAGCGTAAATTTATCTCCTATGAGGCCTATAAAAAAAATAAGAAATAAACAAGACATACGATGTCGTGTTTACCTGTTATCCTTATCATAAACAAAGAAAATAGTGGTCTTGTTTATTTGGAGGTAACAAGTGGAAAAAAACATCTATGAGCAAAAGTCGCTCTCAAGGCTTATTTTTATTTTTGGTATTCCATCTATCCTGTCGCTGATCATAGAGATGCTGACAGGAATTGTGGATACTGCATTTGCCGGAAATTTGCCCATGGTAGGTGGTGATGCACTATCGGCAATGGCATTGATTTCACCTGTATTGGGAATTTTTACAGCATTGCAAACTTTGTTTGCCATGTCAACAGGCATTTTGATTGCAAAATATCTAAATGACTTAGAACGGCAAAACCGTAGCTATATAACGGGGATTGTCATGAGCATCGTTGTGTCTGTCACTACGTCAGTTCTTTGCTATTTTGCTTTGGAAGCTATTTTATCTGCTTTGGGTGCTTCCGGACAAATCTTTAATTTGGCAAAACAGTATATGCAAATTCAACTTTTAAGCAATATTCTTAGTAGCGTTGGCTATACAGTAACTTGTTGTATTCGGGCTTTTGGGTTTCCTAAAATGGAAGTGGTGATCATCAGCAGTGCAGTTGCCATCAATATTATATGCAATTTTATCTTTGCATTTACACTTGAAATGGGAATTTCCGGCCTTGCATGGGGAACTTTTGTCAGTGAAGGTGTGTGCGCAACATGGGCGATCTTGTTTTTAGTGAAAAAGAAGCTTTGGATTGAAAAAAGCAATTTGACGGCTCTTTGTTTTTTTCACAGCGCATTTGAACTCTTTAAAATTGGAATTGCGCAAACGGTGATACAAATCCTTGGTGGTTGTACAGGATTTTTTATTAATGCAAGGATTTTAACGTTGGGTTCCATGACACACGTTGCTGCATGGAGTGTAGTTCAACGTATTTACGTCTTTATATTGATGCCCATTGTAGGCTTGACACAGGGCGTACAGACGATCATTTCCTACTTTAATGGGAATCAGGAACAAGAAAAAATAAAAAAAGTTTCAAAACTTACCATGGTGTATTGCAGTAGTTATGGGTTTCTTGCATTTGCAGTCACCGTGTTCTTTTCAAAAAATTTAGTCTCTATTTTTGGTGGAAGCAGTGAAATTATTCAAATTGCCAGTGTCGTATTGCTGGTGGTCTTCCTTGGATTTCCATTTATAGGGATATTATACACAGATATGACACTTTTACAGGTGACAGGACATGAATTTTCTTCAGTCCTACTGATTCTTTCCAGGCAGGTGTTTTTTTTACTCCCGCTAATTTATGTGGTCCCTTATGTTGTATCTCTTGGAAATTGGAGCCTATCGCCTATCATGTCCCTGTTTTTTTGCATGCCCCTTGCGGATTTGCTAGCAGTATTGTTTGCGTCCATTGTAAAAAAACGATTAAACCGTTAATTTTGC
>JAVVUJ010000016.1:0-17471 GCA_036653195.1 Anaerovorax sp. | reverse complement strand
GGCTCAAATCAATGCCCAGCGTTTTAAAACGACTCCTTTTCATGAATTGGGCAGTTGTATTAATTGTCAGAGCAAAGGAACTATATGTTGCCAGATTTTAAAAACCAGATATAGTAGGGTGATAGGACACATAAAATTGATTTTGGTAGGGGAAAACTTGGGGTTTTAGTGTTGGCACTGCTGGTAGAAAAAATAGCTTTCCCTGATGAAGGAATTTCATCAGAGAAAGCTATTTTTTAATTATTTACAGACTCTTCCCACAGTCTTTCAGTTTATAACATAGGAAATCATATCATGTTTATTTCTTTGGCTTTTTTGCAGTTTCCGGCTGGGTTAAAATGACTTGTTCTGATCCTGATTTTTTATCAGTCTTCTTTTGTTTTTTTTGCTTCTTAGGATTTTTATCACCCATTTTCAACACCTCCTTTGTTGTACTAAAAAACCACCATTTCATGAAATGTCATTTACGATCATATAAAACGCGGTGCGTTATTTAAAATGCCATTGATGAAGACTTGGTAGTTGTTCATAACACAGCAAGCATAACACGTGCTTGGCACAATGTCAAATTCACTGAAAACTGTGAAGTGAGAAAATAGGCCAATCTATGGGTAAAAATGGTTAGGTGGGTTTGTCTTCATGAGTAGAATGTCCCATGAGAAAACCCACACTTCCGGACACAAAATCCCGTAGTTGGGAGATGGTTGCAGTAGCTGTGGTGTTATTAATGGCAAAATAATTATGGGCAACAATCAATAATACCAAGGCGTAAATACCAATGATGGCAACGACAAGGATTTGCAATTGATCATGAGGTTGGGAGAAAGGATGGGTTGCTGAAGGCACATTGGCGGCAGTTTCATCCATGGACAAGGATTTGTTTTTCCCGGTGGGCTTGCTCCCGTTTTGAAAATTGGCACTGATAAAGTATCCAAATATAGCAGCAGCTGTGGTGCGAATAACAATATCTAAGGTAGTGCTTTTTTGGCTGACCAGCTCATGGAAAAAGAGATTATGCGCAGATTGAAACATAAGAATCAGCATAAATACCAATAAGCATTGATCGGCTAAAGATAAATTGCATAGTGAAGCGTGTGCTTTTTTACAGAAAGGGTGTAGTTTCATAGGCGTACCCTCTACTATTTGCTTTTTACAACAGGCAACTTTTTTACTTCGTCGTAGCTAATGGTAAGCAAGTCATTGAGATCTCGCAAGCGAATATAATTTTCGTCTTCATGAATGATGCCTTTTTTGGATTTTAATTCTCCGTTAACCAACAACTTGATTTCTTTAATATTGATCACGTCTTCCTCCTTTTGTTTGAAAATATAACGTTCAAAATCAACATAGTCTGCGTTGTTATAATTTAATGCCAGTGTGTTCCATTCAATCCAGGAAAAATGCAGATGGATTCCCGTACTTTGCCCGGTGGTTCCAACTACGCCAATTTGCGTATTGGTGGTGACCTTCTGCCCCATCTTTACATTGGTACTGTCAAGATGATAATACAGACCTACCTTGCTGATTGTGGGAAATCCCACATATACGAATAAGGCGCCAAATCGATCTTTTCCTATTTTCAAAACTTCTCCCATTACAGGAGGGTAACAGGGAACTTTTTTGCCAAAGGTGGCGTAATCGACGCCATTATGGCCTTCTCTAACTTTTGTTATGGGATTGATTCGGTAACCAAAAGGACTTGAAATAATGTGTGGTGCTGTTTTCAGCAGTAATGAACCGTGATTACTCATTGAGCGTCACCTTGCTTTCTTTTTCAATGGGTTTCATTGTGTTTAGGTGATATATGGCAATGGACTTTAGGGGTCCAAAGGGGTATGATATATAATATGCAGTTAATTTTAAAAAGTGACAGGGCCAGCCTATAAAGGAATCGTGGTTGGGAATGAACCCTGTAAAAAAAGAAAGGTTCTAATTTTGAAAAGGTGATGACATTCATGGATACTGTTATTGTAGCTTTCACTGTAGTCTTGCCCTTGTTGGTAATGATGTTGATTGGTCTGGGCTTGCGAAAGATCGCTGTATTAGATGATCTGTTTGTGAAAAAATTAAACGGACTTATTTTTAAGTTGTTTCTGCCGGCGCTTCTGTTTATAAATGTTTATAAAACAGATATTCGGTCGGTATTTGATGTGAAGTTGATTCTATATACCATGGGGATATCCATGGTGGTTTTTTTTATTTCTTTTCTTCTGGTGCCTCATTTTGAGAAGGATAACCCTACAAGGGGTGTGATGATTCAAGGTATGGTGAGGGGTAACGGCGCTTATTTTGGATTACCTGTCATCATTGCATTGATTGGCGAAAGGTATGCGGGTCTTATGGCGCTGGTGGTAGCTTTTGCTGTTTTTTGTTACAACATTACCAGTGTAATCGCTTTAGAGACCTTTAGAAATGAAAAGATCAATATGGGTAGAATTATCAAAGGTGTTGTGTCTAACCCTATGATTTTGGCTACCCTTGCAGGTATGGGATTTGTTCTTGGAGACATTCACCTTCCCATGTTGTTGGAAGGCATCATCAGAGATTTGGGTCGAGTTGCAACACCCCTTGCGTTAATCACCTTAGGGGGAAGCTTCGTATTTACGGCATCAGCAAAATATGTAAAACAATTGTCTATAGTGGTTTTAATCAAATTGGTGGTTGTACCGGCTATTGCGTTACCAATTGCCATTACTCTTGGATTTGCCCATTATGAGATCGCTTGTGTTTTTGCGCTTTTATCGGCACCTACTGCAGTTGCAAGCTTTGCAGTGGCACAGCAACTGGATGGAAATGATGAATTGGCAGGGCAAATTGTTGTATTTACGTCTATTTTTTCCATGGTGACCATTTTTCTTTGGATTATCATTTTGAAGCCCTATATTTTTTAACCAACTGTAGCAAGAATTCCTCCACATCTTAAGTGGTGGGCGTATATCACTGTAGATTCCCAAAATGGCCTTAATGAAATCTTAATACAGGGGCGAAAATTGTAATGCTGTGCTAATTTAAGTTATGATATACTACTTACACCACTAAAAAAAGCACAGAAAGGGGTTCATTGAAATGACAATCCATCAGACGGATTCCACCACGTTACTTGAACAATTATCCCATACACAAGGGGTGAAAAAGCGTGGCGCACTTAAAATTTATTTCGGTTATGCGGCAGGCGTGGGTAAAACTTGCGCCATGTTACTTGATGCCCACGAAGAAAAAGGGGATGGCGTGGATGTGGTTGCAGGGTATATTGAACCCCATGCCAGGCCGGAAACCATGGGATTTATAGAGGGATTGGAGTCTCTACCACCCTTGGAACTAACCTATAAGGGGATTTCATTAAAGGAATTCGATCTTGACGGGGCTTTGGCCAGAAAGCCCACGCTCATTTTGGTAGATGAGTTGGCTCATACCAATGGGGCGGGCTGCCGCCATAAAAAAAGATATCAGGATGTAAAGGAACTTCTGCAGGCAGGCATTAACGTTTATACCACCATTAATGTACAACATATCGAAAGTTTAAATGACATTGTAGAATCCATCACAGGCATTCATGTGAGAGAGCGTATTCCTGATAGCTTGTTTGACAATGCAAATCAAGTTGAATTGGTGGATATAGAACCTGACGATTTAATTGACCGATTGAATAAGGGTAAAATTTACAAGGAAGATCAGGCACAAAGAGCACTGACCAATTTTTTTACGAAACAAAAGCTTATTGCATTGCGTGAAATTGCCCTGCGTCGTACAGCCGATCAGGTCAATCGAATGGCCACACAAAATCACGAAACCTCAAAAGACAAACCGTCTTTTGCCAATGAACATATTTTAGTTTGTATTTCATCAAAACCCTCTAATTCTAAGGTTATTCGGACAGCAGCCAGAATGGCAGATGCCTTTCACGGTACGTTTACGGCGTTGTTTGTTGAGACACCGAGTACGCAGCAATTGGGGGATAAAGACAATTTGGAACTTCGTAAAAATTTAAGGTTGGCAGAACAGCTAGGCGCACAAATTTCCACTGTGTTTGGGGAGGATATTCCGGGGCAGATTGCAGAATATGCAAAGGCAAGCCGTGTCTCCAAGATTGTGATTGGGCGTTCCGCTCATTCCAGAAAATGGTTTAAAAAACAAAGCTTCGTAGATAAACTAACGGATTTGGCCTTTGCAATAGATATTTATATTATACCTGATACAAACACCTCTTTTCATAGAAATCATGTTCGGTTTATCAAACCCCCTAAGTTTTCTTTAGGCGATACGGTAAAATCCCTTGGGATTCTATCCATTTGCACTGCCATAGGATTTTTATTTGATCATTGGGGATTCGGTGTGGCAAACATTATAATCGTCTATATTTTAGGGGTTCAGATGAATGCCATCGTTACAAATGGCAGAATATACAGTGCGGCATCCTCCGTGCTCAGTGTGATTATATTTAATTATTTTTTTACAGAACCTCGATTTTCTTTACAGGCCTATGATCTGGGTTACCCTGTAACATTTTTGGTGATGTTAGCGGCATCCTTGCTTACCAGTACCCTGACTGTGCGTGTGAAACGCCAAGGTCGTCAGTCGGCACGGAAGGCGTATCGGACGGAAGTACTGCTGGAAACCAGCCGAAAACTGCAACAGGCAAAAAATAAAGAGGAAATTTTCAGTAAAACGGCGCACCAAATTGTAAAGTTGCTTGATCGGACGGTAATTTTTTACCCTTCAGGAAAAAATACCTTATCCAAACCCATGTTGTTTTCAAAAGAAGATTTGGGTGAAGAATCTCAGGCGTATTTAGGTATAGAAGAACGTGCAGTTGCCCAATGGGTATACAAAAATAACAAACGTGCCGGCGCCACCACCAATACCCTTGCTGCTGCAAAATGTTTGTATCTTGCAGTTCGAGGAAGTGACACCGTGTTTGCTGTGGTGGGTGTTGCCATGGACCAGGGCGTCCCTTTAGAGTCTTTTGAAAAGAGCCTGTTTATTGCCATGCTTGGGGAATGTGCTCTTGCTTTGGAAAAAGAGAGATTGAATGAAACACAAAAACAGATTTCCATGGAGATGCAACAAGAACAGCTTCGAGGAAATTTGCTTAGGGCCATTTCACACGATTTGAGAACACCCCTTACCAGTATTTCCGGAAATGCGGGTATTCTTATGGGTAATGCCAGGGTGCTCAGCGAAGCACAGAAAAAAAGCCTTTACACGGATATTTACGACGATTCAATGTGGCTGATTAATTTAGTAGAGAATTTGCTGTCCATTACAAGAATTGATAATGGCACTTTGAATTTGAATATGCAACCCGAACTCCTAGAGGAGGTCATAGAAGAAGCGCTGCTTCATATTAACAGAAACAAGGCGGCCCACCATATTGAGACTTTTTTAAGTGATGAACTTCTCATGGCAAAGATGGATTCGCGCCTTGTGATTCAAGTGATCATTAACATTGTGGATAATGCCATTAAATATACACCGGAGGGTTCCCATATTTGTGTTTCTGCGAAAAAAGATGGGAAACTTGTACGAGTGGAAATAAGGGACGATGGTTCGGGCATCCGTGATTCGGCTAAGGAAAAATTATTTGATATGTTTTATACTTGCGATAATGTGCGAGGCGATGGCAGGAGAGGGTTGGGATTGGGACTTTCTTTGTGCAAGTCTATTATCAATGCCCATGGTGGGACAATTTATGTGAGAGATCATGCACCGCAAGGGACGGTTTTTGGATTTACCTTGCAATCTGAGGAGGTGAATATGCATGAATAAACCTTTGATTTTGGTTGTGGAGGATGATAGAGCCATTCGCAAGCTGATTACCACAACATTGGAAACACAAGGATATCTTTATCATACGGCAGAAACGGGCGCGGCGGCAATATTTGAGTCTGTTTCCCAAAAACCGGACATGATTATTTTGGATTTGGGTCTTCCCGATGTAGATGGTGTAGAGATTATCAAGAACGTAAGGCAATGGTCTAATTTGCCGATTATTGTAGTCAGCGCCAGGAGCGAGGATCGAGATAAAATTGATGCGCTGGACGCGGGCGCAGATGATTATTTAACAAAGCCTTTTAGTGTTGAGGAACTTCTTGCCAGGCTTCGTGTCAGTTTGCGGCGCATTCATTATGAAAATGGAAAAATTTTAAAAGATTCCAACGTTTTTGTCAATGCTGCCCTGAAAATAGACTATGCGGCGGGCTGTGTTTGGCTAGACGGAGAGGAAATCCATTTGACACCCATTGAGTATAAATTGCTCTGTCTTTTGGCAAAAAATGTGGGAAAGGTTCTGACCCATAACTTTATACTTCATGAGATCTGGGGTAGTTATACCAGCGATGTGCCGGCTTTGCGTGTTTTTATGGCAACCTTGCGAAAAAAAATAGAAAACAATTCTTCTAAATCCAAGTACATCCAAACGCATATTGGTGTAGGCTATCGTATGGTACAAGTGTCAGAAGATGGCAAGATCCTGTAATATAATATTTTCATCCGTGCTTTGAATCGAGGCACGGATTTTTTTATGGTGCTCTTTCCCTTGTAAAAGCATCTTAATGCCATATTAATTCCGTTAAAGAAACCCTAATACCAAATTTATGAAGGAAATGGTACAGTAAATGATAAGATGAATTTACGGACATAAATTTCGGAAATTTAAAACAAAATGTGGGAGGGGAAAATGAATTTTATAATTCTTGGTAGTTTTATCGTTGCATTAGGCGCGTATTTATTATATGCACTACTCAATCCTGAAAAATTTTAGCAGAAAGGCGGAGAAGAAATCATGCTACAAATTCTTTTAATACTGATACTTTTTATCATACTGATTATCCCAATGGGAAAATACTTATACCATATTGCAGTGGGGGAGCCAACCTTTGCGGATCGGGCATTTAACCCCATTGATAGGAAACTATTCAGACTATGTGGGATAGATGGGAAGGAAATGAACTGGAAGGAGTATGGAATCGCTATGATTGCAACGAATGCAATCATGATCCTCATAGGCTACTTGATTCTAAAACTACAATTTATTCCCATTTTAAATCCAAATGGCGTAGCAGGTATGGAATCTGGGTTATCCTTTAATACCATCATCAGCTTTATGACCAATACCAACTTGCAGCACTATTCCGGGGAATCGGGACTTTCCTATCTCAGTCAAATGATGGTCATCATCTTTATGATGTTTACTTCGGCGGCAACGGGATTTTCTGTAGCCATGGCCTTTATGAGAGGGCTTGCAGGGAAAACGAAGAATATGGGGAATTTTTATGGAGACCTTATTCGGATTACCACACGTGTGTTGTTGCCTCTGTCACTGATTGTAGGACTCCTTCTTGTTTCACAGGGCGTGGTGCAAAATTTAGCCCCCAACTTGACCATACAAACATTGGAAGGAAAATTTCAAGATATTGCTATGGGACCCATGGCCGCACTTGAATCAATCAAGCATTTAGGGACAAATGGCGGCGGGTTTGTTGGTGCAAATTCATCAGCGCCTATGGAAAATCCAAACGTGATTACAAACATGATAGAGATGCTCTCCATGATGTTGATACCCGGCTCTTGCGTCATTGCCTTTGGTCATATGGTGCATAATCCCAGAAAAGAAAAGAAACATAGAGTTGAAAAGAAGGTTTGGATCGGGAAAGAGGCAAGACCTATTTTAGCGGTTATGGCCATTATTTTTATCATTGGTTTAACCTTTTGTGTCACATCAGAAAGCATGGGAAATCCTGTACTTGCACAAAGTGGTTTTAACCAAAGTATGGGAAATATGGAAGGAAAAGAAGTTCGATTTGGCGTTCCGCAATCTGCACTTTTCACCACGGTTACCACAGCTTTTACAACTGGCAGCGTAAATAATATGCATGATACCCTGACACCTTTAGGTGGTGCCGTACCGCTGATGAATATGATGCTGAATGTTGTATTTGGCGGAAAAGGGGTGGGTTTGATGAATATGATTTTATACGCCATACTGGCCGTATTTATCTGTGGTCTGATGATCGGGCGCACACCTGAATATTTAGGTAAAAAAATTGAAAGCAAAGAAATGAAACTGACAGCGCTTGGAATTATCATTCACCCACTATTGATTTTGGTATTTTCGGCTTTGGCTGTTGCAACAGCGGCAGGTTTGGCAGGGATTAGCAATCCGGGACATCATGGGCTGACTCAAATATTGTACGAATATGCCTCATCGGCAGCCAATAACGGGTCTGGATTTGAAGGCCTGGGAGACAATACACACTTTTGGAATATCACCACAGGGTTGGTCATGATGTTTGGGCGCTACATCAGCATGATGATTCAGCTTGCCATTGCAGGATCACTAATGATGAAGCCACCTGTCAGTGAATCCATGGGCACATTAAAGACGGACACAGGTACCTTTACCGCATCCCTTTTCATGGTAGTCATCATCTTTGCTGCGCTCACATTTTTTCCGGCTATGGTTTTAGGACCCATTGCTGAACATCTCACTTTGTGGAGCTAAGGAGGATACACACATGAGTAAAGAAACAAAGACAAAATTTATAACAGGAGATATTTTTAAATCTTCTATGATAGGTGCTTTAAAAAAGGTAAGCCCTGCTTACATGATAAAAAATCCGGTCATGTTTGTTGTTGAAATAGGATTGGCACTCACCTTACTGCTTTCTGTTTTTCCTCATTTGTTAGGAGATGAAGGGAACAATTTGAGAATGTACAACATCATGGTAGCATTTTTATTGTTTGTCACCATACTATTTGCAAATTTTGCGGAATCTGTTGCTGAAGGCCGGGGCAAAGCACAGGCGCAAAGTTTAAAAAAGACACAAAAGGATATGCAAGCACGTCTCATTAGTGAAGATGATGTCGAAACCATTGTCAGTGCCGGCTTATTAAAAAAAGGAGATTTGGTTCTGGTGAAGGCAGGAGAGGTAATTCCCAATGACGGAGAAGTTTTCCAGGGCATTGCGTCGGTGGATGAATCGGCCATTACCGGTGAATCGGCACCTGTGCTAAAAGAAAGTGGCGGAGATTTTGCATCGGTTACAGGAGGAACCACGGTTGTCAGTGACTGGTTGAAAATTTCCATTACATCCAACCCGGGAGAATCCTTTTTGGACAAAATGATTTCTTTGGTGGAAGGGGCTTCTCGTAAAAAAACACCAAACGAAGTGGCACTAACCACCTTGCTTGTCAGTTTAACCATCATTTTCTTAATTGTTATCGTGACCTTATATCCTATTGCGGTGTACAGCGGTGTCCGGTTGCAGATTTCCACTTTGGTAGCATTGACAGTCTGTTTAATCCCCACCACCATAGGCGGTTTACTTTCTGCCATAGGTATTGCGGGAATGGATCGTGTGACACGTTTTAATGTCATTGCAATGTCAGGCAAAGCCGTAGAAGCATGCGGTGATGTGGACACCATGATGTTGGATAAGACGGGTACCATCACTTATGGAAATCGAATGGCGGCTAAATTTATACCCGTAGGCAATGGAACGGAAGAAACACTGATTCATTATGCGGTCATCAGCTCTTTGAAGGATGATACACCGGAAGGAAAATCTGTGGTGGAATTGGGGGCGCACCTTACAGGCATTCACCAAGAGACCATTCCGGGTATGACGTTTATGGAATTTACAGCGCAAACACGGATGAGTGGTGTGGATATGCCGGATGGAACAAAAATACGAAAAGGGGCTTCCGGTGCAATTCAAAAATATATAGAAGATCTTGGCGGAAGGATACCCAAAGATCTGGAGGCAAGTGTCAACGAAATTTCCAAATTAGGGGGAACGCCCCTTGTGGTCTGCGCCGGAGATTCCATCGTAGGTGTCATCTATCTAAAGGATACCATTAAACCCGGTCTTGTACAGCGCTTTGCAAGACTTCGGGAAATGGGAATCAAGACGGTAATGTGTACGGGAGACAATCCGTTGACAGCAGCTACCATTGCGCAGGAAGCCGGTGTGGACAGTTTCATTGCAGAGTGTAAGCCGGAAGATAAAATTGAAGCCATCAAGGCAGAACAAGGGGAAGGCAAGGTGGTAGCCATGACCGGTGACGGCACAAATGATGCGCCTGCACTGGCACAGGCTGATGTAGGGATTGCCATGAATAGTGGAACCGCAGCAGCCAAGGAAGCGGCAAATATGGTGGATTTGGATTCGGATCCTACAAAGATTTTGGATATTGTGGAAATTGGGAAACAACTTTTAATTACAAGAGGCTCTTTGACCACCTTTAGCATTGCAAATGACGTGGCAAAATATTTTGCCATCATTCCCGCCATGTTTATGATGGTCATTCCACAAATGCGTGTGTTGAATATTATGGGTTTGTCCACCACTTACAGCGCAATTCTTTCCGCACTGATCTTTAACGCCATCATTATCCCGTGTTTGATTCCACTGGCTATGAAAGGTGTCAAATACAAACCACAGCGTTCCGAAAAAATGTTGTCTCATAATATGTTGGTCTATGGACTGGGGGGAATCATTGCGCCCTTTATTGGAATTAAGATTATCGATATGATTATCACACCGTTGCTGGCCATGTTACAGCTGGCGTAGGAGGTTAAAAAATGAATTTGCTTTTAAAAGAACTAAAAAGATCCATTAGCGTTACACTGGTTTTATTGCTTATGTGCGGATTGGCATATCCACTGCTTTTGACAGGACTCAGCCAAGTGTTTTTCCCAAACCAAGCCAATGGCAGTTTGGTTACAGCCCAAGGAGAGGCTGTAGGTTCTGCCATTGTGGGGCAGAACTTTACCGACCCGCGATTTATGAAGTGCCGTCCGTCGGCGGTCAACTATAACACCTATACCCAGGAAGAAAAAGACAGTGGGGTGTATGGAGGCATCGGCTCAGGATCCAAGAATTACGCACCTACCAATCCGGCTCTTCTGAAAAGAATGGAGGCAGATAGGGCGGCTTTTTTAGAAGCCAATCCTTCTGTGAAAAAGGAGGAAATCCCCACAGATTTATTGACAGCATCGGGATCAGGCCTGGATCCCCACATCAGCCTTCAGTCGGCGCTGGTGCAAATACCTGCATTGGCCAAGGAAACCGGTTTGTCTGAGGATCGCTTGAAGAAGATGGTCAACGAAAATAAAGAAGGAAAGGTTTTGGGTATCTTTGGAGAGGAAAGGGTGAATGTCCTTGGCGTAAACTTGCAGATTGCCAAAGCGTTATAAAAACAGAAGCGACTTATAAAAACAGAAGCCCCTTGAAAAATCGTAAGATGATCAGGGGCTGTTTTACTTTTTTGTCAGTTTAAATCAATCAAAAACAAACTTAAACAAGCAAAAACAAACAAATAAATTGACAGCTATTTCAGCCTCCAGTATACTGTTCAGTAGAAGCCTTTTTTAATGCTTCTCAATTTAGTTTAGAAAATAATGGAGTTACAAAGGAGAAAATCATGAAAATTAAAAAAATAGCAGCCATTCTCAGTTTGGTTCTTTGCTTTTGCTTGTGTTTTACAGCTTGCGGAAACAAGACGCAGGAGGAGGCGCCTCAACCCAAAACCACCCCTGCATTAGAAGGTCATTCTTTACATATTTACTGTGGTGCCGGTATGACAAAGCCATTCCAGGAAATTGCAGATGCCTTTAAGGAAGAAACCGGGTGTGAGATGGAAATCACCTTTGCAAATGCAGGGCAAATCCAAACGCAGATTCATACAGCAAAAGAAGGAGACTTGTTTATTGCAGGATCTCAAGATGAACTGAAACCTGTTTCAGAGGCAGTAACCCAACATATAGATTTAGTAAAACACATTCCTGTTTTAGCGGTGCAAAAGGGGAACCCACTTGGAATTAAGGGCGTTGCAGATTTAGGCAATGCTGAAATCCGTGTGGTGTTAGGTGACGCAGAATCAACACCTATTGGAAAAATTGCAAATAAGGCACTGACAGACGCAGGTGTTATGGAGCAGGTAAATGTGGTGTCAAGAAGCACGACAGCACCTACTATTTTTAATGCATTGACCATGGATGAATGTGATGCCGTCATCGTATGGAAAGAAAATGCCAATGATAAAGTAGATGTAATTCAGGATTCTGGGATGGAAAAATATGTTAAAACCATTCCTGCAGCAAGCCTTTCCTATAGTGAAGATGAAGAGGCCAGAACCGCATTTTTAAAATATTTAGGCACAGATGCAGCGAAGACAATTTGGACAAATCATGGATATGAAGTTTTAAATTAAGGATGTGTAACAGGTGAGACAGAAAAATGCAGATAGAGGGGGTGGCGGTGTTTTTGACATGGTAGCTGTCACCATTACCTTATTGGTGGTGAGCTTTATCGCTTTATCCTTGCTTTCTATTATAGTGGGGGGATTGCCTTATTTGGGAGAAGCACTGAACACAGAGGAAGTGAGATTTTCCATTACAGTCAGTCTGTATACGTCCACGGTATCTACCTTCTTCTGTATTGTCTTGTCTATACCCTGCGCCTATGCATTTGCCAGGATTAAAATGCCTTTAAAAAATGTGATGCAAGTGATTGTAGAATTGCCCTTGTCCATGCCTTACTTGGTATTAGGCTTATGCTTGCTCATCGTATTTTCATCTCCCCTAGGAAAAGCCTTGCGGGAGATGGGTTTTCCTGTGGTTTTTCATAAAAATGGAATCATTATGGCACAGCTGATTGTGAATCTGCCATTTGCAATCAGGCTCATCAGAACAGAAATTGAAAAAATAGATAGGCGATTGGAGTTTGTTGCGGGCACATTGGGTGCTTCAAGGTGGCAGCGGTTTTGGACCATTATTTTGCCTCAATGTAAAATTTCCTTGCTTATGGCTATGATTTTAGTATGGTCCAGAGCTTTGGGAGAATTTGGGGCCACCCTCATGTTAGTGGGTGTTACAAGGATGAAAACAGAAACCTTGCCGGGCAGCATTTATTTAAATATCTCTACAGGTGAAAATGGGATGGCCATGGCATCGGCAATGATCCTATTGTTTATATCTGCTGTAACGTTGGTACTTACAGCTTTTTGTAACCGGAAATTACAGACAGAAACAAGATTAAGCGAGGGATAAAATGGTATTAAATGAAAAGAAAGTGGTATCCGTAGATGGATTTTGTTTAAAAAAAGGCAATTTCCAATTAAAAAACATAGCACTGGGTCTTTATGAAAAGGAAATTGTAGCGGTGTTGGGAAAAACGGGAAGCGGAAAAACCTTGCTTTTAGAGTCTATTGCGGGATATTATAAGGGTAGTTGCGGTAGCGTGAAATTAGGCGAAAAATCGGTAACAGAGATTCCGTTACAGGAAAGAAAAATAGGCTTTGTTTATCAAGATTATGGGTTATTTCCGCATATGACCGTTGAAAAAAATATTGGCTATGGATTGCGTATGCAAAAATATGAAAGAAATGAAATCAGACACAAAGTGCAGGACATATCTGAAATATTTGGAATCAGCCACATGCTCAATCAAGATACGGCAACTTTGTCAGGAGGAGAAAAGCAGCGAACGGCCTTGGCCAGAGCCTTGATCTTGAACCCACGTGTGCTTCTTCTTGATGAACCTTTTTCAGCCATGGATCCCAGTACCAAGCAGGTTATGTATGGAGAAATCATGAAGATTAAAGAGAAGTTTCATTGCAGCATTTTGTTTGTTACCCATGATTTTCATGAGGCGGAACGATTGGCAGAGAGAGTGGGCATTATGATCGATGGTACATTGAGAGAAATTCGAAAAAAGGGAGAACTATTCAAAGTGGGAATGGATTTTGAAGTCAATGATTTTTTAGGGTGCAAAGAAAAGATGGCATAAATAGGAAATCCAAAAAAATAAAAATAGAGAAAATTTGAAAAATCAATGATTTAGAGCTTGAAAATAGAGGAAGGGATTGAAGCTATGAATGAAAAACAAATCACAATATACAAAGAAATAAAATCAAAATTTGAAAAACTTATGGCAGAGAAGGGGGTAGATTCGGATCAAATTAAAATTACAAGCAGAGGTTTGACACCGGAAGAAGCCATTGGCGTTACAACAAGAAAAGATTATCCTATTTTAACGGGAAAGGAAATCATGCTACAAGCAGACTATAAAGGAGCCATCGGACAGGCTTTTACCGATGCCCCTGCTGATTTTGACGGAAGTTTGAAAGATGTCCTTTCCATAGATCTGATCAATGATCAAAATGGAAGGGGTATTTTTTTCGGGGCTATAAATGGGGTTATGAGATATTTTGAACAAATTGATCATACTGTCCACTGCAAAAACCAAGAACCGGCTGAATGCGCTACGGAATATCTGAAATTTGTACATGAAAATTTTCCGGAAACAAAGATTGCACTCATTGGGTATCAACCTTCTTTATTTGAAGCCTTGTCCGGTAACTGTAAGCTGCGGGTTTTAGACTTAAATCCCGATAATGTGGGTCAAATGCGCTTTGGGATACAAGTAGAACATGGCATAGAAGACTACGAAAAAGTGGTGATTCATTGGGCAGATTTGGTACTTTGTACGGGGAGCGTTTTTTGCAATGGCACCATGGACAAATACGTAGATATAGGAAAACCGGTGGTGTTTTTCGGAACCAGTGCGGCCGGTGCCGTGCAGCTTTTAGGACTTCAAAGGTTTTGCCCCTTGTCAAAATGACAGAAGAATCAACTTGAATTCATAGAAGTCTTCTGCTATACTATGGTAAATGAATCATTCTAGCAATTAAATGAAAGTTCATGTTCCGTTTGTAATGTTCAGACGGCTAAGAGGGAAACCGGTAAAAATCCGGTACGGGTTCGCCACTGTAAGCGAGGAATTGACCTTTATATTGAAAAGATAATCCACTGAAGGTATGCTTTGGGAAGGAAAGGGAGATGGAGATACGCAAGTCAGGAGACCTGCATGAAGGGAGAGAATGCACGGTGAAAGACCGGATGTAATTCTTGATAGACGATTTATACAGAAAAACGAGCTGTAGCGATTTGCTGCAGCTTTTTTGTATGTACATATTGTTTAAAAAGAAACAAATGATTGGGACAAGTGGCGTTTTAAGGAAAGGCACGGGCAGGATTTGGAGTCAAAAAAGCAATTGAAACTTTTGAAACAGATTGAAACAAGGAGCAAGAAGATGAAAAAGAAAATGAGAAAATCCCTATGTATGTTTTTAGCATTCATTATGATGTTTGCAGGGACTCAAAGTGCATTTGCAGTGGAAAAAACCCAACTGCAATCAGCCATTACAGATACAGCGGCTTACATGTATGCCACGGTGAAATCACCGGAAATCGGGTCTGTTGGCGGTGAATGGGCCATACTTGGATTGGCACGAAGCGGGTATGAGGTGCCGGAGGACTATTACCAAAATTATTACCAAACAGTGGAGACTTCTGTAAAAGATTGTAAGGGTATTTTGCATGATAAAAAATATACGGAATATGCACGGATAATCATAGCCCTTACAGCCATAGGAAAAGATGCCAGGAATGTGGCCGGTTATGATTTGACCACTCCTTTGGGAGACTATGATAAAACAATCTGGCAAGGCATTAACGGACCGGTTTGGGCATTGATTGCATTGGATAGCGGAAACTACCCCATGCCCGTCAATCCGGGTGCAAAGGTTCAAGCAAGCAGAGATCTGTATATAAAAAATATTCTTGACAGCCAATTGCCTGATGGGGGATGGTCATTGACGAAGACTTCAGATGTGGATATTACCGGCATGGTGTTGCAAGCCCTTGCAAAATATAAGGATAGAAGTGATGTAAAGATAGCTTTAGAAAAAGCACTTGCTTGTATGTCAAAACTTCAGGTAAGTGACGGTGGTTTTTCCTACGGAACCGTGAAAAATTCGGAAAGCTGTGTGCAGATGATTATCGCCCTTTCAGAACTTGGCATTTCCATTGAAGATGCACGTTTTGTAAAAAATGGGAAAACCATATTGGATAAGCTACTTACGTTTTATGTAAAAGGAAAGGGATTTCAACACACCATAGATGGCAGTGGTGAAAATCAAATGGCGGCAGAGCAAGGACTTTGCGGGTTGGTTGCGGCTCAAAGATTTGCAGACGGAAAAAACAGTTTATACAGAATGAGCGATGCTATAAAATTAGGCAATGGAGCACAAAATGGGGAAACAGGCGGCCTTGCGGGAAAAGAAGGTGCTGTACGCGTGCCGTCCATTACCATTGTAGGAAAAACTTTTGAGGATGTAAAAACACATAAAAACCAATTGGCTATAGAATCGTTGGCATCGAGACAGATCATAAACGGAAAAACAGACATGGCTTTTCAGCCCGATGAGACCATGACCAGAGCAGAGTTTGCTACGATTGTAGTGAAAGCATTGGGATTGATGGCCGAGGAAAACAGCAAATTTTCAGATGTAAAAAGCGGTGCATGGTATGCAGGGTATGTGGGCACAGCAAACAAAACAGGGATTGTAAAGGGAAAATCTGAAAAAACGTTTGACCCACAGGGTACGATTACAAGGGAAGAAGCGGCATCTATGGTGGCCAGAGCCGCTAAATTATGCGGAATGGAAACCAAGTATCAGGTAAATGCAGTCAGAGATACTTTGGCGGGATTTTCCGATTATGTAAAGTGCAGTAGTTGGGCAACAGAACCATTGGCATTCTGCTATGACAAACGTATTTTAGACAGAGAAAAACTGGAAATTCTTCCTAAGGAAGAAATCAAAAGATGTGAAATTGCACAAATGATTTACAATATGTTGCATGCAGCAAAATTAATATAGTGTACCGGCACAATAACAATTGGGGAGAAATGATATGAAGGTAAGAAAAAATAAGGTCATAGGAATCATGATTGTTGTAGCAGTGCTTGCAGGGGTTTTTTGGTGGGGAGGCAATGCGCCGGGACTTCATGGAACAGATGCTATAGAAAAACAAGAGGTCTCAAAGGTAGAGGAAAGCCCATCAAAGGATAAAATTCAAGAAGAAAAGACAACAACCCAAGGGATAGAAGGGGAAGCAGTAAAAAAAGTGGCGAAAAAGTCATCTGAAAAACCGGGTGGCAGCGAGGGCGGTCTTACAGCAAATGAAAAGGTGGATTTGGCAGCCCAACTATCAGGTGAAAAGGCACCGGCACCCACGCCGGCAAAAGTAAAAGACCAGTATGATACAGCACCTGTGCCTACGGGCAAGCCTGTACCTGTAGAGCCGCAGCATGTAGCCATTACAGATGAAAAACAAACTTGCACCATGTCGGTGCGCTGTGACACCATATTGGACAATATGGATTGGCTGGATTCGGAGAAGAGCTCATTGGTTCCAACGGACGGTGTTATTTTTCCCAGTCAGACGGTGACCTTTTACAAGGGCGAAAGCGTGTTCAATGTTCTTCTTCGAGAAATGAAGCAGAATAAAATTCATATGGAATATATGAATACACCCATCTATAACAGTGCCTATATAGAAGGTATTCACAATCTGTATGAATATGACTGTGGGGAACTTTCAGGATGGATGTACAAGGTGAATG
>JAVVUJ010000015.1:0-24586 GCA_036653195.1 Anaerovorax sp. | reverse complement strand
TATGTACAGTAGATTTACTTATCCTAAATTTTTTTGCGGTGGCTCTAACCGTATCGCTTGTATCTAAAATGTAGTGCGCAAGTTCTAAAACTCGCTCTTCGATATAGTCTTTCATTCTCCTTAACACCCCTTTATTTCTTGATCTATGACTTAAAGTACCCATACTTTTTCATTGTTCTATTACCCTATTTATATGTAATTGGTGCCAGGAGTATGACCGAATTTTTTGTCAGTCTTTTGTTGTTCCAACAAACCATTTTTATCCACCTTTTACTACAGTAGATAGGAGTATAAGGACGTATGAAATTTTTTTTGCAAAGAATGGATGAAGAATGGGCATAATCCTTGACATTTAGGTGGAAGAAATTTAAAATGCTGTAGTAACGTAAAACTGGTTTAGTTAAAGAGAGGGTATTAGGGAATGAATTTTATAGAATTGGTAAAGGTAGTAATTCTTGGAATCGTAGAAGGAATTACAGAATGGCTGCCCATTAGCAGCACGGGGCATATGCTTTTGGTGGATGAATTTTTGCAAATGCAGATGAGTGCGGCTTTTAAAGAAATGTTTTTTGTCGTCATACAGCTGGGTGCAATTTTAGCAGTTGTGGTACTATTTTGGGGGAAGATGTTCCCATTTCAGTTTCAGAAAAAACCCATTGTAAAGATGGATACCATCTCTTTATGGTTGAAAGTTGCAGTGGCTTGTATCCCTTCAGGGGTGATTGGCGTGCTATGCAATGATTTTTTAGAGGCGCATTTGATGACCCCTTTGGTAATCTCTGTAGCCTTGATTTTTTACGGCATTCTGTTTATTATTATAGAAAACAAAAATAAAAAACGCGTACCCAGCACCAACAGTTTGGAAGAAGTCACTTACAAGACGGCCTTTCTTATCGGTGCATTTCAAGTGCTGTCTCTGATTCCGGGGACCTCACGTTCAGGATCTACCATCTTAGGGGCGCTGTTAATTGGTGTATCCAGAACGGCTGCCGCTGAGTTTACTTTTTTCTTGGCAGTGCCTACCATGCTGGGTGCCAGTGCTTTTAAGTTATTGAAATTTGGAATGCATTTTACAAGTGCTGAATTTTTAACCCTTGGTGTGGGCATGGTGGTGGCTTTTGTAGTCTCTGTTTTGGCCATTAAATTTTTAATGGGGTACATAAAAAAACATGACTTTAAGGCCTTTGGATGGTATCGAATTGTACTGGGTGTCATTGTGATTTTATACTTCGGAATCCGCGCTTTGATAGGATAAAGTGCAAGGGGTAAAAGCATGGGGATCCGTGGAAGGGATAAAGTTGCATAAAAAATGAATAAACAATGCATAAATACGTATAAATCTATAAAAAAAGGAAAAAAACCTTGACTTTATACAGAAAAGCTGTATAATTATAAACATAAGTTTTAAGGAAAGATGGAAGGGAGCGTTGGCATTTTGTATAAGGTATTTATTGACGGGCAAGAAGGAACGACAGGTTTAAAAATATTTGAGAGATTTGAGAAGAGACAAGATATTCAGATGTTAAGGATAGATGGGCAATATCGCAAGAGCCTTGATCACAGACTAGACATGATTGAGAAGGCAGATATCACCTTTCTTTGTTTACCGGATGCGGCTTCTTTGGAAATTATAAAGCATGCACCTGCGCATGCGCGCATTTTAGATACCTCTACAGCCCACAGAACCAACCCTGATTGGGTATATGGGTTTCCTGAATTACAGGAAGGCCAACGGGAACGGATTGGGAAAGCCAACAGAGTTGCCGTGCCAGGGTGTCATGCTACCGGTTTTATTTCTTTGGTCAAACCGTTGATTGCAATGGATATTGCGGAAAAAGAGTATCCATTTACCTGCTATTCTGTTACCGGATACAGCGGCGGCGGTAAAAAAATGATCAAGGATTACGAAGATGATTTTGTTGTTGGTGGCAGAAATCCTATTCATGGGATAGAAACGGAACTGAGCAGCCCCAGACAGTATGGTTTGACCCAATGGCATAAGCATTTGCCGGAAATGAAAGCTATGACAGGCATTGCTTATGATCCTGTATTCAATCCCATTGTCAGCAATTATTACAGTGGCATGTTGGTTTCTGTTCAATTACATACAAGGTTATTGAAAAAGAAACGAAATCCCCAGCAGTTGAGAGAAACGTTTCAAGAGTACTATCACAACCAACTTTTGGTAAAGGTGAGAACTGAAGAAGAAACACCGGAAAGCGGCTTTATAGGATCAAACAATCTGGGGGGCAGCAATGAAATGGAACTTTTTATAGTGGGGAATGAAGAGCGGATTACATTAATGTCCAGATTTGACAATTTGGGAAAAGGCGCTTCAGGTGCAGCCATTCAGTGTATGAATATTATGTTGGGATTACCGGAAGATACCGGTTTGCAAAAAGAATAAAACTGTGAGAAACAGAACGTGGAGAAAATAGGGAGGAAACGATGTTTATGAATTTTATAGAAGGTGGCGTGTGTGCAGCCAAAGGGTTTCGAGCCGTTGGCGTTCATTGCGGCATGCGAAAGAATAAATTAAAAAGAGATCTGACGCTCATTGTCAGCGATGTGGAGTGTGCTGCTGCTGCTGTATTTACAAAGAACAAAGTAAAAGGTGCACCCATTACGGTGACAAAAGAAAATCTTCAAGATGGAAAAGCAAGCGTCATTGTTTGCAACAGCGGAAATGCCAATACTTGCGCGGCCAATGGTATTGAAATTGCGGAAGGTACTTGTAACTTGATTGCACAGGAACTGGGCATCAGCCCAAAGGACGTGATCGTCGCATCTACAGGTGTTATTGGAGAGCCTATGACCATGGATCCTTTTGAGAGAGGCATTCCAAAAGCAGTGAAAAAGTTAAGCTACACCGGATCTGATTCTGCGGCTCATGGGATTATGACCACGGATACAGTGAAGAAGGAAATTTCCGTATCTTTTATTTTAGATAATAAAGAATGCCATATAGGTGGAATCGCAAAAGGAAGCGGCATGATCAACCCCAACATGGCAACCATGCTTTGCTTCTTGACTTCAGATGTTGCCATCGACCATCAATTGTTGCAGGAAGCCTTGTCGGCAGATATTTTGGATACTTTTAACCAAATCAGCATTGACGGGGATACTTCTACAAATGATACGGTGGCCATTTTGGCAAATGGTATGGCAGGAAATGTTGAGATCACAGAAAAAGGGGAAAGTTATGCATTGTTTTGCCAGGCGTTGGGAACTGTCACGGCAAAGCTGTCTCGTGGCGTGGCAAAAGACGGAGAAGGTGCAACCAAGCTTTTAGAATGCATCGTATCCGGTGCCCCGGATTTGTATACAGCCAGAACTGTTTCAAAAGCAGTGATTTCCTCTACCCTCTTTAAATCTGCCATGTTTGGAGAAGATGTAAACTGGGGAAGAGCACTTTGTGCCATCGGTTATGCAGAAGCAGAGTTTGATGTAAACAAGGTGGATGTTGTTTTATCTTCAAAACAAGGGAATGTACAGGTATGCAAAAATGCGGCGTACCATCCGTACAGTGAAGAGTATGCGGCAAAAATTATAGCAGAAGATGAGATTTCTGTTTTGATCAACTTAAACCAAGGCAGCGCACAAGGTGTGGCGTGGGGCTGTGATTTGACTTATGATTACGTGAAAATCAATGGAGACTACAGAACGTAAAAGAGAGGCCGTGCTTGCATACAGGGGAAAAAATCAAATAGGTAAGGATAGAGCATAAGGAGAAAATATGACAAATATGGAGACGGTAAGGAATAGAGCGGAAGTTTTGACGGAAGCTCTTCCGTATATACAGAAATTTTTCAACAAGACCGTTGTGATTAAATATGGCGGAAATGCCATGACCAATGAAGTTTTGAAAAACGCAGTGATGAAGGATATGGTGCTTCTTTCTATTATTGGAATCAAGGTGGTTCTTGTTCACGGGGGCGGTCCGGAAATCAATACCATGTTGGATCGGGTGGGGAAAGAAACCTATTTTATCGATGGGTTACGATACACCGATCAAGATACGGCGGAGATTGTGGGCATGGTGCTTGCGGGAAAAGTCAATAAAAGCTTGGTTTCTCTCATTCACAATAATGGGGGAAAAGCCATGGGTCTTTGCGGCGTGGATGGTGGCATGATTGAAGCCAAAAAGAAGGAAAGCAAACAGGACTTAGGGTATGTGGGCGATATTACCCATGTGGATACCACACCCATTACGGTGGCATTGGAAAATGGGTTTATCCCTGTGATTGCCACCATCGGTGTGGATGAAAACGGACAGATTTATAATATTAATGCCGACACGGCCGCCGCTGCTATTGCAGGGGCGTTGAAGGCTGTAAAATTAATTTCCATGACAGATGTGAGAGGTATTTTGGCAGAACTTCAGGATGAAGATTCTTTAATTTCAAGAATTTCCGTAAGCGATGTGCCGAAACTTATAGAAACCGGTGTCATATCCGGCGGCATGATTCCTAAAATTGAAAGCTGTGTCTATGGCCTGGAGATGGGTGTAGAGGAAGCCATTATTATAGACGGAAGAATCGAACACTCTATTTTAATAGAGTTGTTTTCAAATAAAGGCATAGGCACTTTATTTTATCCTGCCAAAGAAGAAACGGTTACATATAAATGAAGGAGAAATGGGTAACATGATAAAAAGCAAAGACGTAAAAGAACAAGATCAACACTATATTGTAGGTACCTATGGACGGAACGACCTTTGTATCGTCAAAGGACAGGGTTCTACATGTTACTCTGCTGAAGGAGATGAATATATTGACTTTTCTTCAGGAATAGGCGTAAATTCTTTGGGGTTTGCAAACCATGAGTGGGTGGAGGCTATTACAAAACAAGCCGGCACCATGCAGCATATCTCAAATTTGTTTTATACGGCGCCTTGTGCAGAATTGGCGGAAGGGATGATTAAAAAATCCGCTATGGAGAAGGTTTTCTTTGCCAATTCGGGTGCAGAGGCCAATGAAGGTGCTATTAAAACGGCAAGAAAATACAGCTATAAAAAATATGGGCCAGACAGGTATGAAATCATTACTTTGGTGAATTCCTTTCATGGAAGAACCATGGCAGCCATTACGGCAACAGGTCAGGAAGCCTATCATAAAGATTTTTATCCATTTGTAGATGGATTTCTTTATGCCAAAGCCAATGATCTTGCAGATGTGAGAAAAAAAATCACCAAGAGAACTTGTGGGATTATGATGGAATTGGTGCAAGGTGAAGGCGGTGTGGTTGTACTGGATCAACAGTTTGTAGCAGGGGTAGCAGACATTTGTAAAGAGCAGGATATTTTGCTCATTATAGATGAAGTGCAGACCGGTGTGGGTAGAACGGGTACCTTCTTAGCTTGTGAGCAGTTTGGATTGGAGCCGGATTTGGTGACGGTAGCCAAGGGGTTGGGTGGAGGATTGCCTATTGGCGGTATACTGTTTGGTAAAAAAACGGCAGATGTGTTGCAACCGGGAGATCATGGAACCACCTTTGGCGGAAACCCCGTTGTCTGTGCAGGTGGCATCCTTGTGCTCAATAAAATGGATGAACATTTTTTGGAGGAAGTTTCCCAAAAGGGTTTCTATATAAAGAAAAAATTAGAGGACATGCCAGGTGTTGCCGGCGTAAGCGGATTGGGTTTGATGTTGGGTGTTGCGTTAAGTGGAGAGAAGACGGCCAAAGAAGTGGTTGCAGAAGCCATGGAGAAGGGGTTGATCTTGTTGACGGCCAAAGAAAAAGTAAGGCTGCTTCCACCCTTAAACATTAGCCGAGAAGAAATAGATAAAGGATTACATATTTTAGAAGCTGTATTAAACAATGAAAAATAAAAGGAGATCATGATGAAAAAAGCAAAGGAGATGGAACGTAAACCAATTGCTTATTTGGTGTTGGAAGACGGAACTGTGATGAAGGGGAAAAGTTTTGGTACAGTAGGAAAGACCATAGGGCAGATGGCTTTTGACACCAGTATTACCGGGTGCCAGGAACGCTTAACAGATGAAAAGTCCAAAGGAAAAATAATTACGCAAACGTTTCCGTTAGTGGGAAATTATGGGCTAAATGATGAAGATTACACCTCTGACCGAGTTTGGGCAAAGGGTTATATTGTGAGGGAATGGTGTGAAGAACCTTCAAATTTCAGGAGCAAATACACCATTGATGAATTCTTAGAAAAACACAATACCGTGGGTATTTCCAATATAGATACAAGAAGTTTAACAAAAAAGATTAGAGATGCAGGAACTTTAAAAGGTGCCATTGTAGCGGAACTTCCCGCCGATTTGAACCAATTGATCAGTGAGATAAAGAATGAAACAGGGGAGGCAGAATAATGGGATTAAGAAATGATATAAAAAAAGTGTTGGTCATAGGATCCGGTCCGATTATTATAGGACAAGCTGCTGAATTTGACTATGCAGGGACACAGGCTTGCAGAGTTTTAAAGGCAGAAGGGCTGGAAGTTGTATTGGTGAACTCAAATCCGGCAACCATTATGACGGACAAAACCATGGCAGATAAGGTATACATAGAACCTTTGAATGTAACGGTATTGAAAAAAATTATCAAAGAAGAGAGGCCGGACAGCATTTTGTCTACCATCGGTGGTCAAACAGGTCTTACCTTATCTATGCAATTGGCAAAAGAGGGATTCTTAGCGGAAAACAAGGTGAAACTTTTGGGTGCGGATCCGGAGACCATTGACAAAGCAGAGGATCGACAATTGTTTAAAGATATGTTGGCTGAATTGGGAGAACCGGTGATTCCTTCAAAGGTGGTGACCAATATTGTAGACGCTTTGGAATTTGCAGAAGAAATCGGTTATCCGGTGATTGTAAGGCCGGCGTATACCTTAGGAGGTACAGGCGGTGGAATTGTCAGCACAAAATCAGAGCTTATATCCATTGGAGAGAACGGTTTAAAGCTGAGTCCCATTACCCAGGTGCTCATTGAAAAGTGCATTTCCGGTTGGAAAGAAATCGAATTTGAAATTATCAGAGACAGCAAGGATCATACCATTGTCGTTTGTTCCATGGAAAATGTAGATCCTGTGGGCGTGCATACAGGAGATTCTATCGTGGTGGCGCCGGCCATTACCCTTTCTCATAAAGAGTATGGTATGTTGGCGGAATCGGCAAAGCGTATTGTCAGGGAATTGGGCGTAGAGGGAGGTTGTAATGTACAGTTTGCACTGCATCCTACCAGCTTCGAATACGCGGTTATCGAGGTGAATCCAAGAGTCTCCAGGTCTTCTGCCTTGGCGTCTAAGGCGACGGGGTACCCTATTGCCAAGGTGGCTTCTAAAATTGCCATTGGCTATCAGTTAGATGAAATTTTAAATACGGTAACAGGCACCACTTATGCCTCTTCAGAACCGGCCATCGACTATATTGTGGTAAAATTCCCTAAATGGCCTTTTGATAAATTTGTTTATGCAAGGAGAACCTTAGGCACACAGATGAAAGCCACCGGTGAGGTTATGGCCATCGGTACCAGTTTTGAACAAGCAATTATGAAAGCTGCCCGTTCCATTGAACTTGGACTGGACACTTTAAACTTGAAAAAATTATGCAATAAAAAGCCAAAAAAACTTATTGAACTGCTACATAACTGTGATGATGAACGAATTTTTGTAGTCTATCAATCCATTAAAAAGGGCGTAGACATTCAATTGATACACGATATTACCATGATTGATAAGTGGTTCTTATATAAGTTGAAAAATTTAGCAGATATGGAAGAAAATTTAGAAGAGGGTACCTTATCACAGGACAAGTATAAGCGTGCAAAAGAATTGGGATTCTTAGATTCCACCATTGAAAAAATCAGTGGGCAAACACCGCCTCAAAAGCTATTTGCCTCCTATAAGATGGTAGATACCTGTGCGGCAGAGGTACCGGCTCAAACGCCGTATTTCTATTCCACTTATGATGAAGAAAATGAAGCCAAAGAGTTTATCGCAGAAAAGCATACGGGTAAAAAAAGAGTGATGGTATTTGGATCCGGTCCTATTCGTATCGGTCAGGGCATTGAGTTTGATTATTGTTCTGTTCACTGTGTGACTTCCTTAAAGGCAGAAGGGTATGAAACGATTATTGTCAACAACAATCCGGAAACCGTATCCACAGACTTTGATATTTCGGACAGACTTTATTTTGAACCATTGACACCGGAAGATGTAGACTCCATTATTGAAACGGAAAAGCCTTGGGGTGTTGTGGTTCAATTTGGTGGACAAACGGCCATTAAATTGACCAAACATCTAAAGAAAATAGGGATGAATATTTTGGGGACGTCTGCGGATAGCATAGATGCCGCCGAAGATCGTGAGCGATTTGACAAACTTCTTGAAAAATGCAACATTCCAAGGCCAAACGGCAGAATGGCCTATACCACAGAAGTGGCAGTGAAGGAAGCAAAGGAAGTGGGCTATCCTGTGCTGTTGAGACCTTCTTATGTGTTGGGTGGACAGAATATGATCATCGCATATAAGGAAAGCGATGTGGTGGAATACATGGATATTATTACCATGGAAACCTTGGACGGCCCGGTGCTTATCGACAAATATTTAATGGGCACGGAACTGGAAGTGGATGCTGTTTGCGATGGCCATGACTTTTTAATCCCGGGCATTATGGAGCATATCGAACGTGCCGGCGTCCATTCGGGAGACTCCATTTCCGTTTATCCGCCGCAGACCATTTCTCAGGAAGCCAGAGATGTGATCGTGGATTACACGGGAAAGCTAGCCAAAGAATTAAATGTGTTGGGACTGGTGAACATTCAATATGTTTTGTTTGAAGGGCAAGTGTATGTCATTGAAGTAAACCCACGTTCGTCAAGAACCGTCCCTTATATCAGCAAAGTGACCAACGTGCCCATCGTAGATTTGGCCACAAAGGTCATGTTGGGGCATACCTTAAAAGAATTGGGTTATGAAAGCGGTGTTTGCCCTGAAGGGGACTATGTGGCAGTGAAAGTGCCTGTCTTCAGTTTCCCTAAATTACATGATGCCGACGATCAACTGGGACCTGAGATGAAATCCACGGGAGAGGTTCTTGGTATTGCAAAAGACTTTGAAACCGCAATTTTTAAAGGGTTGATCGGTGCCGGCTATGAACTTCATAAAGTGGGAAATTGTGTATTGGTTACAGTAAAGGATGCGGATAAACCTGAATTGGTACCGTTGGCACAGAAGTTCATTGACTTTGGATACAAAATTTGTGCTACAAAAGGAACCGGAAAGTACCTTCAGAGTCATGGTGTTCCGGCAATCATTATCAATAAAAACAACGATCCTTCGCCAAACACCACAGATCTCTTTGATAGCGGAGAAGTGGACTTTGTGGTATCCACTTCAAAAATCGGAAGAAAACCCGCCATAGAGTCGGTGCAGATGAGGAGAAAAGCCATCGAAAGAAACATTGCATGCTTGACGTCTTTGGATACGGCAAATGCTTTGGCCAATTGTCTGTTAATGAATAAAACCATGGAAGATTTTAAAATGATCGACATTGTAACCATTTAATTTTAGTCTTTTACCATTGATTTTTTTCGTTGAAAATATAGGGTTTTTAAAATAAAAATATAAATGTTGGTTTTTTAAAATAAAAATTGAAATAACTGTGAATGTTATATATAATAGATTAGATAAGGCAAGTTGAGTCTTGTGGTTCATATTGTGTAGAGATGAGTTTACATTTTGAATATTGAAAATTAAATTGAAATAAGGAGTGAGTATTTTGGCATTTACAGAAGAAGTAGGAATTGATTTAGGAACAGCGAATGTTTTGGTTTATATAAAGGGTAAGGGTGTGGTTTTAAACGAGCCATCTGTTGTCGCTATAAACAGAGACACAAACGAAATTTTAGCAGTGGGAGAAGAAGCTAGGCAGATGCTTGGCAGAACACCGGCAAATATTGTAGCGGTGAGACCTCTTAGAGATGGTGTTATTTCAGATTATGATATTACAGAGAGAATGTTAAAGCATTTTATCAGAAAAACTTGTGGGGGCGGAAAATTTTTCAAACCCAGAATTATGGTTTGTGTACCCAGTGGCGTGACAGAAGTTGAAAAAAGAGCCGTTCGAGAAGCTGCAACACAAGCCGGTGGAAAATCAGTATTTTTAATGGAAGAGCCTATTGCCGCAGCCATTGGTGCAGGGTTGGATATTTCAAAACCCGATGGTAGCATGGTCATCGATATCGGCGGTGGAACGACTGATATTGCAGTCATTTCATTAGGTGGTATTGTGACAAGCACTTCCGTAAAGGTGGCGGGGGATAAATTTGATGAAGCCATTATAAAGTATATGAGAAAAGAACATAAATTATATATTGGAGAACGTACAGCGGAAGAGATGAAGATGAACATTGGAACCGCTTATCCAAGAGAAGAGACCATTTCACAGCAGTGTACAGGAAGAGATTTGGTTTCGGGACTTCCCAAAACCATTGAGGTCACTTCAAAAGAAATGTTAGAAGCTTTAAGCGAACCCCTTCAAATTATTTCGGAAGCGACCCATGGTGTATTGGAGAGAACGCCCCCTGAATTGGCAGCAGACATTAGTTCTAGCGGCATCATCATTACAGGCGGCGGCGCCTTGCTTCATGGCATTGATGAGATGATTCAGGAGAGGACAGGCATGAATGTGATTATTGCCGAAGATCCCAAATCATGTGTGGCGGTGGGAACCGGAAAAGCGTTAAATTCTCTGGATGCCATCGAAAACAATCAGATGAACAGAAAAGCATCATTTATATAAAGGATATGGGCAGTTGAGGTTACCTCGGCTGCCTGTTTTCAGTAAAGAGAGGCAAGGAAAGATTGATTCCGCCCGTTAGCCCGTATGGAGGATTGATTCTGCCCGTTAGCCCGTATGGAGGAAAAATGGCAAAACTTGAACTGATCGCCACAGCCACATTTGGATTAGAGGCAGTCGTAAAAAGAGAAGTTGAAAACCTAGGCTATAAAATTTTAAAGTCGGAAGATGGCAAAATTACCTATTTGGGAGATGAGAGAGCCATTGCGAAATCAAATATATGGCTGCGATGTGCAGACCGTGTCCTTTTAAAAATCGGCGAATTTCAGGCGATTTCCTTTGAGGAATTGTTCCAAGGAATCAAGGCTTTGCCTTGGGCAGAATGGATTCCAAGAGACGGTAAATTTACCGTTACAGGCACTTCTGTGAAATCCACCTTGCATAGTGTACCCGACTGTCAGGCTATTGTAAAAAAAGCCATGGTTGAGAAGTTGAAAGAGACGTATCATTGTGAGTGGTTTGAAGAGACCGGTGCCCTTTATACAATTAAGGTAGCCATTTTAAAAGACAAAGTGACCATTACCATAGATACAAGCGGCGTGGGTTTGCACAAAAGAGGGTATAGAGTCAACGATGTGATTGCGCCCATTAAGGAAACTTTAGGTTCTGCTATGGTGCAGTTGTCATTTTGGAAAGAGGGAAGACTGCTGGTAGATCCATTTTGTGGATCAGGCACACTGGCCATAGAAGCCGCCATGATTGGAAAAAATATAGCACCGGGACTGTATCGTAAATTTGCGGCAGAAGGGTGGGGTACGCCCTCAGAAAGCATTTGGAAGCAAGAGCGAAAAAGCGCTTTGGATGCCATAAAACACCATGGAGATCTTCGCATTCAGGCATCGGATATCGATCCTAGGGCGGTAAAAGCAGCCATGGAAAACGCAGCAGAAGCAGGGGTGGATGATTGCATTGAGTTTTCCGTCATGTCTGTCAATAAGTTGAGGGCAACGGAAGAGTATGGCCTGATTATCGGTAATCCCCCTTATGGTGAGCGAATTGGAGAAAAGCAAGAAATAGAGAAAATTTATAAAGATTTAAAAAATTTTTACAAGACAAATCCTACATGGTCTTTTTATATTATAACCATGGATAAGGAACTTGAAAAATTGGCATTTGGCAGACCGGCGGATCGTAGGAGAAAGCTGTACAACGGAAGATTGGAAGTTTGTTATTATCAGTATCATGGATTAAGGCCCGCAAAGGTGGTTGATAAGTCTACGTGTAAAGAATAAATTGACACATAGTTTTTTAAACCTTATAATAGAGTTAATCAAACAAAGCGGCAAAAGAATATAAAAAATAAGACTGCAAAGGAGATTGAATCATGAGATATGAGGAATATGTAAAGAACACCATTGAAGAATTCATTGAAAAGGGAGCCATGTCCAAAAGTGAATTTCCTGAAATGGAATTGTATATGGATCAAGCCGCCGGATTTATGGATAAAAAACTGGAAATCTATAAAGAAGACGCAAAGGAACCGGTGATTACGAAGACCATGATTGGTAATTATGTGAAAAATAAGATGTTGCCAAGGCCCAACAATAAAAAATACAATAAAGATCATCTTATTTTTTTGACGTTTATTTATTACCTGAAGAACACCTTTCAAATGGGCGATATTGAGAAACTCATGAAGCCCATTGTAGACAATTACAATGCTGAATTTGAAGAAAAAATAGATTTATCTATGATTTATGATGGAGTGGGCAAGATACAGGAACAGGCAAGAGAGACTTTGTTGCAGGATACTATGGATGATATTGCGTATATTAAGAAGCAATTGAACAAGTCGGATGTGGTGGACGATGATATCTTAGAGATGTTTATGTTGATTGTAGACTTAAGCATGAAGGCAAATTTTGAACGATTTTTGGCACAAAAATTACTGAACGAATATTTCGCAAAACCTAAAAAGAAGAAGTAATATGGAGGAAAAGGATTATGGCTGTAAATTTAAAAGGAAGAAGTTTTTTGACGCTCATGGACTTTACGCCGGATGAAATCAGGTATTTATTGGATTTGGCTCACGACTTAAAATCAAAAAAAAGGCAAGGTGTTGTAAATTACACGTTACAAGGCAAGAATGTGGTGTTATTGTTTGAGAAAACTTCCACAAGGACAAGATGTGCCTTTGAAATTGCTTGTCTTGAAGAAGGGGCGCATGTTACCTTTTTAGATTCTAACAGTTCTCAAATGGGGAAGAAAGAATCTTTAGAAGATACGGCAAAAGTACTAGGTCGATTTTTTGATGGAATTGAATATAGAGGATATGAGCAAACTGTAGTAGAGCAGTTGGCCAAACATTCCGGTGTACCGGTTTGGAACGGACTCACTGATATTGACCATCCCACACAGATTCTGGCGGATTTGTTGACCATGGAAGAACACATGGCAAAGCCTCTTGCAAAAGCAAAAGTGGTTTTTTGCGGGGATATTCGGAATAATATGTCTTATGCTTGGATGTATGGCTGTGCTAAGATGGGTATGCATTTTGTGGCCTATGGTCCTGATGAATTAAAAGTGGATGCCCATATTTTACAGCGTGCACAGCAGGTGGCTAAAGAAACGGGTGCTGTCATTGAAGTGACCAGCGATAAGGCGTGTTTAAAGGGCGCTGACGTGATTTATACAGACATTTGGGCTTCTATGGGAGAAGAGGCGCAAATCCCGGCAAGAGTCAAGCTATTGACCCCTTATAAGGTGACCATGGAAATGTTGGCAGCCACTGAAAATGAAGAGGTACTATTTATGCATTGTTTACCGGCTTTTCATGATTTTGAAACCAGATTGGCCAAAGATTGGCAAGAAAAAGGGTATGATATCAGAGAAGTGACCGATGAGGTGTTTAGAAGCAGAAACTCCATCGTATTTGATGAGGCGGAAAACAGAATGCATACCATAAAGGCGGTCATTGTAGCGACTATTTAACAAACCGTACCAAGAATTTCCCCACCTCTTAGGTGGTGGGAGTCTGTCACATGACATATGAGTATGACGTATGCGTACCCACATCAAAATAGGCGAAGGGAGATTGCAATATGAAACCGGGTGTGAACATCTATTCGGAAATTGGTAAATTAAACAGTGTTTTGATTCATAGATTAGGCAAAGAAGTAGAGGGGTTGATCCCCGATAATTTTGAACGGCTACTGTTTGATGACATCCCTTACTTGCGTGTTGCACAAAAGGAGCATGATGCCTTCGCTGATTTACTTAAAAAAAACGGGGTTCAAGTTCGTTATTTTATGGAAGAAGCAGAAAAGTCGCTGGCAGATTACAAGATCAGAGCCCAGTTTGTGAGAGAATTTATTCTTGAAAGCGATGTGCATTCAGAAAGTGTGCAGAGTGCCTTGTATGAATATTTTATGGCAATGGATGTGGGTGAAATGTTAAGCCATATGGTAGCAGGCGTAAGAAAAGGAGAAATTTCCGTGAAAAAGACCATGTCTTTGACGGATTTTATTCGGGAAGAGTATCCTTACTATACGGATCCAATTCCCAATTTATATTTTACCAGAGACCCTGGTGCATTTATTGGAAATGGTGTGAGCATCCACTGTATGAGCACAAAGGCGAGAAAAAGAGAGGCATTAATGCTGAAATACATGTATTTGTATGATAAAGAGCTAATGCCCGACGGTACCAATAAATGGTACGATTATGAAGGCCCAAATCCTGTAGAAGGGGGCGATATTTTGGTTTTGTCACCGGAAATTGTGGCTATGGGTCATAGCCAAAGAACCACTTCCAACGGGATTGAGATTATGGCAGATAATCTTTTACGCTATTCAAACAGCTTTAAAAAAATTCTGGTATTTGAAATACCAAAGAGACGGGCATTTATGCACTTAGATACTGTATTTACGATGGTTGATTTTGATAAATTTACCATTCACCCGGAGATTGAGGAACCTTTGCAAATTTATGAAGTGACTTTGGATCAAAAAGGAAGACCTCATTTTGCTTCACGGACAGATCGGCTGAAGATGATTTTAAAAAAAGAATTGAACCTTCCCAGCATAGAACTGATTCGATGTGGGGGAGCGGATAAGATGGCAGCACAGCGAGAGCAATGGAGCGACGGTTCCAACACCTTGGCCATTGCGCCGGGTGTGGTCATTACCTATGACAGAAATTATGTGACCAACGATCTGTTGGATAAAAGTGGCATAAAAGTGATGACCATACCCAGTTCTGAACTTTCCAGAGGAAGGGGCGGCCCACGTTGTATGAGCATGCCAATCAACAGAACCGATTTATAGGTTTTGAATAAAGACGTAATCAAGATGAAATGAAAGGTATCAAGAATGAGCAACAAAGAAACGACGTCAGCTAAAATCGTTATCGCCCTTGGCGGAAATGCATTGCAGCAAGGAAATCACAAGGCTACGGCACAAGCACAGCTTTTGGCAGTGCGAGAAACTTGCCAACATATTGCAGAAATCAATTGCCGAGGATACGAGGTGGCCATTGTTCACGGAAACGGACCGCAGATTGGGCGAATTATTCTTGCCAGTGAAGCGGCAAAAGGGGTGACCCCCCCCATGCCTTTTGATGTTTGTGGTGCTATGAGTCAAGGCTATATTGGGTATCACATTCAACAAGGATTGAAATATGCCTTAAATATGAGAAACAAAAATACACCGGTAATCACGGTTGTGACGCAAATGGTTGTGGAAGAAAATGATTTGGCTTTTCAAAATCCCACAAAGCCCATCGGTACTTTTTATACGGAAGAAGAAGCAGAAAAAATTGCCGCAGAAACAGGGTATCTGTTTCGCGAAGATTCAGGGCGAGGTTGGCGAAGGGTGGTGGCTTCTCCCATGCCCAGAAAAATTGTAGAGATTGATGCCGTCAATAAATTATGGGACTCGTCTATTGTGATTACCTGCGGTGGCGGTGGGATTCCTGTCATTGAAAAAAGCAATGGGATGCTGGAAGGGACTGCAGCGGTAATCGACAAGGATTTTGCGGCGGAGTTGTTGGCAGAGACGGTGCAAGCGGATATTCTCATGATTCTGACAGAAGTTGAGAAGGTCTCTTTAGATTACAACAAACCCAATCAAAGAGAATTAGATTCCATGTCTTTGGAGGAAGCAGCACAGTATGTGGAAGAGGGGCATTTTGCGCCGGGTAGTATGCTGCCAAAAATTCAGGCGTGTATGAAATTTGTCAGAGAAAATCCGGCAAAAAAAGCCATCATTACATCCATCGATAAAGCGTTGGAAGCATTAGACGGAAAGACCGGAACGATGATTACCTTTGCTTAAGCAGCAGATGGCAAAGATGCACACAGGCCTGTTTATATCCGGCAAATTCTTTGTTAGCAGGGTCTATTTGCAATACAAAGCAAATACGACCCAAAAGACTTTGCAAATAGGAAATTTCAGTATACCCTTGATCAATGGCAGCCGTTCTTTTTAAAAAATCCAAATGGTTGTCTATGCCGTATTTCCCAATAAAGTAGAGTTCTTGTCTGATTTTTCGTCGGTACGCCTTATCCGCTTGGGGACGTGTATTGACCAAGATACCCGTCACTTTTTGCTGTCTGCCTTTTCCGGCTATGACCGTCTTTTTTTCGTGTAATGTAAATCCATTTTTTAGTAGCAGTCTTCTGGCAAATCCAATAAGACCGGCAGGGTGAAAGTCTCCCGAAAAAATCAGGTCATCACAATACCGGGTATAGGTAATGTTTCGGGCTTTGCAATAGGCAGATAGGGCTTCATCTATGTGAAAAAAGACCAGGTTGGACAGCATAGGACTAGTGGGGGCACCCTGGGGCAAAGAGCCTTCTAAAGTGCAAAATTGAGTAAAATGATAGCTTAAGGCGGTATGATTGGGTGATACCTGGGGACAATGAGACAGTGCTTGGTGGATGGCATAAAAAACCTGTCCAAAGGAAATGCTGTCAAAGAAGTTTTCAATATCCAATTTTACCAACATAGGAGAGTTTTTATGTTTCTTTGCATGGTGAAGGAGAGAGGTGCCTTTGATATAGGCAAAAGCGTGTTGTGAAATTTGACCATAAGAAAAAAAAGAAAGTAAATACCTTTGCAAGTATTTCAGGCGGTAGCCGGGTACATGGAGGCGGCGTGTTTCGCCGTTTTTTTTTGGAATGGATACTTCTGTGTAGCTTGTTCTCTTGACAAAGCCACCTGTTCCAAAGCGAAGAAGATAATAATATCTTCTATTGCTAGGATGAGGGTCGTCTATTTTTTTCATGGCCCCCAACTGTTCACTAAAATCTCTTAAGGTTTCAATCATCTGCGCACGTACATTCCTTTGCGTTTTATAATATAGGGAACGGCCGTCATTGGGTTCATGACCGTTGGATCTGTAAAAAAAGATAGGCTGATTTGTCAATCTTTGCAAGGGGTTGATTCCGTAAAAATGGAAGCAATACAAAAGGGTTTATTGAAATACAGACCAATCGTGCAGCGTAGCACTACATAAAATGTAGAGACGCACGGTGCAGGGTGTATTTCTCTACAGCGTAAGCTGTTCTATGTTAAAAAAGAGGAATGGCGACTCGCACATTCCTTTGGGGAAAATCCCGCAAAATACGCTATTGCTTCCATCTAAATTAATATAACAGAAACGGGGTGCCGTTTCAATGGGAATTTACGGATTGTTTTTGAAAATATGCAAAAAGAAGGCCTTGGAATTTAGCCAAAGCCTTCTTTTTTTTTAGACGCAATATAATTAAATAGCACGCCATTGTTTTAAGTAGGGTTATTTATGGTCTTCAGTATGGTAGTGTACATGGAGCAACGCATGGGCTTGATCTCTGATTAAGTCCGCATAAATGGGTGCTAAAGCAGGGTTGCTTTCAGCCGTTCTGACCTTTGTCATCTTATCTGTTGCATACATGCCCTTGGAACGATCTGCTTTCGTTGCATTTGAACTTTGGGGCTGACCGGCACCGCCGATACATCCCGTAGGACAAGCCATCACTTCCACAAAGTGATAGAAAGCTTCGCCTGCATTGATTTTCTTCACCAAATTATCTGCGTTTTTAAGGCCGTTTACAACCGCAATTTTTAGGACGATATCACCAAAAGGCAAGTCGAATTCTTTTACACCTTCCAATCCTCGAACACCGCAGAATTTAATGTTGTTTAGCGCTACACTGTCTTTTACGGCAGATACATTTCTGATAACTGCTTCTGTAACGCCACCGGTAACGCCAAAGATGACACCGGCACCGCTGTACATACCAAATGGCATATCATGGGCTTCCGGTTCCAGATTTGCAAAATCAATTCCGGCTTCTTTGATCATGGTAGCCAATTCCTGTGTGGTTAAAACCAAATCGGTGTCAGGCTGTCCGTCTGTTACAAATTCAGGTCGAGAGGCCTCGAATTTCTTTGCGGTACAAGGCATGATGGCAATGGAAATGGTTTCCCTTTTATCATTTGCATCACGATGCTTTTTAATATATTCTTTGACCAAAGAACTGAACATGCCCATAGGAGATTTTGCCGTTGAAAGCTGTGACATCATGTCAGGATATCTGTTTTCAACATACTTTACCCATGCAGGGCAACAGGATGTGAAAAGAGGAAGTTTGGCGCCGTTGTTGACTTTGTCTAAAAATTCTTGAGACTCTTCGATAACGGTTAAGTCAGCACCGAAAGAAGTATCAAAAATTTCATCAAAGCCAAGTTTTCTCATGGCTGCAACGATCAGCGGCATGACGTCGTTGGAAGGAAGATCGAATTCTTCTCCAAGGGCGACTCTTACAGCAGGTGCTACCTGTACGATGACACGCTTGTTCTTATCATAAATGGCATGCCAAGCATCTTCAACGTTGCTGTTTACGACAATGGCAGCGGTGGGGCAGACGGCAGCACATTGTCCGCACTGCACACATTCGGTTTGAGAAAGAGGATCATCAAAAGCAGGTCCAACAACCAGTTCATACCCTCTCAGGGAGAAGTCGATGGCGCCTACGTTTTGTGTTTCTTCACACATTCTGACACAGTCCCCGCATTGGATACATTTATTGGGATCTCTTACGATGGATGGGCAGGATCGGTCGATTTTATATTCGTCTTTCCAAGCTTGTTCACTCTTATCAAATTTAATTCTGTCAATACCGAAACGTTTTGAAAGTTTTTGCAGTGAGCAATTTCCACTTTTAGAACAGGTGGTGCATTCACGGCAATGAGAAGAAAGAAGCAATTTTAAAATGGTCTTTCTGTGTTTATGCAGTTTCGGAGAATTGGTTTTAATTTCCATACCATTTCTAGGAGGTGTGGAACAGGAAGTGATGATGTTACCTGATTTATCCTCTACGATACACATTCTGCAGGCACCGTAAATGGATAGGTCTGAGTAATAACAAAATGTAGGAAGGTCAATTCCGGCACTTCTGACTACTTCAAGAATATTTCTCTCTTTATTAAACGGGATTCTTTCACCGTTAATAATCATGAATTTCTGTGGCATAATTTTACCTCCCTCTCTTAATCTAAGACTATGGCATTAAACTTACAAGCTCCAATACAAGCCATGCACTTAATACACTTCGTGGTATCTATAACGTATGTGCTCTTAAGCTCACCCGAGATTGCGCCTACAGGGCAAATACGTGCACATAATGAGCAGCCTCTGCATTTTTCGGAAAGAATGACCACATCACTAAGGGCTTTACATTTTTTGGTGGGGCATTTCTTATCCACTACATGAGCCAAGTATTCCTCTTTAAATTGCGTAATGGTGCTGACGACAGGAGAAGGCGCAGTCTTTCCCAATCCACACAGGGATGTTGCAGAAATGGTATCTGCCAATTCAAGAAGGGTTTCAATGGTGTCTTCTGTTCCTTTTCCGGCTACAATATCATCTAACAGTTCCAACATAACATGGGTGCCTTCTCTGCAAGGAACGCATTTACCGCAAGATTCATGCTGTGTAAAGTTCATGAAAAATCTTGCAATGCTGACCATACAAGTATCTTCATCCATTACAACAAGTCCGCCGGAACCGATCATAGCGCCAACTTTCTTTAAGCTGTCAAAGTCCAAGGGAAGATCTAAATGTTTTTTTGTCAGGCAACCGCCGGAAGGTCCGCCAATTTGAACGGCTTTAAATTCTTTGCCGCCTTTTACACCACCGCCGATATCAAAGATAACAGTGCCCAGTGTTGTACCCATAGGTACTTCAATCAGACCCGTATTATTTACGTTTCCTGTCAATGCAAAGGCTTTTGTCCCGGGACTGTTTGCAGGACCAATGGATTTGTACGCTTTTGCGCCAATCATCATAATCTCAGGGACATTGGCAAAGGTTTCTACATTGTTTAATACGGTTGGTTTTCCAAAAAGACCTTGCTCTACAGTACGAGGCGGTTTCACTCTAGGTGTTCCTCGGTTACCTTCGATAGAGGCAGTCAAGGCACTGCCTTCACCGCAGACAAATGCACCGGCACCTAAGTTGATTTTAATTTTAAAGTTGAAATCCGTACCCAGTATATGCTCGCCTAAATAACCGGCTTTTTCCGCCTGTGCAATGGCAATTTTCAATCGGTAAACAGCCAGAGGGTATTCGGCACGAACGTAGATGTACGCCTCTTGTGCACCTGTTGCAACGCCGGCAATAATCATGCCTTCCAGCATTCTGTGTGGGTCACCTTCCATAATGCTTCGATCCATGAATGCGCCCGGATCTCCTTCGTCTGCGTTACAAACTACATATTTCGTCGGTTCGGATTGGCTTCTAACCTGAACCCACTTCTTACCGGCAGGGAAACCACCGCCCCCTCTTCCACGAAGATTGGAATCGGAAATTTCAGCACAAATTTCATTGCCCGTCATTGTTAGCAATGCTTTTTTTAAAGCTTCATACCCGCCCACGGCAACATAATCTTCTATTTTTTCAGGATTGATTAATCCACAATTTTTTAATGCAATACGCGTTTGTTTTGAAAGAAATTCTTCCCCTGATTTGGGAATTTTGTAAGCGGAAACCACCGTACCGCCTATTAAATGACTTTCCACGATTTCTTCAACCATATGGGGTTGAACACGCACGTAGCGAGTCAGTTGATTGTTATCATCTATTACATCTACAATCGGTTCAAGATAGCAGATGCCAATACAGCCTGTAATATCCACGTCAATGGTAAGACCCTTTGCTTTTATTTGTTTTTCTAATTCCGCAGCTGTTTTCTTTGCGCCAGAGGCGATACCACAACTACCTTGCCCAACTAAAATCCTCATGCGGCACCTCCTAAGCTTTCGCTTCCATTCTTATTTTATTAATAACTTCTTTTGCGCTTTCTGCTGTTAAGTTGCCGTAAGTCTCTTCGCCGTCTTCAGAACTGATCATCATAACGGGCGCCAAACTGCAACAACCCAGGCAAGCCACATTGTTTAATGTGAACAAACCATCTTCAGTCGTTTCGCCATCCTGAATATGTAACTCACTGCATACAGCATCTTCAATAGCCTTCGATCCATTTACATGACAAGCTGTGCCTTGACATAACATAATCAAGTGCTTGCCGATTGGATTCAAACGGAACTGGGTGTAAAACGTGGCAACTCCATAAATCTTTGCCTGTGTAATGCTTGTAACTTTTGAGATATGTCGGATAACATCACGGGACAAATAGCCATAAATTTCTTGCGCTTTCTGTAGAATAATAATGAGACTACCTTGCATATCCTTATATTCATCTAAAACCAGGTTTAGAGCCGTATAATCTGCTTCTTCGGTAGCCCCACAATTGCAAGTACAATTTCTGGTTTCTTTTTGTGACTGCATATGAACCTCCTCGATCCTCTTATAAAATAAATCGTACATTTGTAAAGATATGTGATATTTTTCACATATCTTTAAGTATACTAAAAAAAGATGTCTGTAAAGAAAAATAATGGTTGAAACCAGTTACAACTTTAAAAACAGCATATAAATACAAAAAATACAGCAAAGTAATTATAAAACTATACAAAAGAGCAAAAAAAATAAGGCACATAAAAATTTATGCACCTTAAAAAGAATCCTAAATCCACAAGAATGTTAACAATAAACTTACAAACTTGCGGTTTCTTTTGTTTCTATTTTATCAATCTTCCTGATCATAAATACTTTTAAGATGGCTGTAATGGGAACGGCAATAATCATCCCTACGATGCCACCGTAATAGCCACCCACTGTGACGGCAACAAGAACGAACACGGGATGGAGGCCCATGCTGGAACCTACGATTTTGGGATAAATAATATTTCCGTCAATTTGCTGAATGACAAGCAATACGACTACAGCTAAAAGCGCCTGTACAGGACCGCCTGTGAAAAGTCCGATAATGGCGGCGGGAATCATGCCAATAATGGGACCAAAATAGGGTATGACATTGGCAAGACCGGCAAAACAACCGATGAAAACCGCAAATTCCAGATTAATCAAGGAAAGGCCCACAGAAGAGACCACGGCAATAATCAGCGCATCTAACAGCTGTCCTCGTATAAACAGGGATACAACGCCATTTACGTCGTTTAATGTTTCAGTAACCATTGCATTGGCTTTTTGAGGAAGCAATAAGTGCAATAATTTTCTCCAAAGCCGTTTAAAATATTCCTGATCTTTAATGAGATAAACGCTTACAACTGCACCCAAAATGACATTTAAAACGCCGCCGCCTAAACCGGTTATAAAGTTAATAACCGCTGCAGTGCTGAAATTGCTGCTGAACCAACCGAGAACCAGGTCTAAAATTTCTTGGACTTTAATATCCAATCCATTGGCCGGCAATGCTTTTGCCCAGGACATAATCGTTTCCTCGTATTGCTGAAAATAGTCGATAATGCTCTGGATCATACCGGCTAAACTGCCAAAGACCAGTTGTCCCACAATCAATACCGTGAAGGCATAAATTAAAGCGCACACAGCAACAATAATCATGACGAAGGTCAATAAAATACTGAAGGTTCTCCGTGTGCCTAAACGCTTCTCCAATTTAAGGGGATCATCAGGTAATTTGAAGAACACTTTGGTCATGACTTTTGTATCGATGATATTCACCAAAGGGGCTAGTAGATAGGCCAGAATTCCACCGATAAGCAAAGGCGTGATGGCACCAAATAGACTTCCTAAAACAGAAGAAACCGTAGAAAATACGGTAGGTAAATTTCCAACCAATAAATAAATAATATATAGAAGACTGGCAGTGAGAACCACATAGAGACAAGCTTTGATGGTTTTCCAATCACCAATCATTTCTTTAAATTTTGACATACTTGCACCTTCCTTTCAATGATAGTATTATATACTATAGCCATATGGCTATGCAATAGAAAGTCAGAATAAAAAGAGGGAGCGTATAAATGTTGAAAATACCGGAATTGTTGGCACCGGCAGGTGGATTTGAACAATTGAGAGCCGCTGTGGAAAATGGAGCAGATGCGGTCTATATGGGTGGAAAATTATTTAATGCCAGAATGAATGCAAAAAACTTTGAAGAGGAAGAACTGTATCAAGCCTTGGCTTATGCGCATGTTCGTGGTGTAAAATTATATATAACCATGAATACCTTGCTTTTTGAGGAGGAATTGGAAGAGGCGGTTTCTTATGCAAAAGAACTCTATGAAATGGGTGTAGATGCATTGATCTTACAGGACTTTGGACTTGCAAAGCTGATCAGAACCTACCTTCCCAATATGGAAATTCACTTATCAACCCAAGGCACGATCTATAACGCTTCCGGTGTGAGTGCTGCAAAAGAAATGGGTTTTCAAAGGGTTGTTTTGGCAAGAGAAACTTCCCTTGAAGAAATCACGGAAATGACAAGGGAAAACGTAGCGGAAATTGAAATTTTTGTTCATGGCGCACTTTGCATTTGCTATTCGGGGCAATGTCAGATGAGTAGAGAGATTGGTGGCAGAAGTGGAAACAGAGGGTCTTGTGGGCAGCCTTGCAGATTGCCTTACAGCATTTATGAAGAAATAAAAGGAAAAAAAGTAAAGGTAAAAGATGAAACCTTTCTTTTAAGTCCAAAGGATTTGTGTACCATAGAAAACCTGGGCGCTTTCGCAGAGGCAGGGGTATCATCTTTAAAGATTGAGGGAAGAATGAAATCCCCCGAGTATGTAGCTACGGTAACAAGAATCTATAGAAACTATTTGGATCTTTACAGGGAAAAGGGAAGCTATACCGTTTCACCCCAGGATTTCAAGGATCTAAATCAGATTTTTAACAGAGGTGGATTTACAGACGGCTACTTATTTGGAAACCATGGAGAAGCAATGATGTCCGGAGCCCTTTCCAAACACCAAGGGATCTACCTTGGAAAGGTCTTAAAAAACAGCACCGGAAACAATTATATTCAAGTGGATTTAGAGGAACCCCTTTCACTTGGTGATGGAATTGAGGTGCGTACGCCGGGGCTTCCGGGCAACGTGGTCACTTTTTTAAAAATTGTAGAGGAAGGGAAGGGGAATGCTATAAAGGCGGGAGGAAAGAGTATTAGGACGGCGTTTCCGGGACAGACGGTGATAATGGGAGATGTTTGTGGCTCTTTTAAAAAAGGAGACAGGGTTTACAAAATTACAGACAGAGGGTTACTGGAATCGGCCAAAGCTTCTTATGAGGCAAAAAGCTGGAAGGATCAAAAAGAACTGAAAAAATCTCCCATTTCTCTTTTCTTCAGAGGAAGCAAGGCGGACGGACTAACCTTGGAAATCAGAGACCGGGAAAACTCCATGATTGTAAAGCAAAATAAGGAAGCCATTGCATGGGCCACAGGAAAAGGCACCACCAAG
>JAVVUJ010000014.1:19836-26123 GCA_036653195.1 Anaerovorax sp. | reverse complement strand
TCCAGATATAGAGGTGGAGGGGATTTCAACAAAATTGACAGAGGAAACCATAGACGACTTTTCTCTGCAGAACTACGATTATGTTGTAGATGCCATAGATGATGTGAGGGCAAAATTGTTGCTCATTGCAAAGGCAAAAGGGGTAAATGTGCCCGTGATTTCTTCCATGGGAACGGGAAACAAATTGGATCCAACACAGTTTCAAATAGTGGATATAAAAAAAACACACACGTGCCCATTGGCTAAGGTGATGAGAAAAGAAATAGGCAAGATGGGTCTTAAAGATGTAAAAGTTTTGTTTTCTCCGGAAATTCCTCATAGAGAGGAAAAAATGGAAAATGAAACCCGTTCTCCCGCAAGTATTTCTTTTGTGCCTGCATCGGCAGGGCTTCTAATTGCTTGGGATGTGGTACGCACGTTCTTAATGACACATCCTACTTAAAAGGGAGGTACTGCATGTTAATCATTTCCATGAAATATTAAAATTTTAAAACAATTTTGTAAAAAGTGAAACATTCCTCCCTCAAAAGGTTTTAATTTAATAGAGTATAAATTAAAACCTTTCTAATAAGGAGGAAAATCATGGGTAAAGACTTTAGCGAAAATGTCCGCATCACCGAATTTATAATCGTTAGAAAGAGGTGCGAAGTAACAAAAGTTGCTACAAAAGAAATTCTGTATATGGAAAAAGAACTGCGGAGCATTCACATTTATACAATTTATTGCAAGCATACTTTTTACGGAAAAATGGAAGACATTTCAGATCATTTGGGTCCTTCTTTTTTCAGGTGTCATAAAAGTTGCGTTGTGAATTTTGATAAAATTGTGAGTATGAAAGAAGGTGTTTTTTACTTTGAAGGAGGTAGTTCCCTTATGATCGGAAAAAACAACTATCAAAATGCAAAAAAACATTACGCCGATTTTCTGGATCATAATCTGGCCTAAAAAAGAAGAAAAATTTTTCGAAAAAACTTGCAATGGCAGGAATAATATAGTATAGTATTTGCGGATGCGTATAAATACAGATGTATTCGCAATCCATTCGTTTTATCAAATTCACACACCATAGCAATTCTGAGACGGGTGCCGTAAAAGGTTGTCTTAAAAAAGAATATGGTGGAAGCAGAAACCCAGGAGGAAAACACATGTCAGTCATTTCAATGAAACAATTACTGGAAGCCGGTGTACATTTTGGACATCAAACAAGAAGATGGAACCCGAAGATGGCACCATATATTTTTACTGAGAGAAATGGTATCTATATCATTGACTTACAGAAAACAGTCAGAAAGATTGATGAAGCATATGCATTCATGAAAGAAGTTGGCGAAACCGGAAAACCAATCCTTTTCGTAGGAACCAAGAAGCAGGCTCAGACTGCTATTGCCGATGAAGCGAAGAGATGCGGAATGTATTTTGTAAACCAGAGATGGTTGGGCGGAATGCTTACAAACTACAAGACCATTTCAGCCAGAATTAAAAGATTAAATGAAATTAAAGCCATGGAAACCGATGGAACATTTGAAGCACTTACAAAAAAGGAAGTTATCAAATTAAAATTACAGTTAGAAAAGCTTGAAAAGTTCTTAGGCGGTATTAAAGATATGAAGGGTATGCCCGGCGCATTGTTCGTTGTAGACCCTAAGAAAGAAAGAATTGCCATTAAGGAAGCTAGAATTCTTGGAATTCCAATTATTGGTATTGTAGATACCAATTGTGATCCCGATGATGTTGATTATATTATTCCTGCAAATGATGACGCGATTAGAGCGGTGAAGTTGATTGCCGGAAAAATGGCAGATGCAATTATGGAAGCAAATCAGGGAGAAAGTTTTGACGAAGGTCCCGATGCGGAAGCAACAGCAGTTACTGAAGCTGAAATTGCAGAAGAAGTTGCTGCAGAGCCTGTAGTAGAAGTTGCTGAATTAGAAGCAGTGGCTGCTGCTGAAACACCGGAAGTGCAGGAAACACCGGAAGCGTAGTCGTAATCTAAAATGGGATTGAAAATAGGAACAATAATAGGAGGAACAAAAGATGGATGTAACTGCATCAATGGTGAAAGAACTGCGTGAAAGAACTGGCGCGGGGATGATGGATTGTAAAAAAGTACTTGTGGAAACAGGTGGAGATATTGAAAAGGCCATAGAGACTCTTAGAGAAAAAGGGCTTGCCAAGGCAGCCAAGAAGGCAGGAAGAGTGGCTTCACAAGGATTGGTCAGACTTTCTTTTTTAGCTGACGGAACATCTGCGGCTGTGGTTGAAGTAAACTCAGAAACAGACTTTGTTGCAAAGAATGATGAATTTATTCAGTTTGTAGAAGATTTGGCTGATTTGGCTTTGGAAAAAGGAGATCTTGCATTGGATGGGTTTATGAATCTTCCTTTGAAGAGTGAAGGTACAGTGCAGGAAACTTTAAATGCCAAGATTGCCAAAATTGGTGAAAACATGAACGTGAGAAGGTTTGCAAAATTTGGCCAACCTGGGGTTAAATACGTGGGATACACACACGGAAATGGCAAAATCGGCGTTATCGTTGGTCTTAAAACAGAGGCGCCTGTTGAAGAAGTCACTGTAGTAGGTAAAGACGTGGCTATGCAAATCGCTTCTATGAATCCAAAATTTATAGACGAATCTCAAGTAGATCCTGAATATTTAGAAGGTGAGAAGAAGATTCTGATGCATCAGGCGCTTAACGAAGGGAAACCGGCAGAGATTGTAGAAAAAATGGTAGTTGGCAGACTGAAGAAAGAATTAAAAGAAACCTGTCTGTTAGAACAGAAATTTGTAAAAGACGGAGAGGTTACTGTAGCGCAATACGTGGACAGTGTAGCCAAGACAGTAGGTAAGACCATTCAAGTAGTCGAAATGGTTCGTTTTGAAGTAGGCGAAGGCATTGAGAAAAAAGAAGAGAATTTTGCAGAAGAAGTTGCAAAGCAAATAAAGGGATAGGTTTTCTACATTTCAATTGAAAATATCTTTGTATTTATGGTATAATAAAAAGACACTATTTTAATAGTGTCTTTTTTAATAAAGGAGGAGTTATGGAACCTAAATACAAAAGAGTCATATTAAAAATTAGTGGTGAAGCTTTAGCGGGAGAAAGCAAGTTTGGCTTAAATGAAGAGATGCTTAGCCAAGTTGCGAAGCAAGTAAAAGAAATCGTAGAGTTGGGTGTGCAAGTGGCCATCGTTGTAGGTGGCGGTAACTTTTGGAGAGGCAGAACCAGCAAGAGCATGGATCGTGCCACGGCAGATTACATGGGCATGTTGGCTACTGTGATCAACTCATTGGCACTTCAAGATGCCTTTGAAGCTATTGATATTCCAACCAGAGTTCAAACAGCCATCGAAATGAAAGAAGTTGCAGAACCTTATATCAGAAGAAGAGCAATCAGCCAGCTTAATAAAAACGAAGTGGTTATCTTTGCGGCGGGTACCGGAAATCCTTTCTTTTCCACAGATACAACAGCAGCGTTAAGAGCAGCAGAAATAGAAGCAGATATTATTCTTTTGGCAAAGAAGGTAGATGCTGTATATTCAGATGATCCGGAAAAAAATCCCCATGCCATTAAATACGATGCATTGACACATCAAGAGGTATTGGAAAAAGGGTTGGGTGTTATGGATTCAACAGCCGCATCTCTTTGCAGAGACAACCACATTCCAATTCATGTATTTGGATTGGCAGAAGCCGGTAACGTTTTAAAAGCCATTTATGGTGAAAAAATAGGAACAATTATTAGATAATATGGAGGAATACAATGGGCGTGGACTATCAAAAATTATTTGAAGAAAAGATGCAAAAAAGTAAAAACGTTTTAAAAGAGAATCTGAATACAGTAAGGGCCGGAAAAGCAAATCCGGCATTAGTGGATAAGATTTTGGTAGAGTACTATGGCTCTCCCACACCTTTAAAAAGCCTTTCAAACATTTCTGTACCGGAACCGAGAACTTTGATGATTTCACCTTTTGATTCAAAGTCTATTCCTGATATTGAAAAGGCCATTGCAGTAGCCAACATTGGCATTACACCATCCAACGATGGAAAAGTAATCCGGTTGGTGATTCCTCAGGTTACAGAGGAAAGAAGAAAAGAACTGGCAAAGACCATTAAAAAACTTGGAGAAGATTCAAAAATTGCCATCAGAAACGAAAGAAGAGATGCAAACGACCATTTGAAAAAACAGGAAAAGTCGGGTGAACTCACTGAGGATGATTTGAAAGAAGAACTGGAAAAAATCCAAAAGAAAACAGACAAATGTATGAAAGAAATAGATGAAATCATTGGAAACAAAGAAAAGGAACTAATGGAGGTTTAAGAATTTTGAGCAACTTTCCGGATGTTTTAGGAATGGAACTAGATGTAGCAAAAACCCTTCTGGAAGCAGGAGGGTTCGCTTTTCGTGTTGTTGAGACAAAGCCCGACAGACCACCAAGAACGGAATATGATTGTAGCAAAATGAGAATCATAAAGGTGAAGGAACAAGAGGATATTGCAATAGTAACGGTGTGTAAAATATGATAGAAAAATCAAAAATGCCCGCGCATATAGCCATCGTTATGGATGGTAACGGCAGATGGGCAAAAAATCGCAATTTGCCAAGGTTGGCAGGACACAATGCCGGCATGCTTGCTATGAAGGAAATCGTTAAAAAATGTTCGGTATTAGGTGTAAAATATTTGACTGTCTATGCATTTTCCACGGAAAATTGGAAGCGCTCTACAGAGGAAGTCAATGGAATCTTTAAGCTTTTAATTATTTATGTTGAAAAAGAATTAAAAGAACTTCATCAGAACAATGTGAAAGTGCATATTTTAGGGGATTATGAAAAATTACCCAAGGAAGCGGTGAAGAGTTTAAAGAAATCTCTTGAGATCACAAAGAATAACGATGGATTGCAGTTTAATATTGCATTAAACTATGGGAGCCGAGATGAAATTGTCAGAGCCATACAATTCATTGGAGAGGATGTAAAGAACGGCAAGATTATGCCAGAGGAAATTGATGATGAGATGGTTTCATCGTATCTCTATACACAATCTATACCGGATCCGGATTTGATTATCCGAACCAGTGGGGAGCAGAGGCTGAGCAACTATTTGTTGTGGCAGAGCGCGTACAGCGAATTTGTATTTACAGATGTGCTTTGGCCGGATTTTTCACCGGCTGAGCTGGAAAAAGCCATTGAAATCTATACAGGCAGAAGCAGACGTTTTGGAGGTAGAAAATGAAGACAAGAGTGTTATCCGGATTAATTATGCTGCCCCTTTTGGCAGTTGTTTGGTTTGGCGGAAACGTCCTGTTGGTTGCTTGTTTTATTATTGGAACCATGGGCGTAAGGGAATTTTACAGAAGCTTTGAGACCACTGGTGTAAAACCGTGCCATTTGGTAGCCAATGTTAGCATTTTGGTATTGTATTTTATCAATTTGTTTTTCAGAGATCAATATGAACTTTATATGTTGTGGTTTTTTATGGTCGTCCTTTTGAGTATGTTGTATCTCTTTAAAATTGAAGAAAGACAGCTTATAGATGCCATGGCCACGATTACAGGTATTTTTTATGTGGTGTTTTTCTCTTTTCACGTGACCCTTGTGGAACAGGTACCTGAGTATGGAATTTTGGTATGGTTAATTTTTCTCACCGCATTTGGTACCGATATTATGGCTTACTTTACAGGATATCTATTGGGAAAGCACAAGTTATGTCCTAAAATCAGCCCCAAAAAGACCATAGAAGGTTCCATAGGTGGTATTTTAGGCAGTGTTATTTTATGCGGTGCATTCGGGTATTTCTTTGCCAATGCATTGGTGATTCACTGCGTGATCATGGGTATACTGGGCGGCGTGATTTCACAGCTTGGGGATCTTACTGCCTCCATTTTCAAACGTAAAATAGGTATAAAGGATTATGGAAATTTAATACCGGGGCACGGTGGTATATTGGATCGCTTTGACAGTGTTTTGTTTACAGCACCATTGGTTTATTATTATATTATGATTATTTTAGAATAAGCGGATATGGAAGGAAATGTGAAAGAATCGTTCACACTTTCGCCCCTGTGCATATTGCATGTGGGATTTGAAGCAAAATATGGGAGGATAAAATGGAAAACAGAATAGAAAAAGCAGTTGCTTATCATAAGGCCGGGTATAATTGCAGCCAAGCAGTGGTTTGTGCATATTGCGATTTATTTGGAATCAGCAAAGAGGTTGCCTTTAAAATTTCAGAAGGATTGGGAGGCGGAATGGGCGGTATGCATACGGGTACCTGCGGTGCCGTTTCCGG
>JAVVUJ010000014.1:0-19826 GCA_036653195.1 Anaerovorax sp. | reverse complement strand
GAAAAACAGCAGTGGTGGAATAGAAAATGGATCCACAAAGACCAGTACCTATCAATTAATCAGAAACTTGACGGAAGCCTTTAAAGTCAAGAATACCAGTGTCATTTGTGCTGATTTATTGGGATTGGCAGGACAGCCGAAATTGAGATCTTGTAACGGATGTATTGAAGACGCCTGTAGATTGGTGGAAGAAAACTTAATAGATAAGGAAGCATAGAATGAAAAAGATCACCATATTGGGTTCCACCGGTTCAATCGGTACGCAGAGTTTAGAAATTGTCAGAGAAAATCCGGATCAATATGAAATCACTGCATTGACTTGTGGAAGGAATGTTTCTTTATTGTCTAAACAAATTGAAGAATTTCGTCCTTCGTTGGCGGTTGTTTCCCGTGAGGAAGATGGGATTATTATGCAAAGAAAACATAAGAATACCGAAATACTTTGGGGAAAAGAGGGAATTCTTTCTGCTGCAAAAGATGGAGATTGTTCACTGGTCTTAAATGGACTTATGGGCATGCGAGGGTTAGAACCTACGTATGCGGCTATAAAAGCCGGCAAAGATGTTGCGTTAGCCAATAAGGAAACTTTAGTAGCCGGCGGACAGTTGATTATGGAAACTGTAAAAGAAATGGGTGTTCATTTGTTTCCCGTGGATAGTGAGCACAGTGCCATCTTTCAGGCACTACAAGGGAACAAAAGAGAACAGTTGAATAAGATATTGTTGACAGCTTCAGGAGGTCCTTTTCGAGGGTATGGTTTAAAACAATTGGAAGAGGTTACCTTGGCTCAGGCTTTAAAGCATCCCAATTGGTCCATGGGAAAAAAAATTACCATTGATTCTGCAACCATGATGAATAAGGGACTGGAAGTCATTGAAGCCAGATGGCTGTTTGATGTGCAAGGGGAGGATATCCAGGTCATTATTCATCCTGAAAGTATTATTCATTCGATGGTTGAATATGTAGATCATGGGGTCATTGCCCAATTAGGCATACCGGACATGAAGGTGCCCATCAGTTATGCATTGTCCTATCCTGATCGAATGGCAAACCAGTGGAAAGCGTTGGATTTTTATGAAATTGGAAAATTGACTTTTGAAAAGCCGGATTTAAAAACCTTTCGGTGTTTAGGTCTTGCTTATGAGGCACTGAAATTAGGTGGGAGTTATCCTACGGTTTTAAATGGTGCCAATGAAGTGTTGGTGGATTTGTTTTTGCAGGGGAAAATTCAATTTATTCATATCCAAAAAACTCTTGAAAGGATTTTGGAAAAGCATCAAGTTGTTTACAACTTTGATTTACAGGGAATACTGGAAATAGATCGAAGTGTAAGAGAAGAAGTTGAAAAATTAGTACAATTGGGGTTATAATTTAAGGAACTGTACAGTTGAAAAGAGGGATTTACTGATATGATTATCGTTTATGCAATTTTAATATTTTGCCTTTTAATATTTGTTCATGAATTTGGGCATTTTATTTCAGCGAAGGCAGTAGGGATCAGAGTCAATGAGTTCTCAATTGGCATGGGACCTTTGCTTTTTCATTTTAATAAAGGTGAAACGGAATATTCTTTAAGGGCCTTACCCATTGGTGGTTACTGTAAGATGGAAGGGGAAGATGAAGATTCGGAAGACCCCAAAGCCTTTAACAATCAATCTTTTTGGGCAAAGGCACTGGTGATTGTGGCGGGATCTGTTATGAATGTGGTTTTGGCCATTGTGATTGTTTCCTGTGTAGTATTTGCGGTAGGAACGCCTACGAATGTAATCAAAGAATTAACGCCAAATTCGCCGGCCGCTATGGCAGGTGTACAACCGGGAGACGAGATTCTTAAAATAGACAATGAAAAAATTACAAAATGGCAGGATATTACGGAAGCCATTAGTGAAGGAACAGGAGAAACTGTTACAATTACCGTCAACAGAAATGGTAAAGAATTATCCATTATCAGTGGTGTAACCACATTAAAAGAAGAAAACAACAGGCGAGTGGTAGGCATTGTTCCCAAACAGGAAAAAAATCTTGTCAATTCTGTGGTATTAGGGGCACAAGGCACATGGAATATGGGTGTTGGCATGATTCAGACCATCGGGCAGCTCTTTACGGGAAAAGTGGCTTTAGATGCCCTTACAGGACCTGTGGGTATAGTATCCATTGTAGGAGACTCCGTAGCTCTAGGGTTTATCTATGTGGCACAATTGGCAGCATTGATCAGTCTAAATTTAGGAATCGTCAACTTGTTGCCATTGCCGGCCTTAGATGGAGGGAGACTTGTTTTTCTTGTGATTCGCAAATTTACGGGAAAGGCCATCTCAGATGAACTGGAAGGGAAAATTCACTTCGTGGGTATTTTGCTGCTTTTCAGTTTGATGATTTACATTACCTTTATTGATGTGGGTCGATTTATTTTATAGCCGGTGATGATTACCAGAAGGCAGTTGTGACACCTTTGAGGTAGTCTGTCGGAATGGGATGGGTGCTTTGGGCTGAAGATGTATAGCCCTATGAATCCATTGTTCCAAGAAGTTATTGCAGAATCTAAAAAATAGGGGGTGGAAATGATGTATCATCGAAATAACAGCAAGGGAGTGAACTGTGGCAGTGTTCCTATTGGAGGTGGTGCGCCGATTTCCATACAATCTATGACCAATACAGATACCAGGGATGTGCAGGCAACCCTAAGGCAGATAGGAGAACTGGAAGAAGCAGGCTGCCAAATTATTCGGTGCGCCATACCGGACATGGAGGCGGCACAAGCCTTTGGAGAAATTAAGAAGAGATGTACACTGCCCATGGTAGCAGATATTCATTTTGATTATCGTTTGGCAGTTGCAGCCATTAAAAATGGCGCAGACAAAGTGCGTATCAATCCGGGGAATATTGGGGATACTGAGCGGATCAGGGCTGTGGTTGCTGCGGCAAAAGAGCATCAGATACCCATTCGTGTGGGCGTTAACGCAGGGTCGTTGGAAAAAGATATTTTAAAAAAATATCAGGGTGTTACTGCAGAAGGAATTGTAGAAAGTGCCCTTCAAAATATTCAAACACTGGAAGAAATGGATTTTGAAGACATGGTCGTCTCTGTCAAGGCTTCAGATGTGGTTTTAAGTTATGAATCCCACTTGCTTTTGGCTGAAAAAATCCCATATCCCATACACGTAGGGATCACGGAAGCCGGTACGGCTGATAGTGGAAAGGTAAAATCTGCCATAGGTATTGGCGCTATTTTATTGGCAGGTATAGGAGATACGATGCGTGTCTCATTGACAGGAAACCCTGTTAATGAAGTTTTATTTGCGAAGGAAATTTTAAAGTCGTTGAAATTGACAAAGGGTGGTATTCACTTTGTTTCTTGCCCCACTTGCGGTAGATGTACGGTAGATTTGGAGACCATGGCAAGGAGAGTAGAAGGTGAATTGCAGAGTATTGAGAAAGAGCGAGATTCCTTGGGCTTAAAGCCTCTTACTGTCGCTGTTATGGGCTGTGAAGTCAATGGACCCGGTGAAGCGAAATCTGCAGACATTGGTGTGGCTTGCGGAAGAGGAAAAGGTGTGATATTTAAACAAGGTATTATTTTAGAGACGGTAAAAGAAGAAGAAATCGTTGCGCGGTTGCTCCGTTACATAAGGGAGGAAACACTATGAATTTTGAACTTTCAGAACCCATTGTATGGATTGCAATTGCTGTCATTTTTGCCATCATTGAAGCCTTTACTTTAGGGCTGACCACCATATGGTTTACGGTGGGTGGCGTTGTGGCCTGTATCATCGCATTGTTGGGAGGATCTTTGATCTTTCAAATAGCAGGATTCCTTATTGTATCTATTATTTTGCTGTATTTCACCAGGCCTTTGGCCGAAAAAAAATTAAAGATCGGTCATGAGCAGAACATTACAGAAGCTATGTTGGGAAGAATGGGTGTGGTGACTACAGACATTCAGCCTTTTCAGACGGGTCAAGTTAAAGTAAGGGGGCAGATTTGGACAGCCGTTTGCAATGAAGACGACCAAAGTCTTTTAAAAGGTACCGAAGTGCGTATTGTCCGAATTGAAGGCGTTAAATTAATTGTGGCACCCATTGAGGTGGACGTTGCTGCACAGCAAGAAAAGGGAGGAAAGTAGATATGGGCGTGATTATTACAAATATTTCAATTATGTTATTGGTGGTGATTGCCATTGCATTGGTGGCAACAAATATTAGAATTGTGCCCCAGGCAAAGGCATATGTGGTAGAACGTTTGGGTGCTTATCATGCCACATGGGCGGTAGGTTTGCATTTTAAAATTCCCCTGATTGACCGCATTGCAAAGAAAATTTCTTTAAAGGAACATGTCATTGATTTTCCGCCACAGGGCGTGATTACAAAGGATAATGTAACCATGGAAATTGATACGGTTATTTATTTTCAGATTACAGATCCGAAATTGTACACCTACGGCGTAGAGGATCCTATGTCTGCCATTGAAAATCTAACAGCTACCACCCTTCGAAATATTATCGGTGAGCTGGAATTAGATGAAACACTGACCAGCAGAGAAGTAATTAATACAAAAATTCGAATTGTTTTAGATGAAGCTACAGATCCGTGGGGCATTAAAATTAACAGAGTAGAAGTAAAGAATATTCTTCCGCCTCAGGATATTTTACAAGCCATGGAAAAGCAAATGCGTGCAGAGAGAGAAAGAAGAGAGGCGATTATTCGCGCAGAAGGTGAAAAAAAAGCGGCGATTCTAACAGCAGAAGGAAACAAACAATCTGTCATTCTAACGGCAGAGGCCAACAAGCAGTCTATTATTTTGGCAGCTGAAGCCAATAGAGAATCCCAGATCAGAACAGCAGAAGGTGAAGCGGAGGCCATTTTAATGGTTCAAAAAGCGACGGCAGATGGTATTAAGATGATCGTGGAATCTGCACCAAATCAACAGGTAATTGCATTGAAAAGTTTAGAAGCTTTTGCAGCCGCAGCGGACGGAAAAGCAACAAAAATCATTATTCCTTCGGAAATCCAGGGATTGGCAGGATTGGCAACTTCTCTTTCGGAATTCATGAAAGAGGATGAAGATAAAAAAGTATATGCAAAGATCAAGGAGAGCAAGTAAGAATTGAAGACTTTAATCGAAAATACCATAAATTGGCAAAAAATTGGAAAGCACGCCAAAGAAGACTATCGTTATACATTGGAAAAGGCAGTTGTCTCGAGAGAGACAGCTGTTCTTTCTGTTGACTTTAAATCAAATTTTATCGTGCCATTTAAAGACATGGTGAGAATTTGTCAGCTGATTACCAATGAATTTAAGGGACTAAACGATACAAAACTTCATTTTATATATGAAGATCTCATTCTTACAGAAGAAGAAATTATGAAACTATATATACCGTATATGATGGATCACATACATGGCGAACATGTGGCGGTGACAAAGACTATTTTTCCAAAAGAATTTTTAGTAAAAGGGGAAAATTTGATCATTATGGCTTTGGGTGATGTGGCGGTAGAGGCGTTGAATAAAGTGGTTGCAAAGCAATTTGAGCATATGTTGCAGCAACAATTCGGCATAAAGAAGAAGGTTATTTTTAAAAACAACCAAGATCATTACAAACAAATTACAAAAGAGAGAAAAGTGGTTTTAGACCAAGAAATTTTAGAAACAGCAAAAATACAGGGTGTTGCAGCAAAAAATCTTAAAAAGTCTCAAGAGAGTGGAACCGGCAAAGAAGCCTCCAATGTAGGCGGCGGAACACCTTGGAAACGGCCGGAAAAAGAAACACCTGTGCAGGGAAATCGCATTATGGGCAAGCACATTAACGATGTGCCCATACCCTTGTCTTCTATTACGGTTGATAACGGATCGGTTACCATAGAAGGCATGCTCTTTCGAAAAGAGTCTAGAACCATTCGAAATAATAAACGGTTGGTTACATTGCTGGTTACAGATAAAACCACCTCTATGTGCATAAAATGTTTTTCATCGGAGGAAAAGTGGACTGACATTGATGAAAATTTAAAGAGTGGAGATTACGTAAAGATACGGGGTGTTGCAGAATGGGACACTTACGAAAATCTGTTGGTGCTCATGTGCAAAGACATTGAAAAAATACAAAAAGAAGGAAGGCTGGATACGAGTAAGAGGAAAAGAGTTGAGTTGCACACCCATACGAAAATGAGTGCCATGGATGGACTCAGTGAAGTTTCGGATTTGGTAAAGACAGCGGCAAAATGGGGACATGGTGCGATAGCTGTTACAGACCACGGTGTGGTGCAAGCCTTTCCGGAAGCGGCGAAGACTGCAAAATATGGGAAATTAGACATAAAAATTATTTACGGTGTAGAAGGTTACTTGGTAGACGACACCACTTCTCCACGGAAAGAAGATGGTTCCATTGATTATAAATCAAAGAAAACCAACCATATTATCATCCTGGCAAAGACACAAGCAGGTCTGAAGAATCTTTATAAGTTGATTTCCATGTCTCATCTAAACTATTTTTATAAAAAACCGAGAATTCCCAAATCTATATTAACAGACTATCGGGAAGGATTAATCTTAGGGTCGGCGTGTGAGGCGGGCGAGGTGTTCCAAGGTGTAATCAATGGAAACACGGATGAAGAGATGGAACACCTGGTTTCCTATTATGACTACTTGGAAATACAACCTCTTTGTAACAACCAATTTATGGTGGACAAGGGACTGGTACCGGATGTACAAGCCTTGAAGGACTTCAATAGGAGGATCGTGGAATTGGGGCGAAAATTGGGAAAACCTGTCGTAGCCACCTGCGATGCACACTATGTGGACAAAGAAGAGGCACTATACAGAAAAATCTTAATGGCCGGATTAGGTTATAAAGACGTAGAAGGACAGGAGGGACTGTACTTTAGAACCACAGATGAAATGCTAGAAGAATTTCAATACTTAGGTTCCGCCGTGGCAGAAGAAGTGGTCATCAATGCACCCAATGGAATTGCAGACCAAATTGAATCTATAAAACCGGTTCCCAGCGGAAAATTCCCGCCTAAAATTGATCATGCCGATGAGATACTCAGAAATCGTTGCATGGAAACAGCCTATGGTATTTATGGAGATCCATTGCCTGAGCTTGTAAAAAAAAGGTTGGATCGGGAATTGAATTCCATTATCAGCAATGGATATGCCGTCATGTATGTGTCGGCGGAGATGTTGGTACAAAAATCCTTATCAGACGGATATTTGGTAGGGTCCAGAGGTTCCGTAGGGTCTTCATTTGCTGCCACTATGGGTGGTATTACAGAAGTAAACCCACTGCCACCTCACTACATATGCCCCAATAAAGAGTGCAAAAATGTGGAATTTATTTTAGATGGTAGCTATGACTGTGGTGTGGATTTGCCGGATAAAATTTGTCCAAAATGCGGAACTGCTTATAGACGAGATGGGTTTAACATTCCATTTGAAGTTTTCTTAGGTTTTGAAGGAGACAAAGAACCTGATATCGACTTAAACTTCGCAGGTGAGTATCAGCCCACGGCGCATAAGTATGTGGAAGAAATTTTCGGAAAAGAAAACGTATATCGAGCAGGCACCATCGGTACCGTTGCGGGAAAGACAGCCTTTGGTTTTGTGATGAAATATTATGAAAGCAGGCAACAGCCTGTGAACAAATTTGAGGTAGATCGGTTGTCGGAATGTTGCACAGGTGTGCGAAGAACCACAGGACAACATCCGGGTGGAATTATTATCGTGCCTAGGGGTCATGAAATCTATGAGTTTTGTCCGGTACAACGACCGGCCAATGACATGAAAACAGATATTATTACCACCCATTTTGATTATCATTCTATTGATGAAAATTTGTTAAAACTTGATATATTGGGACATGATGTTCCTTCTATGATCAGGCATTTACAAGATATGACAGGTGTGGATCCCTTGGAGGTCCCCCTTCGAGATGAGCGAGTAAACAGTATTTTCCTTGGGATTGATGGTCTGGATATTCAAGATGAAACCTATCAGTTTATTCATGGAAGTTATGGGATTCCAGAGTTTGGTACAAAGTTTGTCAGACAGATGCTAGATGATACCAATCCCACTAAATTTGCGGATTTGGTGCGTATTTCGGGATTTTCTCATGGTACAGATGTTTGGATTAATAATGCCCAGGAATTTATTAAAAGTGGTGAAGCCACCATTACCGATGCCATTTCAACCCGTGATGACATTATGAACTATTTGATACACAAAGGCGTTCCCAATAAACTTTCTTTTAAGATTATGGAAAAAGTCAGAAAAGGAAAAGGCGTTACGCCTGAGGAAGTGTCTATTATGGAGGAAAATGACGTACCCCAGTGGTACATTGAATCTTGCAGACGTATTAAATACATGTTTCCAAAAGCTCATGCGGTGGCCTACGTGATGATGTCTTATCGAATTGCTTATTATAAGGTATATTATCCCCCACAGTTTTACGCCGTTTACTTTACAACAAAAGTGACGGATTTTAATGCAACTGTCATCTTAAAGGGAAGTAAAGCGGTATTGGAGCGAATCGCAGCCATAGAAATTATGGGTAAAAACGCCACCAAGAAAGAACAGGATGAAGTGACGGTTTTGGAAGTGGCTTATGAGATGTATGCCAGAGGATATACGTTCGTTTCCCCCCAGTTTGGAAAATCAAAGGCATCAAATTTCAGTGTGGAAAACAACCAGGTGGTGATTCCATTTGCGGCCATTGCAGGTGTTGGAGAAAATGCGGCAAAGGCCATCGTAGAGGCATTTGAAACAAAGCCGTTTATTTCGGTAGATGACTTACGTGCCAGAGCAAAAGCCAATAAAACGGCAGTAGAGGCCTTAAATAATCATGGTGTGTTGTCGGAAATCCCCGAATCCGATCAAATTAGTTTGTTTTAAAGGGAAGAAAATGCAGGTTGAGGCGTTCTTTGAACCCATCCATATTGCTAAAAAATGCTTGCAATTGCTTTGATTTTATGATAGTATTAATCGAAAGAAACTAGACGGTACGAAGCAAAGAGTGGGCAATCCCACTCTTTCGCTTTTGTCTCTCCAAAGAAAGGAAGAAAATGGCAAGGATAAAGATTAAGGATTTGGTAGCGGATGAGCTGGAATTATTCCTAAAAGAAAACGGGTATTCCCTTTACAACGTTGAATTTGTAAAGGAAGTAAAGGACTGGTTTTTAAGGGTTTACATTGATTCAGAGAGCGAAGATACAGGCATCGGAACCGATGATTGCGAAAAAGTGAGCCGATTTTTAAGCGGTAGACTTGATGAATTAGATCCAATAGAGCAAAATTATTATTTGGAAGTTTCATCACCGGGTATGGATCGTGCATTGTTGAAGGACAGTGATTATGAAAAGTATGCAGGAAAGATGGTGGATATTACGTTATATAAGGCAATAGACGGAAAAAAGAATATTTCGGGAATACTGGAAGGTATTGTTGATGAAGATATCGTTATTTTAGATGAAAATAGCAATCAAATTAGAATTAAAAGAGATATGGCGGCCAAGACGAAGTTGGCAGTTATATTTTAGGGAGGCGTACGCAAAAAAATGAACAAAGAATTTATTGCTGCAGTTGAAGAGCTGGAAAGAGAAAAAGAAATTTCAAAAGACACGCTGATTGAAGCCATCGAGTCGGCGCTGGTGTCTGCCTACAAGAAAAACTATGGAACCAGTCAAAATGTAAGAGTAAATATTGATAGAGAAGATGGGGATATTGACGTATTTATGCGTAAAGATATCGTAGAAGTTGTTGAAGATCCACAATGGCAGATTTCTCTGGAACAGGCGAGAGAAATTGATAAAACCTATGAGATTGGAGATGCTATTGAAAATCAAGTGACACCGAAAGATTTTGGGAGAATTGCAGCCCAGACGGCAAAACAGGTAGTGGTACAGCGTATTAGAGAAGCTGAACGTGGCATGATTTTTGATGATTATTCAAGTAGACAAGGGGAAATTATAAATGGACATATTCAGAGAGTCAGTAAGGACACTGTTTTTATAAACATGGGGAAAACAGAGGGGATTTTGGCGGCTACAGAGCAAGTTCCCGGTGAAACCTATGAAATGAACAATCGAATCAGAGTATATATTATGGATGTAAAAAAGACAACAAAGGGACCGCAGGTATACTTATCCAGATCTCATCCCGGATTGGTAAAACGTTTATTTGAACTGGAAGTTCCGGAAATCATGGATGGTATTGTTCAAATAAAAAGCATTTCAAGAGAGGCAGGATCCAGAACAAAGATTGCAGTGTACACAGAAGACAGCAATGTGGATCCGGTAGGTGCTTGTGTAGGAAACAGAGGAACCAGGGTGCAAGCCGTAGTAGATGAACTTTTTGGAGAAAAAATAGACATTATTGTTTGGAGCGAAGATCCGGCAGAATTGATCAGTAGTGCCTTAAGTCCTGCAAAGGTTGAGCAAGTCATCGTCAGTGACGGTGAAAAAGCGGCAACGGTTGTGGTGCCAGACTTCCAACTTTCTCTGGCTATTGGGAAAGAAGGTCAAAACGTAAGACTTGCAGCCAAACTGTGTGGATGGAAAATTGATATTAAGAGTCATTCTCAATATTTCCCTGAGGGAGAAGAAATTAATGAAAACGAAAGTGGAAACGAAGATAGAACCGAAAACGAAGATAGCAACGAAAGCGAAGATAGAAACGAAAACGAAAATGAAACCCAACAAGATGAATAAAATACCCATGAGGCGCTGTGTGGGATGTATGGAATCCAAAGACAAGCGTGAATTGATCAGAATTGTGGCAGTAGAAGGTGTGGCTACCATTGATAAAAGCGGAAAGGCAAATGGAAGAGGGATTTATCTTTGCCGTGACGTTGCATGTTTTGAAAAGGCAAAGAAAAGAAGAGCCATTTCAAGAAACCTTCAAATTGAAGTGAAAGAAGAAGAGATAAACAAATTGTTTGAGGAGCTTAAAGAATATGAGAACAAAAATTCATAGTTATTTAGGCTTTGCAAAGCGGTCTAGAAACTTAGTTACTGGTTATAACACTTGTGTGGTAACCATTCATCATAAAAAAGCAAAACTTTTAATACTTGCAGAAGATTTATCGGAAAATACATTAAAGAAGATGAAATCATTGGCAGACAGTAGTGGGACGCCTTACCGGGTTTATGGAACCTTGCAGGAATTGTCACAGATTACAGGAAGTCAAGATAGAGGAATATTTGCAATTACTGATGCAAATTTTGCAAAAGTCATATTAAAAGAAATTGACAACTAATTAAGAGAAGAAAGGGAGGTGTTCCTATGTCAAATATAAAAGTACATGAATTAGCCAAAGAGCTGGGAATGGCAAGCAAGGAATTACTTGAAAGAGTAAACTCTATGGGAATAGAGGTAAAGAGCCATATGAGCGTTCTGAAGGATATGGATGTTACGGCGATTAAGAATACAATTTCAAGAGAAAAAAGTGGAGCAGAGACGAAAATTGTGAAAGTGGCTCCGAGAAAAGCGTCTGAAGTGCCGGTGAAGCAAGAATTCAAGGTGATTGTCAAGGCTGCAACGCATATTACAGCCAATCCGGATGCGAAAAAAACACAGCCGGCAAAGCCCACAGGACAGCATACACCACAAGGACAAAACCAAAACAAGCCCACGCAAAGCCAGGGAACGGGTTTGGGTACGGTTACAAGAAGAGCGCCGGCAGGGCAACATAATTCCCAAGGACAGAATCAAAACAGACCCACAGGACAAAGCCAAGGTACAGGAACCGGTACGGTTACAAGGAGAGATCCAGCAGGACAAAATCGTTCACAGGGACAGAATCAAAATCAAAACCGATCCGCGGGACAAAGTCAAGGAACGGGTCAGGTTACGAGAAGAACGCCTGCAGGACAGAACGGTTCACAAGACCAGGGTCAAAATCAAAACAGACCCACGGGTCAACATGGTCAGGGTCATACCCAGAATCGATTTGCGGGACAAAACAATGCACAAAGCCAGGGACAAAACAAACAGAATTCGGCCTACAGGGGCAACAATCATAACTCTGTGACCGCAGCACCCAAGCCAAAATACAATGTGCTTCCGTTGCAGCAAAAGCATAGATCCAAATCACAGCGTCCGAAACCGGCCTTGAAACCGGTAGAACCGGAAATCAACTTGGAAGAAATGGAACCGGGAACAAAGATTGTAAATGTGCCTATTACAGTAGCAGGATTTGCAGATCAAATCGAAAAGACCACCTCGGCCATCATTATGGCGCTGATGAAAATGGGCATTATGGCCAATATCAATCAAAATTTAGATGAAGACACCGTATTGATTTTAGGGGAAGAACTTGGCGTACCCATTATCATCGGAAAAGTAGAAGAAGAAGTAGTCGAAGAAGGCATTGAAGATTTTAAAGACAGAGCGGAAGATTTAAAGGCCAGACCGCCCATTATCACGGTCATGGGACACGTTGACCACGGTAAGACTTCTTTGTTGGATGCTATTCGAAAGACCAATGTGGCTTCAGGAGAATCAGGCGGGATTACCCAACATATCGGTGCTTCTGAAATCAACTTAAACGGACAAAAAATTGTATTTTTAGATACACCGGGACATGAAGCGTTTACAGCAATGAGAGCCAGAGGGGCACATGCCACGGATATGGCTGTACTTGTTGTTGCGGCAGATGACAGCGTAAAACCACAGACCATAGAATCCATTAGCCATGCAAAAGCAGCGGGCGTGCCTATTATTGTAGCCATTAATAAAATGGATAAACCGGGTGCAAACCCAGATAAAGTCAAGCAAGACTTAGCAGAGCACGGCGTGCTTATTGAAGATTGGGGCGGCGATACCATTTGTGTACCGGTTTCCGCAAAATCCGGTGAAGGCGTTGTAACCTTGTTGGAAATGATTCTGTTACAGGCAGAGGTTCTTGAACTGAAAGCGAATCCAAACAGATTGGCAACGGGAACCGTCATTGAAGCGAGACTTGACAAGGCCAGAGGCGTTGTCGCCACATTGTTGGTTTTAAACGGAACCTTAAAGGCCGGCAACAGTATTATCGCAGGGACTTGTTCAGGAAAAATAAAAGCCATGGCCAACTTTAAAGGGGATCCTATACGCAAAGCAGGTCCTGCAACAGCCGTAGAAGTTTTGGGTCTTGCGGATGTTCCACAGGCGGGGGATCAGTTTAACGCTGTAAAAGAAGATCGTATCGCCAGAGAAATTGCGGAAAGCAGAAGAATCAAGCAGAGAGAAGAAGTGATGGCGAGAAATTCAAGCTCCACTTTAGAACAACTGTTCAGTCAGATGGAAGAAGGTGAAGTCAAAGACTTAAACTTAATCATCAAGGGTGACGTACAAGGTTCGGTAGGTGCTTTAACAACTTCTCTTGAAAAATTAAAAAATGAAAACATTCATGTAAAAATATTATTTGCAGGCGTTGGAACCGTTACGGAATCTGACATTATGCTGGCAAATACTTCCGGGGCCATTATTGTAGCATTTAATGTCAGACCTAGCACGGTCATTACCAATATGGCAGATCGAGAAGGCGTTGAAATCAGAACCTACAGCGTTATTTACAATGTGATAGATGAAGTAGAAGCGGCCATGAAGGGCATGTTAGATCCTATATATAAAGAAGCAGTTTTGGGCAAGATAGAAATACGAGATACATTTAAAGTTCCAAATGTTGGTGTAATCGGTGGTGCCTATGTACTGGAGGGAAAAGTGGAACGAAATGCACAAATCAGACTTGTGCGTGACGGGATTGTGATTCATGAAGGTAAAATTTCATCTTTAAAGAGATTTAAAGACGATGCCAAAGAAGTGTCCACAGGATACGAATGCGGTATAGGCATTGAAAAATACAACGACATTAAAGAAGGCGATATTATTGAAGCCTTTAAGATGGAAGAAGTTGAAAGGAAATAGTTATGGGCAAGGGGCATAGAGCAGGCAGATTGGGAGAAGAAATCAGAAAAATTACAAGTGACCTGCTTTTAAGAGAAATCAAAGATCCTAGAATTATCAGAAACATGATCAGTATATCGGGTGTTGAAGTTACCAGTGATGGTAGCTACGCCACCCTATATATTACGATTTTGGGGCTTTCTGCAAACAGCGAAGTGGACGAAGCGGAAAGAAAAGAAGTGTTGCAGGGATTAGAAAAAGCCAAGGGATTGATTAAACGAGAAATCGGAAGGCAAATCAAATTGCGACATGTTCCGGATTTAATTTTTAAATTTGATAGTTCTTTAGAATATGGAAGGCACATTGATAAAATCATCGGAGAACTTGGAATTGAAAAGGAGCCGGAACAGAAGGACAATTTAGATTTTGAAAAGGATGAAGATGAACAGTAGCAACGAGAATCACGAAAAACTTCAACGGATCATTGAGCAGTTGATTGCAGCAAAGAGAGTCTTGATATTTCCACACATTTTTATGGATGGAGATTGTTTGGGCTCTTCCGTTGCAATTTGCAATATGCTGAGACAAATGGGCAAAGAAGCTTATGTTTTGATTGAAGATGATATTCCTTTAAATTTAAAATTTTTAAATACAAAATTTTGCACATGGACAAAAGATATTCTCATGGACATTGATTTGTCACTTGCCATTGATTGCAGTGATGAAGAGCGGTTGGGCAGTCGTTTAGAATGCTTTTTTTCTGCAAAACAGACAGCTTCTATTGACCACCATGTGACCAACCAATGCTTTGCGCAAATGAATTATACAGATGATCATGCTGGGGCTACAGGCGAAATAATATTTGAAGTTTTTCAGCGCTTGGGCAATGGGATAAAGATGGACATGGTCATTGCAGAGGCTTTATATACAGCCATCGTTACAGATACGGGAAATTTTCAATATACCAATACCACAGCTAAAACACATATCATTGTGTCCAAGTTGTTGGAATTTGGCATTGATTTAGAAAAAATAAGCGTTGAACTTTATCAAAACTCCAGATATGAAAAAATTGCCATGAATGCGGCCGTCCTAAATACGTTGGAGATGTTTTGTAATGGAAAGGCAAATTTTGCTTATGCCACCCAAGATATGTATGAGCGCATCGGTGCGTCTTTAGATGAAACGGAAGGCGTTATTGAAAATTTAAGAAATATTCGAGGTATAGAAATATCCGCCTTTTTTAAAGAAAATAAAGGGGATGAAATTAAGGTGAGTTTTCGTGCGAAAACTTATGGAGATGTAAGTAAAATTGCACAAAAATTTGGCGGTGGCGGTCATAAAAAAGCGGCCGGGTGCACCCTTCACACGTCTTTAAAAGAAGCAATCGTGCTAGTAAAAGAGGAAATATGTGCAGAGATGGAATCATAAATTTATTAAAGCCGGCAGGAATGACATCCCATGATGGGGTGCAATTTTTGAGAAGATTGACAGGCATTAAGAGAATCGGTCATACAGGGACATTAGACCCCATGGCTGTAGGTGTTTTGCCTCTTTGCATAGGCAGTGCCACAAGAATTACAGAGTACTTGGATTTAGACTACAAACAATACCGTTGTGAAATGCAGTTGGGCATAGAGACGGATACCCAAGATATATGGGGAACTCAGATTTCTCAGAGAACAGAAGATATTGAAACTGCTATAAAAAATTTGGGCATTACAAAAACACGAATTGATAGGGCGTTAAAGGAATTTGAGGGAATGATACAACAGTTCCCTCCTAAATATTCGGCGGTTAGAGTTGATGGAAAACGACTCTATGAATACGCACGCCAAGGGTTGGATGTGGAGATCAAATCCAGGCAGGTAGAAATAAAATACATAGAGTTGGTGCAGTTTGATGAAAAAAGCGGCAGGATTTTGTTTGATGTTCAATGCTCAAAAGGAACGTATATCAGAACCATTTGTCAAGAGATGGGCGAAAAATTAGGAATAGGAAGCGCCATGAGTTTTTTAGTGAGAACGGCCAGCGGAAGATTTACCTTAGATCAAACGGTCACCATAGAAGAACTTAAAAAATTAAAAAAAGATGAGGAAGGCCTGGATGTGCTTGCATTTGACCAATATATCCTAGACATAGATTTTCCTTTGGTGCACTTTGGAAAAGCCTACACTTCCCATGAGAGAGGCAAATGGTTCATTAACGGCGGTCATTTGGCGTTGGAGGATGTTACCATAAAGGAAGAACCAAAGCATAAGGAAATGTACAATATTTATTTAGAAAACGGACATTTTTTAGGCGTTGCGGCCTATAACCACGACTATCGCAAGTTGGTGGCAGAGAAAGTTTTTGTTAGGAACAATACAGATGAGGTATAGACCATATGAAACTATTTAACCATTTAGATGAAATTATCAATATCAAGGAAACCGTGGTGGCCTTGGGAAATTTTGACGGCGTTCATAAAGGTCATCAGGAATTAATTCGGCGTACTGTCAAAAATGCCAAAAATGCAGGACTGAAAAGTGCTGTTTTTACATTTACCAACCATCCTAAAAATGTGGTGGCTGAGAAGCCTGTTATAAAAAACATCTTATACTTAGAGGACAAGGCTGAAATTATCAAGAATTTAGGCATTGATTATTTGATTTCCATTGAATTCAGCAATGAAATTCAACATATGTCGGCACAAGCATTTATTATGGACATTCTTTTAGAAAAAATAAAAATGAAAGAGGCCTATTGTGGCTTTAACTATCGATTTGGATACAAAGGAGAAGGAAATCCCGAGATTCTAATGAAAACAGGCATTCGAGAAGGCTTTGGCATTCATGTTTTGGAGCCTTTTGAAATAGAGGATAACTTAGTGAGCAGTTCTTTTATACGTCAACTGATTGCAAGTGGAAAAGTGGATCAATGTGAAAAATATATGGGCAGGAAATATTATGTAATCGGAGAAGTGGTCATTGGAAATAAAATTGGAAGGACCATTGGTTTCCCCACGTCAAATATTTTAATGGATGAGTCTATGATTACACCTTCTCATGGGGTTTATGTGACCTATTGCATTTATAACGGTGTCCGCCATAAGAGTGTAACCAATGTGGGAATCAAACCCACCATAGGAGACAATAAAAAGACCATTGAAACGCATATTTTTGATTTTGATAAAGAACTTTACGGAAAAGAGATTAAAGTTGAATTTATAGAAAAAATCAGACCTGAAATAAAGTTCAATAGTATTGAAGAACTTTCGGCACAGATTACAAGAGATTGTTTGACAGCCAAGGCCTACCATGGCAATCAAATTATGCCATAACAGAATTAAAAAGATACAGGAGAGAAAAGAGGCAGGAGAGAAAATGATTATTGTATTGAAAGACGGTACATCACAAGAAGAAATTAATAAATTAGCCGGATGGCTTTCAAAATATAATGTTGCAATCAGTACAATTGTAGGAACCAATGCTACAGTTCTGGGGTTGGTAGGAGATACCACTTCTGTGGATACAGATTCGGCTTTTCTAAGTCAATATGTAGAGAAAATTATGAAGGTGCAGGAGCCTTATAAACGAGCCAATCGAAAGATGCATCCGGAAGATACGGTTGTCAATGTAGGCGGTGTCCTTGTGGGCGGAAAAAAGCTGGCTATTATGGCGGGACCTTGTTCTGTGGAAAGCGAAGAGCAAATTGTTGACATTGCTAAGAATGTTCGAAAATTAGGGGCTTCCATTGTACGGGGTGGAGCTTGGAAACCCAGATCTTCGCCCTATGCGTTCCAAGGTTTGAAAGCCGATGGATTGGAACTATTGAATGTAGCCAAGGCAGAGACCGGCCTACCCATTGTCACGGAGATTACAAATCCCATGCATGTAGAAAGCTTTATTGGAAAAGTAGACTGTTTTCAAGTGGGGGCAAGAAATATGCAGAATTTTGAATTGCTTATGGAACTGGGGCGTACCAACGTGCCTGTGCTGTTGAAAAGAGGTTTTTCCAATACCATTGAGGAATTTTTAATGTCTGCGGAATACATCTTAAATGGTGGCAATGAACAGGTTATTTTATGTGAAAGAGGTATTAGAACCAATGAAACCTTTACCAGGAATACCTTGGATATCAGCGCCATACCGGCACTCAAGAAACTTTCTCACTTGCCTGTCATTGCAGACCCTTCTCATGCTTCCGGAAAAGCTTGGATGGTGGAGCCTTTATCTATGGCGGCCGTTGCGGCAGGTGCAGATGGCTTGATCATTGAAGTTCACAATGATCCTGTAAATGCGTTATGTGACGGAGCACAGAGCCTTACTTATGAAATGTTTGAAGAGACGATGAAAAAATTAAAAGGTATTGCACAAGTGGTAGACAGAGAACTGTAGGAGTTAGGATGAAGGAAATTGTATTACAGGGTAGTCAGATTCAATCACAGATTTATATTGAAGAAAATTTGATTGCGCAAGCCGGAGAAATCCGCTTGGGCAATTTCTTTTTAGACTGTATTTGTGTGATTACAGACACAAACGTGGCACCCCTTTATTTGCATCAAATAAAAGATTGCTTCCGAAAAAATTGCAGACGGATGATTTTTTATGTGGTTGAGGCAGGAGAGGCATACAAGAACGTAAAGACCGTTGAAAAACTATATGCATTTCTGGCAGAAAATCAGTTTGGTCGGAAGGATGGTATTCTCGCATTGGGCGGCGGCGTCATTGGTGATATTTCTGGGTTTGTTGCGGCCACCTACCTTAGAGGCATTGATCATTTGATCCAAATTCCCACCACGCTTTTGGCGCAAGTGGATTCATCTGTAGGCGGAAAATGTGGTGTGGATTTACCACAAGGAAAGAACCTGGTGGGTGCTTTTAGGCAACCCAACAAGGTTTTCATCGATCCTATGCTGGTAAAGTCTTTGAAAAAAGAAATTTTTGTGGCAGGGTTGGCAGAAGTGATCAAATACGGCTGTATTTTTGATGAAACCATTTTGGAGGTGGCAGAAACTTTTGACTTGCTGAAAGAGGGGACTAAAATTGAAGAGAAAATTGAAGAATTGGTTTGTAAGTGTGTTGAAATAAAAACGGACGTTGTAGAAAGAGATGAATTCGAAAGAGGTGACAGAAAACTGCTGAACTTCGGACATACGGTGGGACATGCAGTTGAAAAATTAGGACAGTATCAGGTGTTTAGTCATGGAGAAGCGGTTTCTATAGGTATGGTTGCCGCTTTAAAAATGGGTGAAAACGCAGGCATTACAGAAGTTGGCAATCATAGGCGAATTGAAAGGCTTTTACGCCGCTATCAATTACCTGTGAAAGGGGACTATGCACCAAAAGAGGTATTTCAAGCTATGATGTCCGATAAAAAAAGACAGGGTGACACAATGAATTTTGTTTACGCAGAAAAAGCAGGAAAAGGCAAAATCGTGGAAGTGAAAATCAAAGAATTGGAGATGCAGATGGAAGGTTTGGGTGAAGAATAGGAAATGGGCAGTGTGTGGGGTAAATTTTTAAAAATCAGTATTTTTGGTGAATCGCACGGTTCGCAAATAGGTGCAGTCATGGATGGATTTCCACCAGGATTTACGTTGGATATGGAAAACATTATGGAAGATATGGAAAGAAGGGCACCGGGAAAAAGCAAATTGACCACAGGGAGAAAAGAGTCGGATTTGCCTATTGTGGTTTCCGGAATTTTCAAAGAAAAGACAACAGGGGCACCCTTCTGTGTGCTTATCAACAATAAAGACACAAAGAGTGGGGATTATGAACCCTTTTCAAAGATTCCAAGGCCAAGTCACAGTGACTTTACAGGCCATTTGAGATACAAAGGATGCAATGACTTTAGGGGTGGCGGTCACTTTTCGGGTAGGTTGACAGCACCTTTGGTTTTTGCAGGTGCCCTTTGTAAGGGGTATTTAAAAAAACAATACGGTGTTGAGATAACAGGTGAAATTT
>JAVVUJ010000013.1:9585-26744 GCA_036653195.1 Anaerovorax sp. | reverse complement strand
ATTTAATGAAAAGCTTGAAAATCAATACTTTTTAGCTTGACAATATAGGAAGGAAAGTTATGAGATTAAGTGAAATCGGATATAAAGAAATTATCAATTTGTCCACAGGAAGCAGACACGGACAATTGTCTAGCGCCGAACTGCTCTTTGAAGAAAGTTCCGGAAAAATAACCGCTATATTGGTTCCCGGTATGCAGGGAAGATTTGGTTTTATGGGCAGTAAAGAATTTCTTCAATTGCCTTGGGAATCCATCATTAAAATTGGCGATGATATTATTATTTTTGAAACTGCATAAATGCATACATATGGCTACTTCACCTAAAAAAACGGATGCAGCACCCATTTTGTCATGGATAACTGCACCCGTTTTACCAGTGGCATACGAACCTCAAAAACCATGTAAAAAGCGTGCACCACCGATTTTAAATCGAAATGATGATACACGCTTTTCACATGGTTTTATTTTCACTTGTAAATGCTATAACTATCCCCCACTTATCCTCGCTGTATCTTTTTCTCCAAATAATAAATAGCTATCCCTACAAAAGGGTCACGCATACCATTCTCTCCGATATAACAAGCATCAAGCCATTGCCTTAGTCTTTCAACAGGCACCTTCTTACCAGCAAAATTTTTATCCATAGAACGCTTTAGGCTATCTAAAACTGCTTTCCGGTTTTTCTTAAATGATACACCCTCATAATTTAAATTTAAAGTCTCATTCAAATCTTTGTTGATCTGTGGATCATCAGAATAAATAGTGCCATCGCCCTTGTATTTGATGAGTTGCACCAAGTGTTTCTGCAATGGGTTAATGGTCAAAGATATATTACCACGGTGCTTATCACAAGTTAAGTTTTTCTTAAAATTACCTTTGCATTCATTTCCTAAACAAACCCCTAACATGTTGTGGTAATCTACTGTTAGAGCCGCCTCATAGTCTGCATCTGTAGGATTCTGTGCCAAAAAATGCTCAATTGTTATGGAACCCAAGACAATTCTCCGCATACAGTATGCGCACAAATAGCCTTGCTCCTCCAACATTTGCTTTCTGATTGCATCTAAAGTATCTGTAGTAAGTGCCGAGTATAGCTTTACTTCATTTCTCTTTTCTTGCGTTAACGCCTGTGGCTCTGCACCCTTTATTATATGTATCAAAGCCCGTCACCCCCTATACTTGTTCCAAACGGAGGGTAATACGAGCACTGTTTAGTTCGGGATCACTTGAGCCTATCTTTTCTTCTATGGAGTTTAGTATTTCTTCAGCCTGCTTCCAGCTTTGCTCTTCCACCAAATCATAAAAACTTGAGAATAATTCCTTAATTTCCACAGGTCGTTCATTAGCGCCCATGATTGACTCCAGTACAGAGTTGGAGTCGCTCCCATAGACCTCTATTCCCGAATAAGCGGCACTGTCGCAGCCTTCTAAGATTAATAGATTTTCTTTGCAAACAGAGCTAATTATAGTAGGGGCGTGCGTGGACACAATAAACTGAACCAATGGGAAAATGGTCGTCAGATCCTTGATGATACGTTGCTGCCACAATGGGTGCAAATGCAGATCTATTTCATCAATCAAAACGATACCGCATGTTTTTTGTGTTACTTCACCCAAGAGCTGTGGATTTAATATAGCCATGCGATATGCAATATCTGCAACCAAACACAATGTGCTTTTGTAGCCATCACTTAATGTCATCATTGGAAAGGTTAGATGTGTACCTGCATGGTCTTCATAGTGAATATCTACATTATGTGTATCGAGATTGAACAACACATCCACATTTGAATAGCCTGTAATTCCTTGAAAACATTTTACCATTGCCTGTTTTACAGCTAAAAATTCAGGACTGACTACCTTGTTTTGTGCTTCTTGAATTGTCATTTTTTCAAACCATTTGATCATTAATTTTTCATTTGATTCAGCCGCTAAACAATCTGTGTAGCCAATCAGCCTGGAAAATTTGTAAAGCTGTTCACTTCCAACCTTCTCTCTTTTTTGTGCCCAAAGCCTGCCTGTTCCATAATAAGAAAGTATAGGCAAAATCAAGCTCTTATCTCCAGCTGATATTCTCTTTTGATATTCCGTCGATTGAAAGGTTATTTCCTTAGCATCTACAATTCTGGTGCGTCCTGTAGAACTACTCAATTCTCTTTTCCATGCTATGGACTTCCCATCCACACAGCCTTCTGCCGAGATAATGACAGGAAATTGAGATTGTACATCAATCACACTCCCCATATCATAAAATTTATAATGTGCATCTTCCTTGGCAATGGGAACAGTAGAAACACTGTCAAAACCAGTCAAAAATGTGCCTATTGCAATTGATATAGCATCTAATATGGATGATTTACCCGCTCCATTGTTACCAACAATGACAGTCAGACCATCATTCAAATCTATTTTCAAATTTTCAAAGCAACGAAAATTATTGAGCGTTATCGACTTTATTTTCACTTAGTCCACCTCCTTGTATTGTTATTGGTATTTTTCTTTCCTTACAAAAAACCTCTATGGCTTTCATTGCCATTTTTGAGGGTTTTGCTTTTTTATTTTCCCAACGATTTACGGTAACAAAACTTACCCCAAGTTCTCTAGCTAAATCCTCTTGGCTCATGGAGAGCAGTTTCCTTATTTCTTTTATAGTATCGCCATAATTCATAAACTTAAACCCACCCTGTATATCATTATAACCTTTGCTATAACACTCGTCAATAATTTTGCAATAGTTCGGGTCTTTCGGGTCTTTGACACTTGTATACCAGAAAAAATGCTACGTTTACAGGACTCTAGAGGTCATTACAACTAAATCAGATTTTATCCAATCATCCCTATAGCCATAACGAAAATAAGGTGTGCCGTTCACTCCGTCGCTGGAATGATGGCACACCTTATATGCGTGATATTTGACACTTGTCAAGTCTGCAAACTCGCATAGTAACTGGGTTTTCGGATTAAATGCGTGTCATTTATTCATGATGTTGAATGATAAATTTCTTACGCTCTCGGATTTTTAATAGCTGCCTGTGCCGCCGCAAGTCTTGCGATAGGTACACGGAAGGGGGAGCAAGATACGTACTGTAGCCCTGCGTTATGGCAGAACTCCACAGAGGAAGGATCTCCACCGTGTTCACCGCAGATGCCAAGATGGATATCCGGTCTTGTCTTCTTTCCAAGTTCAACGGCTGTTGTAATCAACTTTCCCACACCCTTTTGGTCTAATCTTGCAAATGGGTCATTTTCATAAATTTTCTTGTCATAGTAAGCGCCTAAGAATGCGCCGGCGTCATCTCTGCTGAATCCAAATGTCATCTGTGTCAAGTCATTGGTACCAAATGAGAAGAACTGGGCTTCTGTGGCAATTTCATCGGCAGTCAATGCAGCTCTTGGAATTTCAATCATAGTTCCTACTAAATAGTTCAATGTCACACCTGCTTTTGCAATCAAAGCGTCCGCAGTATCGACTACAAGCTTTCTCACGTAAGCCAATTCCTTCACTTCTCCTACTAATGGAATCATGATTTCAGGAACCATTTCCCATTCAGGATGTGCTTTCTGTACGCTTAACGCCGCTTGAATCACCGCCGTGGTCTGCATCTCAGCAATTTCAGGATAAGAAACGGCAAGCCTACACCCACGATGACCCATCATTGGATTGAATTCATGAAGAGAAGCGATAATACCTTTTAATTCAGCAATCTCCATCTTCATTTCTTTTGCAAGTTCTATAATGTCGCCTTCATCTGTAGGAAGAAATTCATGTAGGGGTGGATCTAAGAACCGAATGGTCACAGGGAACCCCTTCATAGCCGTATAAATGCCCTCGAAGTCACTCTGTTGCATAGGGAGAAGTTTCGCAAGAGCTTTCCTTCTTTGTTCTTCACTCTTGGAAACAATCATTTCTCTCATAGCTGCAATTCTTTCGCTATCAAAGAACATATGTTCTGTTCTGCAAAGACCAATGCCTTCCGCTCCAAATTGAATGGCCTGTTCTGCATCTTTCGGTGTATCTGCATTGGTTCTTACTTTCAGCGTTCTAAGGGCATCCGCCCACTTCATCAATCTGTTAAAATTGCCTGAAATACCCGCTTCTACCGTTTTAATGGCTTCTCCATAAATCTTACCCGTAGATCCGTCAAGGGAAATAAAATCTCCTTCATGGAATGTTTTTCCACCTAGCGTAAAGACTTTTTTTGCTTCATTAATGGAAATCTCACCGCATCCTGAAACACAACAAGTACCCATACCACGTGCAACAACTGCAGCATGGGATGTCATCCCACCACGGACAGTCAAGATACCTTCCGCATAATGCATTCCTTCGATATCTTCAGGAGACGTTTCAAGACGAACAAGAATAACCGTTGCATTCTTATTTACAGCCCAATCTGTGGCCGCTTCTGCCGTAAATACAACTTGACCACAAGCAGCACCCGGTGATGCAGGAAGTCCTGCTCCAATAGGCGTAGCCGCTTTCAATGTTGCCATGTCAAACTGTGGGTGCAACAAAGCATCCAACTGTTTTGGATCAATCATAGAAACGGCTTCTTTTTCGGTAATCATTTTTTCATCTACCAAATCACAAGCAATCTTTAGGGCCGCAGCGGCTGTTCGCTTTCCATTTCTCGTCTGAAGCATATAAAGTTTTCCCTCTTCGATGGTAAACTCCATATCCTGCATATCTCTATAATGTTTTTCCAGTGTATATACAATTTTATAAAATTCGTCATAAACAGCAGGGTTTTGATCTTTCAGCTGGTCTATGGTCAATGGTGTTCTGACACCCGCAACCACATCTTCACCCTGGGCATTCATCAAATATTCTCCGTACAACTTTGCTTCTCCTGTGGAAGGATTTCTTGAAAATGCAACACCTGTCCCTGACGTATCACCCATATTTCCGAACACCATAGCCTGCACGTTAACGGCAGTACCCCAAGAACCGGGAATATCATTCATTCTTCTATAGTAAATCGCTCTCGGATTATTCCATGAACGGAACACAGCCTTGATTGCACCCATCAATTGTTCTACAGGATCTGATGGGAAATCACTTCCGATTTTCGATTTGTATTCTGCCTTGAAAGCTTGTGCCAATGCTTTTAAATCGTTGGCATCAAGTTCTGTATCTAAAGTAACGCCTTTTTTCTCTTTCATGTCATCAATTAGATTTTCAAAGTAAGCCTTGCCTACTTCCATTACTACATCTGAGTACATTTGAATAAAACGTCTATATGAATCATATGCAAAACGTGGATTTCCTGTTTTCTTTGCAAAACTTTCTACCACGGTATCATTCAATCCTAAGTTTAAAATTGTATCCATCATTCCCGGCATAGAAGCACGAGAACCTGAGCGAACAGAAACAAGAAGAGGATTATCCAAGTCTCCGAATTTTTTTCCTGTAATCTTTTCCATATTCTCAACATATTTCATGATTTCAGCTTGTATCTCATCGTTAATTTTTTCGCCGTCCTCGTAATACTGGGTGCAAGCTTCTGTTGTTATGGTGAATCCTTGTGGTACCGGCATTCCTAAGTTCGTCATTTCTGCTAAGTTTGCACCTTTACCACCAAGCAAATCTCGCATAGACCCGTTTCCTTCTTTAAAAAGATAAACAAATTTTTTCTCCATTTTCTCACTCCTTTTATTCATTTAGCATTAATAAATTATGAACCCTCAAACAACTGTGTCTACGAACCACATGCCGTATCGCAGATACGGGTGATTCTTTAACTGAAAAATTTCACCAAATCACAGCTTTGGGAAATTTCTGTATAAGAACCACGTGCCGTATCATAGATACGGGTGGTTCTTTAAAACAAGGACAAGGCTTATCGCTTTGTCCCATAGTTCTATCTAAAATTCTAATTTACTTTCAATATAGGATTTCACTTCTACAATTGGGATTCTGATCTGTTCCATGCTGTCTCTGTCCCGTATGGTAACACTTTCATCTGTTTCTGTATCAAAATCTACGGTAATGCAAAATGGTGTACCGATTTCATCTTCACGTCTGTATCTTTTTCCAATGCTACCCGCCACATCATAATCTACCATAAAGTATTTGGATAGTTCTTCGTGAAGCTTCTCTGCGCCCACACATTGCTTCTTTGTCAGGGGTAAAACTGCCGCTTTATACGGCGCCAACGCAGGGTGGAAACGCAAAACCGTTCTGATATCTTCTTTCCCCTTTGCGTCTGTTAAAACTTCTTCGTCATAAGCTTCCACCAGAAATGCCAACGTAACTCGATCGGCACCCAAAGATGGCTCTATGCAATAAGGCACATATTTTTCATTGGTTTCCGGATCTTGGTAGGACATATCCTGACCTGAATGCTCCATGTGTTGCTTCAAATCAAAGTCGGTTCTATCCGCAATCCCCCAAAGCTCACCCCAACCAAATGGGAAAAGATATTCAATATCGGTGGTTGCATTGCTGTAATGGGAAAGCTCTTCTGCTTCATGGTCTCGAAGCTTCACATGTTCATCTTTGATCCCTAGGCCCCGCAACCAATTTACACAATAGTCTTTCCAGTATACGAACCATTCTAAGTCCGTGCCCGGTTTGCAGAAGAATTCAAGCTCCATCTGTTCAAATTCTCTGGTTCTAAAAGTGAAATTTCCAGGAGTGATTTCATTTCTAAAGGACTTTCCTACTTGTGCGATTCCAAAAGGCATTTTCTTCCTGGCCGTTCTTTGAACTGCCTTAAAGTTAACAAAAATACCCTGTGCCGTTTCCGGTCTTAAAAAAATTTCAGACTGAGAATCTTCGGTCACACCTTGGAACGTCTTAAACATTAAATTAAACTGTCGGATGGTCGTAAAGTCACTCTTGCCACATTCAGGGCAAGGAATGGCTTTTTCCTTAATATACCCATCCAATTTTTCTTTTGACCAACCGTCTACAGTCGTATCCATTCCGTCTTTTTCTTTTATATAATCTTCAATGAGTTTATCAGCTCTAAATCTAGCCTGGCATGACTTACAATCTACCAGCGGATCCGCAAATCCTCCTACATGACCTGAAGCTACCCAAGTTTTAGGATTCATCAGAATAGCCGCATCTAAACCTACATTGTACTTGGATTCCTGAACAAACTTCTTCCACCAAGCTTTCTTTACATTATTTTTTAATTCTACGCCTACAGGACCGTAATCCCAGGTGTTTGCCAAGCCACCATAAATATCAGACCCGGGAAATACAAATCCCCGAGACTTCGCTAAAGCTGTAATTTTTTCCATCGAAAATTCTTTACTCATTCTTTTCTCCACACCCGCAATCACAATCGCATTTCTTTACTGCATCATCTTTTTCGTCTTTTTCGTCTTTTTCATGCTCATGATGCGTATCATCATCATCGTCATCGTCATCTTCATCTTCTTTTTTTATCTTATTGATGGCATCATTTGCCTTTTCTTTTACATTTGAAAAGACTTCAGCACTCTTTGCTTTCACTTCTCCTGCCATAACTGTCCCTTTTTCTACAACATCTCCAAAGGTGTCGTTGGCTCTCTCACTAATGTCTACAATTTCTCCATTATCTTTCTGTAGCTCAATGACACACTTTGTACCAAATGCCGCAACAGTTCCCGCAATAAGAGCCCAAGGTGCCAACACGGTGCCGATCAACCCAATATTTACAGGTAAATTCAAAACGACTTCATCATTTTTCTTTACAATAATTTTTGAAACATTTCCTTTTTTAACAGCCTCTTTAATTTTATCCACAATATGAGTCGCTTGTTCTCCAAACTTCCCTTTTGTGGTAAAGTCAATAGATTCTTCGATGTCAATAATGGCATCGACAACGCTTCCGTTTGCCATTTCCAAAGCTTCTTTTGCCTCTTTATAGCTGACACCGGTTCTGTCTTTTACTAATTCAATTTTTTCCAAAGTAATTTCCATATTCATACCTCCATTTTAATTTTCGATTGAGCATGTACCCAATCAAAGTTATTCAATCAAAAAGTTTTCACTTTTCAGGTTGCTGATATCCAAATGGTACGCTACATAACTTTTCATAATTTCTTTTAAAATTTTTAAAGACGTCTCTCCTATCGCCAAATTTTCAAAACTTTTGATCGGGTTTTCCAGAATATACTTTAATATACCCACTATACCAAAATTTATAGTAAAAATCAATGTATGATTTGCAGTTTTTTCAGCCTGTGCAAAACATTTTTCACAGAGAATTCCACCATTTTTCACGTCAAAAGCGACAATTTTATCAGGACATCCACAGGATACACATTGGGTAATGTTGGGCATTATACCCGACAACTGCAAAGCCTTCACCTGATATGCCAAAGTCAGCGTATCATACTTTTTACTCCTTTTTTCCATTACGTCAAAAAAATCAATGACCATATTGAAAATTTGGGGAGCCGCAGCATCTTCCTGTATCAGTTTTTCCGTAAATTCCAAAACGTAAGAACAATACATATATTTCTCCACGTCTTCCCCTATTTTATAGTAACTTTTTATGACATCCGCTCCATTTATATTATAGCTGTCTCTATTTTTATAAAGTTCATACCTACCATAGGTAAACGGTCTCATGGCCAAAGCAGATTTGCTCCGCCCCTTTTCACTGATACTGGTGCCGGCACTGATTTTTCCGTATTTTTTTGAAAACAAAAGAACCATCCTTCGTCCGTTGACAGTCTTAATTTGCTTTAAAATAATCCCCTCTGTATCAATATACATGAACCCTTCCTTTTTGCAAAATTGTGCAATACGCTGTACGCTCTAAAAAACTGTATTTCATTAGCTGTGGTAGCCAAAATTATTTAACGCAAAATCATTGTCTCGCCAATTCTCTTTAACCTTTACAAAAATTTCCAAATAAACTTTATTTCCAAGCAACGCCTCAATCTCAATTCTAGCGCTCTTTCCGATTCCTTTTAGCTTTTTACCTTCTTTTCCAATGATAATGCCTTTGTGGGATTTTCTTTCGCAGTAGATCACCGCACCGATTTTAGTCAGTCTGGTATTCTCCCTATAAGTCTCTAACTCCACAGCTACACCGTGAGGCACTTCATCCTGCAAGTATAGCAGCACTTTTTCCCGAATGATTTCACTTACAATGAAACGCTCCGGATGATCTGTAATCATATCTGCCGGAAAATACATAGGCCCTTCATCCAGCATACTCTCTACTTTTTCCAACAGTGCTTCCACATTTTTTCCTTCAATGGCTGCCGTTCCAAAGATACTGTCAAAGATGCCCGTTTCCTCATATTGTTCAAAGATTCGCTTAAACTTCACAGGTTCCATTTTATCGATTTTATTGATTACCAATAGTTTCGGTGTGGAAACCTCTCGAAGCATTTCCAAAATATACTTATCTCCCGGTCCTGAGGACAGTTCATCGTCCACAATAAAGATGATCACTTCTACTTCTTTCAAAGTGTTGGTGGCCATGTCTGTCATAGCACTGCCAAGCTTTGTTCTTGGCTTATGAATACCCGGCGTATCTATGAAAATCATTTGGGATACAGGTTCTTCATGTTCTCCCTCACCTTTTTTTGTTCTCGTCAAAATCCCTCGAATGCTATTTCTTGTGGTTTGAGGTTTGTCCGTTGTAATGGCAATCTTTTCGCCTAAAATGGCATTTAATAATGTGGATTTTCCCACATTGGGTCTCCCGATAATCCCTATAAAACCTGATTTCATTCTCTTCTCCTCGACTTACAGTCTAAATCCATGCTGTAATAACTCTGTAATTTTATGCACATGTAACTGTTGTCCGTCTTCACTGGTGATAACGTCAATATCGTCCCCAAATTCAAATATAAATTGTCTGCAAATTCCGCAAGGATAAGCCTCTCCACCCGAAGATGCCACGGCAATGGCAACAAACTCTTGGTATCCCTCAGAAACCGCCTTGCAAACTGCCGTTCGCTCGGCACAAATGGTTGCACCAAAAGAAGCGTTTTCTACGTTGACGCCTGTAAAAACATCTCCCGTAGTTGTTAAAAGTGCCGCTCCCACATGAAATTTGGAATAGGGTGCATACGCATTTTTCAATATGGCTTCTGCCCTTTTATATAATTCCGTATAATTCATTTTACCTCTCTATGCGTCTCACAGGTAAAGGAAATTCATCCCACCTCTTTGAAACGACCCTTCTATTCGCCTCTTCCAAGCTTTACTTTACTCATAATTTTTTCTTCCTGTTCCCGCATTTCCACCTTGTCCATCTCTTCTATGTGATCATATCCCAACAAATGGAACAAACTGTGAACAAATAAATAGACCAGTTCTCTTTCACCTGAATGACCAAATTCATCGGCCTGAATCAATGCCTGCTCCGGGCATATGACCACATCTCCAATACAAATAGAACCTTGCTTTGGTATATCCTCATAACTATCATACTGAGGAAAGGAAAGCACATCCGTGATACTGTTCTTATTTCTGTAAATACCGTTTAATTCTTTTATTTCCTCTTCACTGACAAACGTTACGCTTACATCTACACGTTTCGGGTCAAATTCTTCTTCTAAGGCGACTAACTCCCCCGCTTGGATCATATGATCGATGACCGATTGTCCCGGCATCCTCTCATCGCTAAATGTGATATTCATAATTTCGCCTCCACTCCTATTTCCTCAATTACCTCTATTAAACTTTCAACTTCTATTATATTGACTTTTCTGGTAAACTTCAAACTTTTATTTATAATTTGCCCCTTTTCCGGCACATTTTCTTTGATTATTCCTCTTAAAATACGATTTGCCTCCTTTTCAAGATTTTTTTTGTCTTTTTCCAAAATTTCCAGTGTCACTTCTTCTCCTTTTGCCAGTGAAATTTTTAGAGGAATGGGTCTGATTATACGAACCAATTCTTTATCTTGATACACCCAACTATCCCAAGGGCTGATCTTTTCCACTGTATTGAAAGAAAAATCGCCCCATTGAAGATCCATACCGTAAATTTTTTTACCTGTAGGCTTTTTCACCAGTTGATACTTATTGACATGAAAAACAAAGCGGTAAGGCACTTTCGCTGAAATGGTTCCTGCTGCATGAACCTTCCGCTCTTTTGCGGCACCTGGTGTAGACAACACATAAGCATTTTCACTAATGGGACAAATGCCTGTGATTCCAATATCCCCTTTTTTTAAATACGTGCCATCCTTTACTGCAGCCAACCCTTCTCTGGCTGTTATTTTCTCTACATAACCATTTTTCTTTGCTACAATATGGCAAGGTTCCCTCGTATCCGGAGGTTGTTTAAATGCCTCACTTTCAGAAATGGTTACCAACACCATATTTCCCACATAGCCAATGCCAATCCAGGATATATTTTGCAAACTGTTATACATTTCCCTCTTTACTTTGTTCATATCTATATTTTTCTTACAACCTTCATAAAGTCCCGCTTCTTCCAAAGATTGCCGAACCTGGGCTTCTGTATTTTTTTCATACCCATAGATTCTGATTTCCGAGATAAAAAGGGATTGATAATAGAGAATACAGCAAAAAATAATCACACCGATAACCCCGCTTTTTTTGTTAAAAAAAGCCTTGATGGGCGGCATATATCCTTTTTCATTTAAAATGGTCACCTGATACCGATTTTTACTTAAGCCATAAAATTTTCTTAAATCGTAAGCATTGATGAAGCAGGTCATTTCAACTTCATCCTGAAATCGTATATCCCTCAGTTCAATGCCACTCTGGGCACACTTCGAAAGAAGGGTCTGTTGATGAAACCCTTCCACTTTTATGTGTTTATAATCTCTCCGAAACCGTCCTCTATCCCTCATAAGCCCCACCATTATTTATTTTGCACGCTGCCTCCCCGGCTGTACAATTCTACCTTTTTAATAATACCCGCTATTCGAAGTCGTTCTTCCCCCAATTCTTGTACCATCAGCCTCTCGCCTGAAACAGATGTAAATTCTTTGCCATTGTCTGCAATAATATGGGTTTCGCTGACTAAAACCAATTTTTTTACATTGTCCACAATGGCTAAATTGCCACTGATCAGTGTTCGGGATAGGTTTAATTCAAAATCATAGAGCATTTCCTCCCGTAAACTCATCCGTATCACCCCCCGTACATCCTATGCGCCAAAAACAAAAAAATAACCTAGCTTACACTAGGTTATTTGTCTTTTTAGATTTTAAAATGTATACATCCACTTTTCGGTTGAAGTATACGGTGCTTATTCAATTATCCAAGGAATTCCAACACTGCTTTTTTTACATCACCGCCGTCTGCAAGCCCTTTTACTTTTGGCATCACAGCACCGATGAGTTTTCCCATGTTTTGTTTTCCTTCTTGAATGCCAAGATCCTTTGCAACAGTTTTTACAATATCTGCAATTTCTTCAGCTGTAAGCTGTTTCGGCAAATAAGCCATAAGTATGGCAATTTCCTTGTTGTATCCATCTAAAAGATCTGTCCTTCCCGCTTTTTCAAAATCGGCGAGGGCATCTTTTCTCATCTTCACTTGTTTCGTCAGGATATTGATAATCCCCGCTTCGTCAAGTTCTTCTCGATTGTCTACTTCATATTGCTTAATCGCAGCACGAGCAAGGTTAACCGTATTTTTTTTGACTTCATCCTTGCTTTTCATAGCCTCTTTGAAGTCATTTGCTAAAGTTTCTTTTAATGACATGCGTCATTCACCTCTATTTCAAATTGAAATTCGACTAGAATTTCTTAGCCTTCTTCCTTGCGGCTTCTGACTTTTTCTTTCTCTTTACGCTTGGTTTTTCATAATGCTCTCTTTTTCTAAGCTCGGACATTACTCCATCTCTTGCGCAAGAACGCTTAAATCTCTTAAGTGCGCTTTCTAAGCTTTCATTCTCTCTTACAACTACCTGTGCCATGATCTGTTTCACCTCCTGACATGTTCTTAATGTTGTGAACTTTTTTCTTGGAAATAAATCTACAACGAAACCATTATACATTTTTTCCGCCTATAAAGCAAGTACTTTTTTTAATCTTGATGGGCTCTTTTCTTCCTCTTCAGGCATCAACCCGGGGGCCATGTCATTTTTCTTTTTCCCAACAAGTGGAAATGAAGGTGTCCAACCGTCTGCAAACCGTCTTCCCCACAGTTAACGACTAAACGATATCCCTTTTCCAAATCCAAAGACCGGGCGATATCCTTTACCTTGTACAGGATGTACCCCATAAGTTCTTGATCTTCTCCTTGGATTTCATCGGGAGATTTAATGTGCTTTTTTGGTATAATCAAAACATGCACAGGGGCCTGTGGCTCTAAATCGTGAAAACAAAGAATTTTTTCATCTTCATAAACCACCTTGCTGGGAATTTCTTTTGCAGCAATTTTGCAAAAAATACAATCTTCCATAACTTTCTCCTTTCTACGAAACAGCGTGTTGAACTATGGCCATCATGCCGTCTTTATATAACTTTTTTAGTGTTACCTTTACAAATTCATTCAATAAACTGGCTTCTTTGCCCTGTTCATCATCATTAGGCGGGACATCCGGTTTGCAGTAAACATAAATATAATTTTCTGTATACCCTTGATAGTAGCCGGTCTTCTCATCATAGCGTTCAACCAGAAGTGTTCGCACAGACTCTATATTCTCCAGAAGAAATGCCTTTGTCACCTCTGTGGCCACTTTCTCCAGTTCTTTGCTTCTCCTCTGTTTTACCTCAGGAGAAAGATGCCCCTTCATGGCCGCTGCCACCGTGCCGTTTCGCTTTGAATACTTGAAGCTGTGCACCTTTAAAAATTTGGCTTGTTCTACCATCCGTAGGCTTTCTTTGAAGTTTTCTTCGGTCTCCCCCGGGAAGCCTACAATAATATCTGTGGTAACGCCAAAACAAGCATCCTTGCCTCTCAGCATATTCACCAGATCTAAATAGTCCGCCCCGGTGTAATGCCTGTTCATGGCCTTGATTATCCCATCGCTGCCACTTTGTAAAGACAAATGAAAGTGGGGGCAAAGTTTTTCATATTTCAGTAGCCTTTCAGCGTATGCCTTATTGACCACCGTGGGTTCCAATGAGCCGATTCGAATACGAAAGTCCCCCGGCAACTCATTGAGCAACTTTACAATAACCTCTATACCGTAAAGTTCCCTTTCTGCTCCTTTTTTACCGGTTTCCTCCCTTTCCCCGTCTACCTGACCTGTCACCTTTTCATCCTTTTCCATTCCATATAACGCCGTATTGATTCCCGTCAAAACAATTTCCTTGACGCCTTGGTGCAAAAGATTTTCAGCCTCTTCCACAATCTCAGAAGCCCGTCTGCTGCGAACTGCGCCTCTTGCATAGGGAATCATGCAATAGGAGCAGAAACGGTTACAACCCTCTTGCACTTTTATGTAAGCTCTTACACGAGAATCCATAGAAGTGATGGTGCCCGTATCTTCGTATTGTGTTAATTCTTCTAAAGGTATGATATGGGTTTCCGCCTGAACCCCCCCCTGTTCACCTTGACCATTTATGTGATTGGATACATACCTTTCAATGTACGATACCAAATTGTTTTTTTCATTGGTTCCCGCCACAATATTAACGCCTTCTATCCCTGCGGCTTCCGCCGGGCTGACTTGTGCATAGCAACCTACAACAGCCGTAATACTATCCGGATTAATTCGTTTTACACGGCGAATGTATTGCCTTGATTTTTTATCAGACAGGCTGGTCACCGTACAGGTATTGATTACATAGACATCGGCAAACGCATTTTCCGCTACCACTTCATAACCGGCTTTTTCAAATTTTTCCTTTAAAGCCTGTGTTTCATATTGATTGACTTTACACCCCAGTGTAAAGGTACTCAAACTCTTTTTTCTCCCATATTTTTGATTAAATTCATCACGATCCAGGCTTAAATCAACCTTCTTTGTGTACACATTCATCATTTCCCATCCTTATTTGTTAATAAGTCAATATTGTATCACATTCTCAAAATAATTTCTATCCCTACGCAAAAATCTATTGGACAGAACGCCCCATATTTCCTGTATACTTTCCATCTGCACCGCATAACTTAGTACCATGTTTTCCAAGCAATCCGGCTGCTTTGCCCCAACATTAAAAACGCTGTACCGATTCATTTTGGAGGTGCTGAATTGAAATTGATACCCAACAAAAAAAGAAATTTATATGGTTTGCTAGCTGTTTCCCTGCTGTTACTCATCCTTGCTGTCCTTCTTTGCCTATGGATGGTTCAGGCTGCTATAGATCGCCCTACGAAGGATGTTGCGGCGAAAAACTCGGAAGGCAATGGTATCCCCGTGCCCATTGTCATGTACCATGGACTCATCAAAGATCCTTCCCTGCAAAATAATTTTTTCATACATCCTGACACCTTTCGGCAAGATCTAGACTATTTACAAGCCAACGGTTATACCCCCGTATTCATGGATGAATTAATCGCCTATACAAAAGGAAGTGGCGCACTTCCCCTAAAACCCATCGTCTTAACCTTTGATGATGGCTATTACAACAATTATCTCTATGCCTTTCCTATTTTAAAAGAAAAAAACATGAAAGCAACCATCTCCATACTGGGCAGATATACGGACGCATTTAGCCAAGTGGATGAAAACAATGCAGCCTATTCTCACATCACTTGGACGCAGATTAAGGAAATGCGCAATTCGGGACTCGTTGAAATACAAAATCACACCTACAACTTACACACTTATAATCAGGGACGCAAAGGTGCCATGCAAAACAAAGGGGAAAGTTTGGATGCATACCGATGGGTCATGGTGGCCGATGTAGGAAGTTTACAAAAACGGATTTCAGAAATGACCGGCTATACCCCTACCACCTTCACCTATCCATTTGGTTATATGGGTGAAAATTCCGATTTGATTGCCCGTGAGCTAGGGTTTTCCGCCACATTAGGCTGCGAAGAAGGGCTCAACTACATTACCAAAGATCCCTACTGCCTCTACGGATTAAAGCGAGTCCTCCGTCCTTTGAACAGTTCCAGTGAGGAATTTTTCAACACTTTCTCTAAGTTTACACCATAGAAAATTGTATACATGAATTTATTTCCATTTTTTAATGCCCACCACCTTGGCCAATATAAATGCAATAACAAATACCAATACAGTAAACAACGCACCCATCTTTGCCGATGCTTGTATGCTCAAATCCGTGTATGCAGAACCGGCAACAAACAATGCAACAGTGAGTCCCATGCCACCTATGGCACCTGAAACCAACACATCTTTAAAATGCATCCCTTCCGGCAATTTGAATTTTAAAAGGGTGGCAATCCATGTAAAGGATACAATCCCTATGGTTTTTCCTATTACCAAGGAGGCGAATATAATCCAAGTCAACACATTGACTTCCGCAAATTGGACACCTGCATTAGAAATACCAAAAAAGATTAAACCATAATCTACAATGGGCGAAACCTGTTTTTCAAATTTTCCCAGAGCAGAATCACCCACTGCGTCATCTAATCCCTGAGAACTTTTACGTGGCTCAACTTTCCCGGTCTTTGGCAAAAATGGCACAATGAATACCAACGCCAATGCGGGATGTAAATGGGCATTGTGCATGCCAAACCAGGCCATGGTTCCTGCTATAAATATGTATGGTACATAACTTTTTACACTTTTTTTATTCATCAACGCCGCTACCAACATGCCTGCCACAACCAGAAGCAACCACAAAGGTTCCGTTGGTTTCGTAGGATCCGGATAAAAAACAGCAATAATCACCAGCCCAATTCCATCATCTACAACAGCCAACAAAAGTAAAAAACTGACAGCTGGGTGACTTCTGCCAAAAATGATTCTCGCAAGCAACCACGCAAGGGCAATATCTGTAGCGGTACAAATGCCCCACCCGTTGGCAAATTCCGGTGAACCAAACAGACTGTTTAAAACAAAGAAAATCAGAATGGGTCCCATCACCCCACCGGCCGTTGCCATCAATGGTGTCACTGCTTTTTTTACAGGGTTTAATGCGCCTCCCGGTGACAAACTGTTTACAATTTCTACACCTGCGATGCCGAAAAAAAACACCATAAAGATATCATTGATTAAAAAATGAAAGTTTATCGTTCCGATCAATTCTGTGTGAACAAAAGACCAATACGCTTCAGGCCATAAATTCGCCCATATAACTGCACAAAAAACGCCTACAATGAGTGGTATTGAAAATTCTCTTATTTTTGCAAACATGA
>JAVVUJ010000013.1:0-9575 GCA_036653195.1 Anaerovorax sp. | reverse complement strand
GGAAAACAAATTAAAATTCCTTTCATTTGATTTTCATCTTGACAGTACACAACAATCTCTTTCCCTATCTTTTGCAATAGCTTAATTTTTTGTTTAAATTCGTAAAATATGGGTATGAAGATTCCGTTGGGTCTATCCAACGATATTTATGAAAAAGGGAAGAGGACTCTGTATATGAAAGAAACAATGTTAAATGAAAAAATTTGGGCCGTTGTAGGTGCCGGTAAAGATTCAAAAAAATTCGGCTATAAAATCTACCAACGACTGAAAGAAAAAAACTATCAAGTATATGCCGTAAATCCCGGGTTGGATAAAATTGATGAAGATCCCTGTTACAAGGATTTATCCTCTCTGCCGGTTGTACCTGATGTAATCGATATGGTGGTTGCACCAAATCGGGCAAAAACCGTTTTAGAAGAAGCGGCAAAACTAGGTATTAAAAACGTTTGGTTTCAACCCGGATCTCATGACCCTGAAACCGTAAAACTAGCGGAATCCCTTGGCTTAAATCAAGTACAAGCCTGTGTTCTCGTTGAAACCAAATAACTAAAAAATTTCACAACTTACAGTCTTGTAAAATTTTCATATGAAACTTACCACCCTATCCAGGGGGGTGAACCCTTCAAAAGATAAAACAGCCAATCTTCTGAAAGGAAGATCGGCTGTTTTACATCTACATTTTGCCCATTTTCCCGTGTTATTTCACGTACTCATTCATGGGTTTTACCATATATTGATTAACAGGCATCTTGTCCGTAGACACATAGCCCGGTTGACTGTTAATCAGCTGTGGGATTCTGTTTACAATAACCGCACAAGTCAATTCTACCGTAGCCGGTCTGTTGACAATCAAGGTCGTCTCCGGCTCACCCTCTAATGTCCATTCATTCTTGTCAAACTCTTCAGGTGTGTAAACTTTTCCGATACACTCTGTTTCCAAGGTAATGCCTTCTGCTGTTTCTGTAGTTACAATAGAACTCAGTCCCAATGCATCGCCCGCCTTAATGGTCATTCCTAAAGTAGAAGAAACAATATCCTTTTCATAAGTATGAGGAATGCACTTTTGTGTCTGTGAAATCACAGTCAACCCTAATTGCTCACAAAGCCATCCATTCTGATTCCACATATAAGATGGAATATAGGCACCTTTGGTTACCAATTCCCCAATTTCTTTAGACGATAATTCGTTGTAATTTCCAATTTGCTTTTCAAATTCTGCAATGGTAAGACCTGCTCCATGACCTTCCGCAAGGGCAATTCCATAGTCTTCTACATTATAGCTACTGCTTCCTTTAATTTTGGTGATATGTTCTGAAGATCCTGCCAATGTGGTAATCAACGTGCCCCAAAACAAATCCGGGTAACCACTTCCGCAAATAGTACAACCGCCTGCTTTTGCAAGGGCATCAATCCTGGCCGTAATTTCAGGTGAAGAATTCCATGGGTACAGTGCTTCTTCACAAGTAGAAATGGCATTAATACCCAAATTTGCGCAAATAGAGAAAATCCCTTCAAGTTCTGCCACTGTGCTACGCGTTGCACAAACACAAACATCCGGCTTTAGTTCTGCCAGTATTTTTTCGGCATCCGCTGCCGCAGATATTTTCACACCTACATCTGCGCCTTTGATTACAGCACTTACGTCTTTGCCTATTAATGCAGGATTCATATCAAAGGCGGCAACTAACTCCCCACCCTTTTCAATGGAATACTTCATTAGCCACTGACTCATTTTTCCACATCCGTATTGAGCAATTCTTACTTTTCTATCCATGCTACACCTCCATAGTTTTGCTAGACCGATCGGCATACAGTGATTTGTCAGAACACAAACTCCGTCTGAATTCAAGGCTTCTGTTGATACCAATCACACAATTTCTTGAATTCTCTCATAAAGATTTTGGATTTTACGAGGGAATCCGGCATGTACCCTCTCAGCAAAAGCTGAAATTCCACCACACCATTTTAAAATACAATAACCTTTCTTTACTGATTATATCACAATTTTACCAGGGGTTGTCAATGGTCTTTTCATTATTTTCTGAATTTTTATTTAAATTGAAAATTTATAGTTCCAGCTCGTACATAGTCATAGCCAGCGCTGCCATTCCGGCAGTTTCCGTTCTCAAAATCGTCTTCCCCAAAGTTACGCATCTGCCCCCTATATTTTTAATACTTTCTGCTTCTTCCTCTGTAAACCCACCTTCCGGCCCGATAATGATGGCTACGTTCTCTACACCCTTCATCTTGCGCAAAATATGCTTAATGGTTATCTCCTCTTCATTTTCATAGGGAAATAAAATCAATTGAAAATTTTGCAAAGTTTCCGCCAACTCATAAAATTGTAAGGGGCTATTCACTTTCGGTTTCATTCCACGTTTGCATTGCTTCACGGCTTCATCTGAAATTTTTTGCCACCTCTCAATTTTTTTGTCAAAGTTGCCCTTATCTGCCACCACACAGCGGGAAGTAAAGACAGGGGTAATTTGCCCTACCCCCAATTCTACGGTTTTTTGAATAATAGTCTCCATCTTTCCCTGCTTTGGAACCCCTTGAAATAGTGTAATCTGAATCTTTGGTTCTCTTGCAAACAATTGTTTACTGTGAATATGGCAGAGAATCCCTTCCATTGCGATTTGCTGAATCTCTGCCCTATACTCATATTTTTTTGAGTCGGATATGTCCAGGAAATCACCTTTATTCATTCTTAAAACTTTTGAAATATGCTTCATATCATCTCTGTCTGTAATATTGATTTTTTCCCCTTGGATTGCTGTTTCATCTACAAAAAATCTACTCATGGCTCCTCATCATCTATATTTTCTATTGCATTATTTTTTTAATCTTACTGTCGTACCGGAATAAGCTTTTCATATTCCTCAACAGGTGCATCTTTCATACAAAGTTCAATAATTTTTTTCCCCAATGGATTCAATTCTATGGTTAAAAATTGCTTTAATTCCTGTTTAAAGAAATCCGTAAGCACTGCTGCGCCGGCATCATACCCATCAAGCCCAATTTCTGCCTGCGTTTCCGGCTGTAAAAATGCCAAAGGCAAATATTGTCCGTCTATTTTTAAGGATTGCAAAGAATACCCAAAGATGGGACACCTTGCAGGCTTTAGCTGTTCCGGTTTTAATTTTGCGCTTCCACGTCTTGCAATATATTCTCTTGAAACCCACTGGGCCATAAATCCAACTTTGTATGCACCAATATGTTGGTTTGGAATCAATACATAACGAGTGGATGAGGTTGATACGATTTGTTCCAAAAGCAAATTGGCCTGGGTCACCTTTTTCCCTGTGGAAAAAGGCCAATAAGAACCAACGCCTTCGCTTCCGATTCCCTTTGTCTCTGTTACGCTTGGGTTGTTGTACCCTCTCGGGGCCACCAATCTCCAAAGCCACGCAATGGCAGGAGGCAATACTTGAAACACACCGATAATCCCATACGTAGGCTGAAATCTAAAGCAAGGGGGTGTTCTGACACCGAAACTTCTCACATCCACTTCCACCGGTTCATTGACAATATCCGCCACATTTTTTCTGGGCAAAATTACTCTTGGATTGGTGCAAGGCTCTCCGTCGCTATTCAGGGTATGCTCCCAAATCAAACAAGTTGAATTAGGCGATCCTTGAATATTGAAAAAAACAAGAGGCTCTTTTGGATGAATGCACGCTCTTTCATAATTGGGATCACAGCCATAATGGGTAATATGGTCAATTCGTAAAAACCAGCCGTCTTCCCCGTCACGTACCACTAATTTTTTACTGTAATTTTGAATCTTAGGATGGCACATGGCCATATCGTCTGTCACCGGATGCAGCTGACACTCTTCCGAAATTTCGATGTAAATTTTTTCACCGGTAACCATGTTTTGTCCTAAAACCATTCTACCGTCAGCCTCCCTATGAATTTTTTCAAGCATTTCACTTTTACCGCTGCCGCTGGCCCCTTCATGCATGATGACCACTTCATTCTCATAAGGAGTAATGACTTTTACTGTAGAAGCATGGGCGGTAATCCAATTTTCAGTCTCACCAATATTGATAAGCATCCCGTAAACCCCTTTTTTTGCACTGGGGCCCGGATACAAATTGTATGCGAACATTTCATGGACTTTTTCCAATCGATTGTGGGCGACCACTTGCTTTCCGTCAAAATGCGTGTGTCTGAATGTAGGTGCCAGGAATATAACACCTCTGGGTTCAAAATCTTCATGTAAATCCGCAGGCTCTATAAACCCCTGCAAATCAGCCAATCCTAATGCGAAAAAAGCCGTGTTTTTAGGCGCAATCAGAAGGGCATCATATCCATAAGGATTGCCCCCTGCCATAAAAGGCATGACGATTAACTCCTGCTCTTTCAACCAAGTAAACGTTTCCTGTCTCACAGCCTCAAAATCCATCTCATAAACATCTTTGAATCTGGGCTTATCCGTTGGCAAATCATCACACACCACAAGGCTGTCGGGATCTCTTCTTCTCATATAGTCATCTGCATAATTCACTGCAGCCCCATTCTTACATCGGGTTACCGTTGCTTCCAGCACATTTCCCATGCCCTCAATGTCATATCGTACCTGAAATACATCCCCTTGCGCCTCTCCAAAGCTCATTTTAATCAGTTCATCTCTATTTTTAGGAACTATGGCACCTTTGCATTCTTTTAGCAGTACACTGATTTCCTTGCTCAATTTCATCTGTTCAAATATTTCCTTTTTCATCCTTCATCTCCCTTTTTTCATACGCAGTCAATCCATGGACTTATTTTTTGATAGTAACGAATATCATATCATATTATTCTTGACAATGCACGAATTTAAAATTCAGGTTACAAAAAAAAGAATTGATACTTGGCTTCCACCCTTTTCAATCCTTTTTTAACTTCTTTTGACTATCTCAATAACTTGCAGTACGCCTATCTCAACAACCTGCATACGCCTATGGCTACTGAAAGCCCTCCTTATGGAAATCTCTTACTTGTCAATATTTAAACGCTTCATTTTTTGGTAAAGAAGGGTTCTTCTGATTTTCAAAAACTCCGCCGCTTTTGTCTTATTGCCATCAAATTTCTTTAAAGTTTTTACGATTAAAGATCTCTCCGCTCTTTCCAAAAAATCTTCTATGGGTTTTTCTGTGTTTTCCAGAAAATTAATTTCTAAATTTTTACCTACATGGTTAAAATTTAAGTCCTCCTCTCGTAAAACCGTACCCTCCACATAGTTCATGGTCTTTTCAATAACGTTTTGCAGCTCCCTTACATTGCCCGGCCAATGGTGCTCTTTTAATTGCACGTAAACGCCATCTTCTATGGTCTGCACCGTTTTCCCTAAAAGGTTGTTTAAATTTTCCACAAAATGATTGACCAAAAGAGGGATGTCCTCCAAATGATCTCTCAAAGGTGGCACATTTACCTCTACCACGTCCAATCGATAATACAAGTCCTCTCGAAATTCTCCTTCTTTTACCAATTTTTCCAAGTCTTTATTAGATGCGGCAATAATCCGCACATCCAATGGCGTAGGTTTTTCACTGCCAATGCGATCCACTTCTTTTTCCTGCAACACTCTCAACAGTTTGGGTTGCAAAGTCAAAGGCATTTGATTGATTTCATCTATAAACAAGGTGCCATGATTGGCAATCTCAAATTTTCCCTTTTTTCCTTCACTTTTGGCTCCTGTAAAAGAGCCCGCATCATAACCAAACAGTTCTGATTCAGCCAAGGATTCCGGCAATCCGGCCGCATTGATTTTAATAAAATTTTTCAATCTCCTCTTGCTTAAATTGTGTATGGCCTGTGCCACCAATTCTTTCCCGGTGCCCGTCTCGCCGCTAATTAAAACCGTAGAATTGGTTCTCGCCACGTATTTTATTTGTTCCTTCAATTCCAACATGGTATCAGAATGACCGATTAAACTGTCTACCGTATATCTTGTGGTGGCGTATTTCTTTACTTCTTCTTTATAATATTTCAATTCATCATCTAAATCAATATAATGATTCACAAATTGTTCGATCAAACCCATATCCTGAAAAAGATCATATTCAAGGACACCAATTAATTTATCATCTTTAAACAGAGGCGTACGCATACTGGCACTGGCTCTCCCCTCATAAAAATAAAACGACATTGTAGCCGGTTGGTTAAAGCGTATGGTATCCATCATCTTTGAAAAAGGAAACAATTCTTCAATATGTTTTCCGATGGCCGTGTCATAATCCAAATGACAAAAGTCACATACTTGTTTATTGATGTATGTGACCTTGCCTGTCAGATCGATGACCACAAAGCCAAAGATATGTTCCAAGTAATACTTGTAATCCTCAATGGTTAAATCATTCTTCATTTTCTCTCCTTTTCAGGGCTTCATCTTTCGCCCCAAGAGTGTACTTCTGAATCAATTGAAGAGACGATACACCGGTTTTCCACGCATCTCGTCTCTTCATCAGTATACCTGATTTCGGATTACATTTCAAATAAGAAATTTCAATCTTCTTTTTTTTCTATTTTAAACCAAAGAACAGATACAGAGCCACCGTCACTACCGCCCCAAGAATGGCATAAGGCAACTGCGTAATGGCATGGTCGTAAGGTCTGATATCTGTTGCCTTTCCAATAAGTATGGCCGAATCCGCATAAAAACAAGCATGACTTCCAAAGGCAGCACCGGAAAATACAGCGGCAGATGCCAAATAAATATCCACACCCATAGCCTGTGAAAGGGGAATCACAATGGGAATGACAATGGCAGCCAATCCCCAGAAGTTTGCCATAGCAAAGGCCATCAATGCCGTTACAATAAAGACTACTGCCGGCAAATATCCCCCTGACATAAGCGGTTCAACAGAGGAAATCACATAGTCGGTCAATCCCAACATGGAACAGCCATCTTTAAACATAAAGGCTAATACCAAAAGACCCAATACTTGAATCATGGTTTCAAATCCACTCCAAAAGTTTGCGATATATTCGGTGAGAGTCATAATCTTTCTGACACCATATAACAAGGCAGTTGCAAACAGCGCTACGACAATTCCTTTTAAAACATCATTTCCCACCAAAACACTGACGGCAATCAAAATGATAATTGGCAATATAAAATCCAAGATGTTTGCTTTTTTATGATCTACCTGCATTTCTTCTTCAACAACCACAGGGGGAAGCACACCATCGGGATATAAATTTCCCGTTTCCTGCGCTCTTTTTTCTATTTTTCTTAAGGGCCCTACCAAAGGGATCACGCCCAGAATCACCAAGGGCAAAATGATAAACACAGCAATCCACCCATAGAAAATATAAGGAATGCAATGCAAGTACGCTGTAAAGGCCCCCATGCCTTCCGGTATGCCGCCGGAAGCCACCAAAAGGGACGAGAAGAAAATCGCCCACGTGGATATAGGCGCTAAAACACAAATAGGCGCTGCCGTTGAACCCACAGAATAAGCCAACATGGGTCTTGAAATATTGTACTTATCCGTCACCTTTTTCATGGTATTTCCTACAGTCAATACATTTAAATAATCGTCGATAAACAAACAAATTCCCAAAGCCCACGTAGAAAACAGCGCTTTCTTTCTACTATTGGCAAACTTAGATAAAATTTCCGCAAAAGAAGCGGCAGCATTGGATTTTTCCAAAATAAGCATCAAACTGCCCATAAGACCACAGACCAGAATAACCCAACCGATAGTAGGGTCCCCCATCACGGCCAGGGCACCATTAACAAATTCATTGAAAAAATCCCCTTTGGCATAAATCACAAATGCCACAATGGTTGAAATTAATAAGGGCTCAAAGGTTTTCTTCGTAATCAGCGCAAGTACAATGATTACAGCACAAGGAATTAAACTAATTGCTCCATAAGTGGTAACCGATTCCATAATTCTACCTCCTATAAATTCCAAAGCACATTGGGCTGCCTTAACACTTTACCAGGCAGTCGTTCTGTCTGTGCTTCGCCTAAATTAACAACGGGCACACCGTTTACGATAACATACTCGATTCCTGTGGGTGCAGCATCCGGCTGTCCAATGCCTACATAATCCGCATTGTCCCCAATCTTTCTTGCATCAAATACCACGATATCCGCATCTGCACCCGTACCCAACCAACCTTTGTTTGCAAGCTTCATTTGTTTAGCCGGCAAATAGGTGGATTTTTCAATGGCTTCCATCAAGGTCAGTGCACCTTGCTCTCGTACCAGCCTTTGAAAAACTCTTGGAAATGTGCCTGCATCCTGTGGATGTCCTTCTCCCGGTCGATCCACCAACCCTGCATCCGTAGAAATCATCACATAAGGTTGCTGCAAAGCCAATGTCAAATCCGGTAAAGCCCCCACAAAGGCCGTCCCCACGGTTTCCCTTTCTTTTGTTCTCACATAGTCGTAAATTTCTTCTGTACAACGCTTTCCTACATATTTGCCCGATGAAATCATCAAATCCGATAATTCACAATTATATCGCTTATGCCATCCTTTATCGAAAACAGCCGACTGAACATAGGTAGCAAAGGCTTCATAAATTCCGGAATCACAAAGAAGAGGCATGCCTTTTGCGATGGCATTTTCAATCATACTTAGTGCCATCTTAGTCACTTCCGGATGAACACCAAATTGATAAGCTAGGTGAGATATATGAATACGCGCACCGGTTTTTTCCATTAGCGAAATTGCCTCTCTCAGTCCTATTGCAAAATCAAGGGCATCTGTGCGAATATGTATGGGCACCAATTTATCATATTTTGCAGCAAGCTCTACCAAGGGCAAAATTTCTTCTTCCGTAGCACCGGGTGAATATTCCAATCCCAAAGAAATACCAAATGCACCTTCCTCCAAAGCTTGCTCTGCAATTTGTACCATTTCTTGAATCTGCTTTTCATTGGCAGTTTCATAGGGATCCTTTAACCCCACCATTTCACGAAGCTTCCAAGAATGCCCAATTAAAGTGGCAAAATTAATAGGATACCCTTGTTCTTCTACATCCGTCAAGTATTTTTGAATGGGCATATTGGGCGTCAACCCACAATTTCCCGATAAACAAGTGGTAATCCCTTGCTTTGCAGACAACCAAGCAGGCATTAACGGCAGATTTAAATGAGAATGGATATCAATAAATCCGGGGCATACAATTTTCCCCTCTGCTTCAATCCTCACTTTTCCTTCTATTTTTTCTCTTGTAATTGTGGAAATTTTATCCCCTATTATGCCAATGTTTCCTATGGTTTGTATTTTTCTTTTAGGGTCTACAATGGTTCCACCGCAAATTACTACATCATACATTTTCATACCATCCCTTCCCTTGATCCCATATGAGACAACAAACTTTTTAACCAACATTCTTGCTTGCGCGTACTATTAGGTAATAGCAACTACTGTGCCAAAATTCAGAATATTCATTTTCCAACGTTTCATCTAAACGTCTGTCTTTTCTAAAAGACAGTTTGAATATTCATTTTTATGTACAAGATCCCTATACATCAACGAATCTACCACTTTTAACAAAAAAGCAAACTGTCCTTTTAAAAAGACGTATATCTTTTTAAAAGGACAGTTTATTCATATCTTTGAGATTTCT
>JAVVUJ010000012.1:0-26955 GCA_036653195.1 Anaerovorax sp. | reverse complement strand
ATTGCTTATGACAACATGATGATTGAACCTTCAAAGATGAAACTGGATGGCATTGGAATGTATGAATCTTATCATACGGTTTCTACTCTCTATATCTACAGTGAAAAAATTTCGGATAGTCTTCAGGAGGCGCTGAATGAAATCATTGAAACCTTCCCTTCCATTTTGGCAGGTGTTTCAAAAGTAGAGGAGTCCCTGCTCATTGTTCGTATTTTGGGAAAAAGTGTCATTGATATCCAAGAAGCCATTCAAGAAATTTGGAATGAAACAAGAATAAAATTACTAGATAAAAAGGCGGTGAGAATCAGGAAATATTAAAAAAATCATATCTAGATCTATTAAAAACTGTGAAAGTTGTAATTGTTAAAGTTGGAAAGCGTGTGAAAGTTTTTTCCACGCATATCCCAGAGGGTGTTTTACATATGGGATAAAATCAAATATGGAGGAAAATTATGGAAGCAACATATGGATTAGTCAGTTTACTCCCTGTAACGGTGGTGATCATTTCGGCAATCATTACAAGGCGTGCGTTAGAACCTTTGTTATTGGGTGCATTGGTTGGATTTTTTATCCTTGCAAAGGAGAATTTTGTCGTTGCCTATTTAGGGGCTTTATATGCAGAACTAGGAACATCGGCTTATTTTATTATTATTTTCGGCCTCTTTGGTATTTATATTCGCTTGCTGGAGGAATCGAAAGCAATCAGTGGATTTACCAACTGGGGATTAAAGTTCGCAAAAAACAAGAAGAAAACGGCCTTATTAACATGGGTGATGGGCATGGTTTTATTTTTAGATAATTATTTCAGCATTTTGGGTGCCGGCGTATCTAATAAAGAAATCGCCGACAAGAACAAAATGTCCAGAGAGTTTTATACCTATTCTGTCAATATGGTTGCTTGTGCCACCTGCGTATTGATTCCCTTGTCTTTGTGGGGTGTTTTTATGAGTGGACAGATTGAAACAACGCTAGGCTTGCAAACCGGCGCAGGCATCGGTGTCATCGCAAAATCCATTCCCTTTATGTTCTTTGCCTTTATTTCACCTATTATGGTGTTGTTGTATCAATTTAAAATTGTGCCTTTGTTTGGTCCCATGAAAGCAGCTGAAATTCGTGTTGAAACTACAGGAAAACTGCTTCCTTACGATGATGTTGATGCAGTGGCTTCCGTTGATGCAGAAGAAAGTGAAAAGGGAAATATTGTTAATTTTATTATCCCTATGGTTGCATTAATCGTGGTTACTTTAATTACTTCTGATTTGCTATATGGGTTATTGGTAGGAATCGCCTGCTGCTATGTGATGTATATTGGGCAGAAGCTTATTAAACCGGAGCACGCCTTTGATATCATTCCGGCTGGATTTCAAGATATGTTTATCGTAACGGCCATTGTCATCAGTGCTTTTGTCTTACAGCAAGCCAACGACCAACTTGGGCTGGCAACTTTTGTGGTATCTTCAGTAGAGCCTTATATGAACGCAGGATTATTGCCGGCTATCGCCTTTGTATTGCTTATGATTTTAGGATTTGTAACGGGCAGTTTCTGGGGAATGATGGCGGTTTGTTTTCCCATCATATTACCTCTTGCAGATTCTTTGGGTACCAATATGTACATGGCTATCGGAGCGGTTGTGGCCGGAGCGGCTGCAGGAAGCTCGACTTGCTTTTATGGGGACTCCGCCACACTTATTTGCGGTGTTACAAAGCTTAAAAATATCGATTATGCCAGAACGGCGTTGCCTTTGTGTATACCACCCATCATCATTTCAATTATCGCTTATTTAATAGCGGGATTTATTTTCTAAGAATTACAAGAACGACGTAAATAAAAAGCAAGTGCAGAAAGGAAGGACAAATATGAGCGCAAATTTACTGTTGAAATCAAATGCAATTTTTGATAGTGTAAAGGACGAACCCTTTAAAGGTTATGTGGCAATAAAAGGCAATAAAATTGTGGGCGTGGGCTCTCAATCAAAGGATATGGAGTCTTTTATTGATGAGGGTACAAAGGTGATGGAGTTTGGAGACCGGTTGATTATGCCGGGTTTTCATGACAGCCATACCCATCTGATTCTTGCCGGGTTATTTAAGACTTTCGTGAATTTAGGAGCGTCTAAAGATGAAGCAGATGCGGCAAGAATGGTGAAGGAATACTATGACGAAAATCCAAAGAACGGATGGCTCATCGGCTTCAATTGGTACCATTACAGATGGCCTAAGAAAAACTTTCCTTCCAAGGAAACCTTGGATCTTTATTTTAAAGATCAGCCTGTATTCCTTTTGAATGCAGAAGCGCACAGCGCATGGGTTAATTCAAAAGCGTTGGCTCTTGCAGGCATTACCAGAGACACGCCAAATCCATTTGGAGGCGAAATTGCGAAAGATGAAAAAGGGGAACCCACGGGATTTTTATATGAAGCCGCGTTAGCACCTGTAGCGGCTCTTGCCTATGATTTTTCTCCGGAGGAAGAGAAGGAACTTTTGATAAACTTTATGGAAACTGCCAAACCTTTGGGGATCACCTCGGTAGTGGACGTACAACCCTATTTTGGACGTGATTTAGGCTCTCTGTCGGTTTTTAAAGAGATGGAGGATCAGGGCATGCTCAACGTGAGAATTCACGCTGCAAGCAATCTCTTTGGCGACTTGGATCAAGCCAAGGAAAATTCTAAAGTGTATAAAACGGGAAAAGTCAGAGCCAATTTATTAAAGCAATTCGTAGACGGTGTAATTCCTACTCATACAGCGCTCATGTTGGAGGAATACTTGGATGCACCCGGCAATAAAGGGGTGCAGTTGAACCCACTGGATGACTTTGAAGAGGCCATTATGGAGGCCCATAGAAGGGAGTTGTCCGTTAAGATTCATGCCATTGGCGATTTTGCAATTCGATTTACATTGGATTGCTTTGAAAAGGCCATTAAAAAATATGGAAAAAATGGAGCAAGGCATGCCATCGAACATTGCGAAATGGTAGATGAGGCAGATTTTCAAAGATTCGGAGAATTAGGCATTGTGCCTTCTGTGCAACCGGAACATTTAGGATTGATCCCTTCATGGGAAGAAGAAGAATACATTCCCGTGTTAGGCGAAGAAAAAGCGGGTAAAACATGGAGTTTTAAACGACTTTTGACAGAAGCAGGTGTGTTAGCTATTGGCAGTGACTGCCCTGTTGTTGACAATAATCCTTTTAATGAGATTCACCGCGGGGTGAGTAGGCTTCACGATGACCAACTTCCGGAAGGTGGTTGGAATCCTACCCAGAAATTAACGGTAGCAGAAGTCCTTCGAGGGTATACCTATGGCTCTGCTTATGGTGTGGGCAGAGAAGACGAATTAGGCACCCTTGCGCCCAATCAGTTGGCAGATGTAGTGGTCATTGACAGGAACCTATTTACCGTGCCTCATCAGGATATTCGAAATGCAAATGTAGACTTGACAATCATGGATGGAAACATTATATTTGAAAGGTAGTCAAAAGGAAAATCCTATGTTTTTCCAGGCAAATGTTTTTATTTGCCTGGGTTTAATTTGTGCTTGAACAGAGAAATATTCTGAATTGTCATCAGGCTTGACCGCGAAAGAGATGAAACACTCTGAATGGTCTGAATATTCACTCGAAAAAACACAAAAAAACATTGGAAAATTGGGGTTTTATCTAGAAATGGGTTGCATATTTAGGTAAAATGTAGTTTAATTTTATTATATGCTGTTAATATTCTAACAAACCTATGTTAGAGTAGTAAATCAGACATCTACACCTGAAAAAGGGTGAAAAGTTAAAAATAGTTTAAGGAGGCGTTTACATGAACTTTCAATTGACGAAAGAACAAGAAATGGTTAGAAAGATGGTAAGAGAATTTGCCATCGCTGAAGTTGAACCGATTGCTGCTGACATCGACAAAGAACACAGATTCCCTGAAGAAAATGTGAAGAAGATGGCAAAGTACGGTTTACTGGGTGTTCCGTTCCCGACAGAATTGGGCGGAGCCGGCGGAGATTACATCTCTTATGCCATTACCGTTGAAGAACTCTCAAGAGTCTGTGCATCAACAGGAGTTATTTGTTCTGCTCATACTTCACTTTGCTGCTGGCCTATATTTGGTTGGGGAACAGACGAACAAAAAGCAAAGTATTTACCACCATTACTTAAGGGTGAAAAATTAGGTGCTTTTGGATTGACTGAGCCTAATGCAGGAACAGATGCTGCAGGACAGCAGACAAGAGCGGTCGACATGGGTGACCACTGGCTTTTAAATGGTGCAAAGGTATTTATCACAAACGGTGGATACGCTGAGACTTTCGTAGTTATGGCTATGACTGATAAATCAAAAGGTACGAGAGGCGGAATTTCTGCATTTATCGTAGAAAAAGATTTTGAAGGTTTCTCAATTGGAAAAACAGAAGATAAGATGGGCATCTGTGCTTCTTCAACGACAGAACTTGTTTTCCAAAACTGTAAAGTACCAAAAGAAAACATGCTTGGAAATATTGGAGAAGGATTTAAAGTAGCCATGTCAACACTTGATGGTGGACGTATCGGTATCGCTTCTCAGGCTCTTGGTATTGCACAGGGTGCATTTGACGTAACTGTAGATTACATGAAGGCAAGAAAGCAGTTTGGCAAGAAGCTTTCTCAGATGGAAGCCCTTCAGTTTGAAATTGCTGATATGAAGACAAGAATCGAAGCTTCAAGACTTCTTATTTACAAAGCTGCAGACATGAAGGAAAAACATTTACCTTATGGACCTACTTCTGCAATGGCTAAATTATTTGCTGCTGAAACTGCAATGTATGTTACCACAAAGGCAGTTCAATTACACGGTGGTTATGGATATACAAAAGACTATCCAGTAGAGAGAATGATGAGAGATGCCAAGATTACTGAAATCTATGAAGGTACATCTGAAGTTCAAAAGATCGTTATCGCAGCATCTGTGTTTGGTAAATAAGGAAGAAGGAGGATTATAACATGGCATTTAAAATTATCGTGCTTGCAAAGCAAGTTCCGGATACGAATGAAATAAAAATCGACCCAATTAAGAAGACTCTTATTAGAGAAGGCGTACCCAGTATATTAAATCATGATGATGCCAATGCTTTAGAAGAAGCGTTGACCATTAAAGACCAATATCCTGATGTGCACATTACTGTCGTTACAATGGGCCCTCCACAGGCAAAGGATATGTTAGCAGAATGCTTGGCAATGGGTGCTGATGAAGGCATCTTGGTAAGTGACAGAGCAGTAGGTGGTTCCGATACTTGGGCTACTTCTAATGCATTGGCCGCTGCTATACGTAAAATCGGTCCTTTTGACCTTCTTTTTGCAGGTCGTCAGGCTATCGACGGAGATACCGCTCAAGTAGGACCTCAGTGTGCTGAAAAAGTAGGAATCCCTCAGGTAACTTATGTAACCGAATTTAAAATTGAAAAGAATATGAAAGATATTACAGTGAAAAGAGCATTGGAAGATGGATATGAAATGATTTCAATCCAGACACCTTGTATGCTGACTGCAATCAAAGAATTGAATACTCCTAGATACATGTCAATCGGCGGAATCTTTGATGTGAAAAATAAGGACGTTAAAGTTTGGAATGCAGCTGATATCGCAGTAGATCTTGCTACTGTAGGTCTTGATGCATCCCCAACAAATGTATATCGTTCATTTACACCTGCTCCAAAAGGCAAGGGAAAAATGATCGAAGCCGATACTGAAAGCGAAGCCGCTAAAGAGCTTTTAATTAACTTAAAAGCTAAGCACATAATCTAATAAAGGAGGAGAGAATATAATGGCAATTAAAGTAATTAACGATAAATGTAAAGGCTGTAAGCTGTGCTTAAAAGCTTGCCCATTTGATGCAATTGACATGGTTGGTAAATTGGCTGTAATCAACGAAAAGTGTACAGCTTGTAACCAGTGTATTGCGGCTTGTCCTTTCAAGGCAATTGAAAAGACAGAAGATACAGATGGTCCGGTTGATCTTTCTGCTTATAAAAACGTATGGGTTTATGCAGAACAGAGAGATGGAAAATTGATGAACGTTGCACTTGAACTAATTGGTGAAGGTCATAGATTATCAAGAGAAATTGAAGGTGCAAAAGTTTGCGCATTGCTTGTGGGAAATAACATTGACAATCTTGCAAAAGAATGTTTTGAATATGGAGCAGATTCTGTATATCTAATCCAAGATCCACTTCTTGAACAGTTTACGACAGATGGTTACACAAAGGTAATGGTAGATGCTGTACATGAGTACAAGCCTGAAATCGTTCTTTATGGTGCAACACATATCGGAAGAGACTTAGCACCAAGAGTAGCAGCCAGATTGAACACCGGTCTAACAGCTGACTGTACAAGATTAGACGTAAAAGTATCAAGCTATATCGACTATGCTGTAAAAAATACAACATTGGATGTATCTACATTAGATCCAAATTCTGATGATACAGGACTGAAGCAGACTCGTCCGGCATTTGGTGGTAACTTAATGGCTACAATCATTTGTCCAAAGACCAGACCGCAAATGTCTACTGTAAGACCCGGCGTTATGGATAAGAGACATCCGGTTGCAGGAGCGACAGGCGAATTGGTTAACGTAAAACCTTCCATTACAGCTGCAGATATCAGAACAAAGATTATTGAAATCGTAAAATCTGCAAAAGAAATGGTATCTTTAACAGATGCAGACATTATCTGTTCAGGCGGAAGAGGACTTGGAGATCCTTCCGGATTTGCATTAATCAAAGAATTTGCCGATAAAGTTGGCGGTGTTGTTGGTTCTTCAAGAGCAGCAGTAGATGCAGGTTGGATTGACCACTCTCATCAGGTTGGACAGACAGGAACTACAGTAAAGCCTAAGATTTATTTCGCTTGCGGTATTTCAGGTGCCATTCAGCATTTAGCTGGTATGCAGACTTCTGACATCATCGTAGCTATCAACAAGGATCCGGATGCACCGATCTTTGAAGTAGCTGACTTTGGAATCGTTGGAGATCTTTACAAAGTAATCCCTCAGATTATTGCTGAGTGGGACAATGCAGAAGCACTTTTAGACGCTACAAAATAAGAATAAGAAAACAGGTTGTATGACTTTATTTTAATAAAAAGTAGAGTCTGTATAAAATAAAAATGACGTCGGCAGATTCTGCCGGCGTTGTTTTTATGAATGGATTTTTTTTAAAAGCTATTTGTGAATTAAAAATCCGCAGCCTATAAAGATGAGACTGTTAAAGAACAATGCAATCACACCCACATGGAGTGGAAAACTTAAATGATTGAAAAATTGTGGAAATAAGACGATAAAAATGCCCACCAATAGCCCTAAAATAGCGCCTACTTTATTGGATCGCTTCCAAAATAAGGCGCCTGTCAGTGGGACTGCAACTTGTGCCAAACCGGCCAGAGAGGTGAGCCCCGAATCCACAATGGAATCCAAGGAATTGGTGAGCACCAATGAAAGATAGGCAAAGACAGAATAGAGGACGATGACAATCTTTGCAATGAAGACAATGTGCTTCTCGCTGGCTTTGGGACGAAAGAGGGGTTTGTAGTAGTTTAGCGTAATTAAGGCAGAAATGGCATGTATTTCTGAATTTGCAGTGGAAAGGCATGCGGCGGCGCCACAGCATAGGACAGCAGCTGTAATAAAAGGTGGCGCGTATTTCTGCAAAAGTAAAGGGAGTATTTGATCAGCGGCATCCATTCCTTCAGGATTCAGGAAAAAAGCAGTGTTTCCGCAAAGCATGGAACCGAAATAGGCAATGGTGGCGATGCTGATGAGAAAGGGCATGAGGGAAAATGTTTTTTCATCTTTTGTTGCATTGATGCGCAGCCACATTTGCGGACCCATGAGGGCGCCCAGTGGGAGAATGATAAACATGGAGAGCCACATGCCGGCACCGTTTGCATCCGATGTTTTTGGTAAAATTAAGTGAGAAGGATGTTCAACCATTAATCTTGAAAACAGGGTTTCCACACCGCCTACCTTGGAAGCTAGGAAAAGACCGGAGAAGAGCATTCCTGCAAAAATGAGGACGCCATAGAGAATATCGGCCCAAGCGACAGCGCGCATACCACCGCTCCATAGATAGACAATCATCACCATATAAAACATCAATGCGCAAAGTTGCCAGGATAGGACATAGTTGGTGGCTATGGAAATAATGATGGCGCCACCGAAAAGCTGTATTTGAAAATACATGGTTGTAAAAATAATCAAAGTTAGTGCTAAAATCCCATTTAAGAGTGGGGAGTTATAGGCATCTTTGAAATAATCAAGGGGCGTTATGTAACCTTTTTCCTTGCATAATGGGGAGATTTTACTACCATAAATCATATATAAAGCACCGAAAAGGACATTCCACGCCATACCGGTCCAATAGACAGGGCCCAATCTATAAAAATAGGAAATAGAACCAAGAAATGCAAAAGAACTCCACCAAGTAGCATAGACTGTAAAAAAAGAGACGGTAGTGCCCATTTTTCGGTTGTAGATAAAAAAATCTTTTATAGTGGAGACGGAATTTTGGGCGGCAAAAGAGCCGATAATCAAGGGCATGATCGTAAATACCATAATTAATACATAGGTGGATTGTTGGGTAAACATTTCTGTAAGCGGTGTAGAATTCATCCTCTGTAACTCCCATTAAAATCGTGTAATGATAGATATTGAAACACAAATCATTTAAAATATACAGCACCTTTCCTGTGTAAAACCGAAAGGTGGATATGCTGCTCTGGATTTCAGTATATCATAAACGATGGAAGCCGTGCTATGGGTTTTTTAATCAAGAGGTGGAATGAATGAGTTTTTTTGATTTTGCTAGCACCTATTATGATTGTGGAAAGGTTCCCTTGACATTATTGTCAATATTGATTATATTTAAGGAGGTCAAAGTGAAAGGGTTATTGGTATGGGCATGGTTTCTTTGACAGTATCCAATGATCGAGATAGAAGGTAATACATGAAAAAATATACAAACCTATGGGCTATGGGCGTCATACTTCTCGTATTCAGTACAGCGTTGATAACAGGAATGGGCAGTGGGGCTTATTTTATTGAATTTCAAATGGCATTTCATGGGGTAAACAGTGTAGCGTGGATTTTAGTACTTCGAGCCTGTGCAGCCATTTACAGTTTGCCTTATAAAACGTATTTAGACAAATATTTTGTAATGGTGATTATGTTTGCAGCCATTCTCTACACGCTTCAGTTGCCGGAAACGATTATTTTGTTGCCTCTGTTTTTTTTTCAGTTACTGGTACTTCTTGAAATTGGGTATCTGATTATTAGAAAATGGAAGGCAAAAAAAACCATCCGGTTGTTTTCTTTTTCTATTTATATTTTATATGGTTTTTTAAAGATATATATTAGCCTGACTGTGACCAATGCAAATTATTTGGAACTGATATTTTTAGATTTTGCATTTTTAATTTTGGTCAATTTCAATTTCAATATATTGTTTATTATCTCGGCACAACATATTACAAAAAAACGAGAAGGGTATATTTATGATCTTGCCGAAAAGGCAGTGGATATTGTTTTTTATTATTCCCTCTATCCCTATCCGGAATTTACATTTATCAGCCCATCCGTAGAGGAAACGGTGGGATATAAGCAAAAAGATTTTTATAAAAATTCTAAAATACACATTGAGTTGACCCACGAAGAGGATCGAGAAATTATTATCCGCGCCTTCTCTCCTACATCCAAAGAGCGAACCAAGGATTTTATTAGATGGCAAAAAAAGGATGGAGAGTATATTTATCTTGAATATCACAATAATCCCATAGAACGAGATGGTAAAATTGTAGCAGTTGAAGGCACCCTTCGAGATGTAACGGACAGCAAACTTGCTGAAAAGGAGATGATAGAAGCGCAAAAAACACAGCAATTGTTTCTCTCTTATATTTCCCACGAATTGAAAACACCCATCACTTACATTATGGGTTATACAGAAATGCTAAAAAAGAATATGTGGCAAGGGGAAGAAGAAAGAACGGAAGCCTTGGATTTGATTTATTCCAAAGCAACCATGTTGCAAAAACTGGTGGAAGATCTTTTTCAATTATCTAAAATGGAGGCCAATCAATTTTCTTTTGAATTTGTACAGGTCAGTGCCAAAGAATTGTATGAATCCCTTGATTCTGTGTACAGTCGGGATATACTTGCTGCCGGTATGGAATATGATTCATCTTTTGACCCCAAGGTGACGGAGGATCTTGAAGTATTGGCTGATATGAAACGAATGGAGCAGGTGCATAGCAATATCCTTCAAAATGCTATCAAATACGCAGGAGACAGCAGAAAAATCACCTTTACCTGTGAGCTTAACGAAGAGAAGCGGTGCATTGTGTTTAGAATAAGAGATATGGGACCGGGTATAAAAAATGAAGAACTCAGTCGAATTTTCGAACCTTTTTATAGGAGTGAGGATACTAAAAAAATCAATAAAAAGGGCACGGGTATCGGTCTTGCTATTGCAAAACAAATTATGATGGCGCATTCCGGAACTATTTACGCCAATTCAAAAAAAGGGAACGGCAGTGAATTTATCTATACCATTCCAATCTATCAAGCATACAGTAGGAGGAAATAATGGCACATGAAAAAATTTTAATAGTGGATGATGAAGTGATGATTTGCAAAATGATTAAGACTTTCCTCGCGCAGGAAGGTTTTCATTGTACCATGGTATACGATGCAGCATCGGCATTAACGGCAGTAGAAGAAATTAATCCGGACTTGATTTTATTGGATATCAATCTTCCGGACATCAGTGGTGTGGATCTTTGCCTTGAACTTCGGCGAAAAACTCAATGTCATATCTTGTTTTTAAGCTGTAAATCGGAAGAAATTGATAAAATTATTGCTTTTTCTGCAGGTGGCGATGATTACATAACAAAGCCTTTCCAATCGGGTGAGCTTATTGCAAGAGTGAAGGCACATTTGCGGCGCAATAAAATAATGCAGCCACAGTTGACAAAAGAAAAAGCAGAGACAAAATATATCTATGAAGGATTATTGGTGGATACGGAAGTTTATAAGGTGTATTTGGATGGACAAGAAATCAGCCTTACACCAAAGGAATTTCAAATTTTGCTTCTCTTGATTGCACAGCCGAAGAGGGTATTCAGCATGGATCAAATTTTCGAACTGGTATGGAAAACAGACAGTTTAAAAGGGGATTCAAGGACGGTAATGGTTTATATCAGTAATTTAAGGAAAAAGATTGAACCGGAAGAAAGAGGGACCCATTATATTGTGAATATTAGAGGAGTTGGGTATAAATTCAACAGCACCTTGATGAAAACGCCTGTATGTGAATAAAACATACAGGCGTTTTTTAAGCAAAACAAGGAAAATTCAGAATATTAGCAAATCTAAAGGGAATCTTATGAAATCATTAGCGAATCTAAGTCGATTTTACTTTTTCAATGTATTACACTGATTGTGAAATAATTAATTTACATTGAAAGGAGATTTTCATGAGAAAAAGTAGAATTCCAACTGTAATTATCGCATTCTGTTTACCAATGCTTGCGATTTTTGCTTGCTTCCCCCTTTACAATAGAATTGAACCATTTGTATTCGGATTTTCCTTTAACTATTTCTGGATATTTGCATGGTTGTTCTTAACTTCACTGTGTCTCTATATTGGATTCAAACTGGATCCCTATAACGACCCTGAAGTTGCGGAGGAAAGTGCTGAAAAATTAAAAAAAGCAATCGCTATCATCGAAAAAGATCCAGACGGAAAAGGGGGTACTAAATAATGGCATTACTTGTATTTGGTGCAGTCCTTGTATTATCAGTGATTATTGCACTCATGTCAAAAAAAGGCGCTATTGGCTCCAGTATGGACGACGTTATGACGGCCAGCGGATCATTTGGTGCATTCTTAATTTTCTTCGTATCGGTGGGAGAAATTTACAGCATCGGTACCATGATTGGTGCCCCGGGTTCTGTTTATGCAAAGGGCGCAACCTATGGCATGTGGTTTATATGCTATATTCTGTTGTCCTATGTACTGGGATATTTCCTGAATCCTTCTATATGGAGAATGGGACAATTGGCCAAAGCCGTTTCAATCGGTGACTTGATTGGTTGGAGATATAATTCAAAAGCACTTCAAGTGATTGTAGCCTTGGTGGGCATCGGTTTCTTAACACCGTGGATTCAAAATCAATTTGCCGGCATGGCGATTCTCTTTGAATATTTAGACATTGGTGTAACCTTCTTTGCAGGTGTCCTAATTTCATCGGCACTTGCCTTTGCTTATATCGCAATCGCGGGGATTCGTGCGCCGGCCTGGGTATCTGTGTTAAAAGACTTTCTTTTAATCGTTTCTATTGTAACTGTAGGTATTGCCGCAGTGGTTCATATGGACGGTGGAGTTGGCGGTATTTTCAGGACCGTAGCGGAAACCAGACCTGATATGCTGATCATTGAATCAGATCCTATTACGAAAAACGTTACATTTGTTATGTCTACCATTGCGTTCCAAATGCTTGGATTTTACATGTTGCCTATTTCTTTTCAAGCATTGCTTACCAGCAAGAACGAAAAAAACTTAAGAAAGAACACCATATACATGCCTATGTATATGATTATGTTCCCCTTCTTAATTATTGCAGCCTACTATGCAGTAGCGACCATTCCAAATCTTGAAAATCAAGACTTTGCATTGCTTGCAATTGTAGTAGAGACGCTTCCTGATTGGTGCATCGGACTGGTAGCGGGTGCCGGCGCATTGACGGCAATTTTGGTTATGGCAATCACCGCATTGTGTGTAGGTGGCTTGTTCTCAAAGAACATTCTTGGCGTAATCAAACCGGATATGCCTCAGTCAAAGATGGCTGTTTGGACTCGAGTCGCTACAGGCGTATTCCTAGTATTCGGTGTATTGACCGCACTATATTTCCCTGCATTGATGGCCAATGTGGTCACCCTGGCTTATGGCGGACTTTCTCAGACCTTCTTTGCGGTGGCACTTGGATTCGTATGGAAAAAGGCGACAAAGTGGGGTATGGGCGCAGGAATTATCACCGGCGTCGGAACACTTGCTTTTATTATCAACGTAATGGATGCTTCACCTTTGGGCATGAACCCGGGATTCTGGGCCATCGTTATGAATTTAGTAGTAGTGGTTGTTGTCAGCTTGTTTACAAAGCCGGATGCAGAAACTACAAGACGTTTTGAGCTATACAGATCTACAGTCCCAAACAGGGTAAAATAAGATAAAATTGAAACTATAAATAAAATGGATTGCTGACCTACGGTCAGGAAGGAGAATGATCATGATTACTACAAACAAAGAAAGATTGGATGACAAAATCAAGACTTACTCAACATTTGGAGATGCGGGACATGGCGGCATTACAAGATTTTCACTGTCTGCCGAAGCAAAGATGGCGAGAGCTGAATTTGTTAAAAGAATGGAGGCGGCAGGCGCAGTCGTTAAAACGGATGATTTGGCAAACATGTATGCCACACTTCCCGGTTCAGAAGAGGGATTACCTGCAATTGTAATGGCTTCCCATTGTGACTCCGTGAGAAATGGCGGGAACTATGATGGCATATTAGGCGTTATGACGGCTATGGAAGTGGTGGAAACCATTGCAGCTGAAAAAATTCCACATAAGCATCCCATTACAGCCATGATTTGGACCAATGAAGAAGGTTCTCTTTATCCGCCGGCTATGATGTGTTCCGGTATTGTATGTGGAAAATTTACAAAAGAATCCATGATGAGTTCAACAAATCCGGAAGGAAAGACTTTTGGAGAAGCTCTTGCAGAGTCAGGGTATGTAGGTTCTGAAAAAAATAGATTGAATGCCAAGGAATATAAAGCCATGCTTGAATTACATATAGAGCAAGGTCCTATTCTTGAAGCAGAAAAAAAAGATATCGGTATTGTCACTTGTGTTCTCGGCATGTGTAACTATAGAATCAAGGCTTATGGCCAAGCAGATCATGCAGGCACAACACCAATGAATTATAGGCATGATGCACTTTACGCTGCTGCACAAGCGTTGATTTATCTTCACAATGAGTTGGATAAATTAACACCGGATCTTGTTTACACAACGGGTGAAATCAAGTGTCATCCATGTGTACATACGGTTATTCCCGATTATGTAGATTTTTCATTAGATGCAAGACATGAAGATCCTGAAGTGATTAAGAGTGTTGTACGTATTCTAGAAAATATGCCAAAGGAATTTGCAAAGTGTAAGATGGAAATTGCAGAACAGTGGGCAAGAAATACCGTCTATTTTGACAAAACACTGGTAGGTTTTGTAGAGAAAAATGCTAAGGCTTTTGGATATGCAAATATGAAAATCAACAGTGGCGCAGGTCATGATGCACAATATTGCACAGAATTGATGCCTACAACCATGATTTTTGTTCCTTCAAAGGACGGACACAGTCACTGCGAACCTGAGTTTACGACAGTTGAACAATGTTGGCAGGGTGCCAATGTGTTGTTACAGACGGCCCTTGATATTGATGGAATGAAATAAACAATTCTAAGCCCTACCTTAAACAAAGAACAAAATTCTCAAAACCATGACACCAACCGTAAAAAGTTTGTGTCATGGTTTTTTCTTTTTTTAAGTAAATGCGCCTTGACAAACTATACTATATGAGATATAGTATAGTTAAATAAACAATATAAGTATATATATGATATATTTTTTAGTGTAATAACTTTGTGAAAGGGTTGCAGTGGTATGCAGTCCTATAGAAAGGGGGGCACAGTTATGAGCTTTCAAGTGGGATCCACGCTTTTAGAAGCCTGTGTATTGGCCATACTGGATCAAGGAGATACCTACGGGTATTTACTGACACAGCGTATGCGAGATGTGACAGAACTTTCGGAATCCACCTTGTATCCGGTGTTGAGAAGATTACAAAAAGATGGCTTTTTAACCACCTATGATCAGTCTTTTCAAGGCAGAAATCGGCGGTATTATGCCATAGAGGATTTGGGAAGGGAGAAACTGAAAGAGTATAAAAAGGAGTGGGTTGTGTATAAAGAAAAGGTGGATGGATTGTTAGGAGGAGATCATGAATAAAAGTGAGTTTATGAAGGCATTGGAGGCGCAGTTAGGGCAAATTCCAAAAGAGGAAGCGGCAGCAGCACTGGCGTATTACAACGAATATTTCGAGGATGCCGGTGAGGAAAATGAAGAAGGGGTATTGAAAGAACTGGGTTCTCCGGAAAACATAGGGGCCCAGTTGAAAGCAGAGATTGCCATGAAACAGTTGGTGAAAGAGGAAGCACCGACTGTAAGGAAAGGAATTTCTGCTATTTGGTTGATTGTCTTAGCCATCTTTGCAGCACCTTTGGCGTTGCCTTTGACTGTAGCCGTGTTGTTGCTTGCCCTTAGTTTTGTCATCGTCGTATTTGCATTGCTGTTTTCCTTAGGCGCAGTGGTGCTTGCGGCTTTTCTGGGGAGTATTGCGACTATCGTAGGGGGATTGTCAACCCTTTTCGTCAGTCTGCCAAACAGCGTTTTTGCCATTGGGCTGGGTATGATACTGTTGGGCGTGACGCTGTTGCTGGCAATAGCAGTGATCTATGTATCAAGAATATTGTGCCGATGGATGGCAAAATTAATGAATGGCGTTCTTTTGAAGATGAATAAAGGGGGGAAAATAGATGAACAGTAAAGTTGTAAAAAACATTGCGATTGTGGCAGGTATTTTAGTGGGAATTGGGATTATTTTAACCCTTGTTGGTGGTCTCAACGGAGGCTTTTGGGATTCGGGTCAGGCGGTCAACAAACATGTCTCAGTGGAAAAATTTGAAAATATAAAAGTGGACGTGGATGTGTTTTCTGTGAAAGTGGTTCAGGGAGATGGGTATCAGGTTGACTATTCGTACACAGACAAGAAAGAAAAGCCTAGGATTCACGTAGAAGGGGATACCTTGATTGTGGACAGCCAGAAGGGTCAACATTTCTTTAATTTTGATTTAATAGGAGGTCTCAACTTATTAAAGAATCATCATAGACAAGAAGTGGTCATCACGTATCCTCGTCATGTCAAATTGGGTAATGTAACTCTTGCGCAAGATTTGGGGGATTGCAACATTGAGGGTGGTTCTTTTGATTTGCTGGATGTGACTTTAGATATGGGCGACTTGGCACTGTCATCGGTTTTTATGGATAAGTTTCATTTAAATATGAGCAAGGGGGACTGTACCATTTCTTCTGTAAAAGCAAATAAGGGAAAAATTAATATGGATATGGGCAATTTTACAGCAACCGCATTTGTGGCCAAGGGCTTAGATATCTTGCTTAGCGCCGGGGATTTGGATTTACAGGGAACCTTCCAAGGAACCAACAATTTGGAAACGGACATGGGAGAAATCAACGTTGACACGGATTTACCAAAATCCCGTTACAGCTATCATTTCGCTGTAGATATGGGAGATGTTACAATAGACGGCAATTCTGCAAAATCTCAATCGGTTGTTAATATCAATGCACCCAATCAACTGAATTTGACCTCCGGTGTGGGAGACAGCAATGTAAATTTTGGGAAAGAATCAGTAGATTAATGAAAAAATATTCGTTAGAAAAAATGTAAAAAATAACATTTTTATTGACGAATATTTTTTTTAATGATACAATAAATCCATTGTCAGTGAAAGGGCTCTTGAGAGAAGAGGCAGAGATCAAGGACGGGCAACCATAGAGATAAAATAGTGAAAAATAAGGCGGAATTCAATGAAGCGTAAAATAATCGGAAAATTAATAAAATGGAAAGAGATTGACAAGGATCGGAGGCCGCTTCTTTTGTGCGGTGCAAAACAGGTAGGGAAAACCTATGGCGTAAAAGAGTTTGCTTCTCTGTGTTACGAAAATTTGGTTTATGTAAATTTCTGCGAAAATCCGGAAATGATAGAAGGGTTAAAAGAAAAGAAAACCGTGGAAGAAGTCGTAAAAGGATTGGAAAATTTATATAAAACCATAATCATTCCGGGTAAGACGTTGATTTTTTTAGATGATATAGAGTTACATAAAATAGGGGTGGGATGGTTGCAGCTATTTCAGAGGGAAGGGGCATCCTACCATATTATAGGCGCATGCAACACTATGGAAGCACCCACCTGCGAAAACATTCAGACAGAGAAGGTATTTCCTATGGATTTTGAAGAGTTTTTATGGGCGACAGGAAAGGATGAACTGGCAGAAACTATCCGATCCCATTACGAAACCATGGAGCCTGTGCCAATAGAAATTCATAAAGACTGCTTAGAAGAGTGGAAAAAATATCTGCTTACCGGTGGAATGCCTACGGTAGTCTGTGCCCATATTTACCATAAAAACCCAACCAAGGAGCAGGAATATAAAGAATTAATCGTGGATTCTTATGTTTCGGATATGACCAACCTGTTTTCAAATTTAAAAGGTGCTAAGGCAAAAGAGGCGTATTTGTCCATACCGGGGCAATTATGCAAGGAAAATAGGAAATTTCAATATAAGTACATAAAAGAAGGGGCAAGAGCTTCCTTTTATGCGGATACCATTCATTTGCTTAAAGAGATGGGTGTGGTATTTAAATGTGAAAAAAGGCAAGATGAAAGCTGCTTTAAATTGTATATGAACGATGTAGGGTTGTTGGCGATCAAGTTGCGATTGGATGCCGAAAAGATAGAAAATGCGGCAAATGGCAGATTGGTTCGGGGACTTACGGAGAACTATGTGGCGTGTAGCTTGCATAGTAAGGGCTATGAACTTGGATATTGGTTGTCAGGTGGCATTGCGGAAATTGATTTTCTCATAGAAAAACAGGAGGGATTGATTCCTATAGTGTTAAATTTAGAAGAAAGTACAAAGAGGAAAAGCCTAAAGGTCTACGGGGAAAAATATAAACCGCCTTATGGCATTGTACTTTCTAAGGCAAACTTTAAAATGGAGCATGGTATTAAAAGCGTACCCCTGTATGGGGTGTTTGCATTGTAAAACATGAAGGCGAACAATTTTAGAATGAAGCAGGAAGAGGCAGTGATGGAAGCAAGAGAATTAGGAATGTCTATTATAAAAAAAATCATCCAACTGGTGTTGGCTTTGTTTGTCCTTTCCATTTTGGTTTTTTTTATGTCCAGATTGGCACCGGGAGATCCTTTACGATCTTATTATGGGGATAGCGTGGAGCGGATGAGCGTTGCACAGCAAGAGGACGCCAAGGAGCGGTTGGGACTCAAGGAACCGTTGCTGGTGCAGTATGGAAGCTGGTTGAAAAATGCGGCTTCCGGAGAGTTTGGGATCTCCTATAAGTACAAACAAGATGTGGTTGAAGTTGTGAAAAAAATGGGTGGAAACACACTGATTTTAGGTGGGTTGGCTTTCATCCTTACCTTTGCACTGGCGTTGCCTTTGGGCATATTTTGTGCTTTGCGAGAGGAAACGTTGGCAGACCGAATGATTTGTAAATTAGGTGTTGTAACAAGCTGTGTCCCGTCTTTTTTTGTGGCGCTGGTCTTTATTTTAATCTTTGCGGTGAACTTGGGATGGGTGCCTACAAGCGGTGCCTATGGGATTTCACAGGAAAGTGATTTGTTGAATCGAATGTACCACTTGATTTTGCCTGTTGCGGTGCTGGTTCTTGGTCATTTATGGTACTATGCCTATATGGTGAGGAACAAGCTTATTGAAGAGACGAGACAAGATTATGTGTTGCTTTGTAAAGTAAAAGGTTTGGGTGCGAAACAGATTATGTGGAAGCATTGCCTGCGAAATACCATGCCCTCCTTTATTAGTTTGATGGCTATTTCCTTGCCCCATATTTTAGGGGGAACCTACATTGTAGAAAAAGTATTCTCTTATCCCGGATTGGGAACCATTACTTTTGAAAGTGCACAATTTCACGATTACAACATGCTCATGGTCATCTGTTTGCTTACAGGCGCCTTGGTGATTTTAGGCAATATGATTGCACAGTTGATCAATGAAGTCATTGATCCCAGAATGCGTGTGGAGCGTTATGAGGGGAGGGAGTTGTTATGAGAAAACAGAATGGAATACCCAGAATTTCCATCATTCTCTTAGCAGGTGTGGTGGTTGCCTGTTGTTTCGCAGGGGTTATTTCGCCCTATAATCCCGCCTATATGAATTTAACACAGATTGCCCAAAGTCCCAATGAAACTTATTTTTTTGGGACGGACACGTTGGGACGAGATATTTTCTCCATGATTTGGTATGGTGGAAGAATTTCTCTGTTTATCGGTGTGATTGCTACGATTATTTCCACCTTTATTGCGGTGGTTTATGGTTGTATCAGCGGCCTGGGAAATAAAATAATAGACAGTGCGCTTATGCGTTTTACGGAAATCATCTTAAGCATACCCAATATTTTACTCATTATTTTTATACAGGCTATTTTAGGAAACCCATCACCTTTCTCTATGGCTGTGGTCATTGGGCTGACCGGTTGGATGACTGTGGCAAAAGTGGTGCGGACTGAGGTCAGTCAAATTCGCAACAGCGAATATATTTTATCGGCAAAGAGTATGGGGGCAAGTTTCCCTTATATTATGAGAAAGCATTTGTTTCCAAATTTTCTTCCTGCCATTTTGTTTATGGTGGTCATGAACATTGGATCCGCTATCGGATTGGAAGCCAGTTTAAGTTTCTTGGGCTTGGGATTGCCGGTGGAAGTGATCTCTTGGGGAAGTATGATGGCCTTGTCAGAAAGAGCACTACTGTCAGGCTATTGGTGGATTATATTGGTACCGGGTACCTTTATGATCGTGACGCTTGTCTGTGTCACGAATATAGGCAATTATTTTAGAAAAAAAGGAAATCGGCAATTTGGAAATCTATAATTGTCAATTTCAACAAGGAGAGAAAACAAAATGAATCAGAAAAAAACATGGAAAGTTGCGATCCTGCTGATTCTGTCAATTTTATTGTTGGCAGGCTGTGGCGGAAAGGGGGATGATGGAAAGAGCAAGGAAAAGACGTTGGTCTATGGCAGTGGAGATTATACCAGCATCAACCCGGCAATAAAAGAACATGGAGAAATCAATTCTTTAATTTTCACAGGATTGATGAAGCATGACTTGGAAAATAATGTGGAAACGGATTTGGCAAAAGAGGTCACCTGTTCCCAGGATCATCTGACGTACAGCTTTACCCTGAGAGATGACGCCACCTTTCATGACGGGAAACCGGTAACGGCGGAAGATGTTGAATTTACATTGCAAACCATTTTAAATCCGGACAACGGCTCTGAAATTGTTTCCAATTATGAGGATATCGCTGAGATGAAAGTTTCGGACAAGGCAAATATCAGCATTACTTTGAAAGCGCCAAATGTTGCGTTTTTAGATTATATGACCATTGGTATTTTACCAAAACATTTACTGGAAGGCAAAGATATCACCACCCATGAATTCAATCAAAAACCTGTAGGATCAGGCCCCTACAAACTGGTGAGTTGGGATATGGGCCAGAGTATCACTTTAGAAAAATATGAGGGTTATTACAACGGAACCCCTAAGATTGACAAGGTGATCTTTAAAATTGTGGAAGATACGGATGCGCGTGCTTTACAGCTAAAATCAGGAGAGTTGGACTTGGCGCAAGTGACACCGAAATCAGCTAGAGAATTGAAAGATTTAGAGGGTTTCAAGACTTTAGACATGAAAACTGCAGATTACAGAGGCATTTTATACAATTTTAATCATCCTCTATTTAAAGAAAACAGGGAACTGCCCAATGCGTTAAGCTATGCCATTGACAGACAGGCCATTGTGGATTCTGTTCTTTTGGGAGAAGGTTCCATTGCGTATTCTCCGTTGCAAGCGGGGCCGTACAACAATCCGGACATTGAAAAATATGAATATAATCCTGAAAAGGCAAAAGAACTGCTGGAAGCAGCAGGGTGGAAGATGGGTGCCAATGGCTATTATGAAAAAAATGGCAAAGAACTTGGATTTACCATTAACAACGGACAAGGAGATCAGGTTCGTGTAGATATGTCTAACATTTGTGCGCAAAATCTACAGGATATTGGTGTCAATGCTAAGGTAAAAGTGAATGGGGAAACCGATTGGGGCGGACAGGAAGCCTATTTAATCGGATGGGGCAGCCCCTTTGATCCCGATGACCATACCTATAAAGTATTTGGAACGGACAAAGGTGCCAATTACAATGGTTATTCCAATAGCAAGGTAGACACGCTGTTGGTACAGGCCAGAGCTTTGCAGACAAAAGAGGAAAGAATCCCTGTATATCAGGAATTCCAAACTGAATTAGCAAAGGACTTGCCGTACACCTTTATCGCTTATATTGACGCCATTTATATGGCAAATGATGCCATTACAGGCATTTCAGCAGATAAAATTTTAGGACACCACGGCGTAGGCATATTCTGGAACATAGAACAGTGGGATATGTAATTAGAGAAAGAAGAACCAGCGGTACACAACTGTATTTTCAGTGTGCCTATCTATTCGTTATTCAATAAAATGTGGAAGTGGAGCAAAAGCAAGTGGATGTATTGAAAATTAGAAATCTAACCGTGGCATTTCACACAGAAATGGGGGAATTGACAGCTGTAAAAGGAGTGGATCTCACCTTAAAGCAAGGAGAAATCTTAGGACTTGTAGGAGAATCAGGCTGTGGAAAAACCGTTTTGTGTAAATCCATGCTCCATTTGCTATGCAACCGCGGTACCGTAAAGACAGGGCAGGCGTTATTGGATGACGTAGATTTGTTAACACGAAATGAAAAAGAAATGGAGCAGTTACGGGGTAAGGAAGTTGCCATGATCTTTCAAGATCCCATGACTTCCTTAAACCCATCTGTTTCCATTGGTAAACAAATTGAGGAAGTGTTGTTTCTCCATGAGAAGGTGACGAAACTACAAGGAAGGAAAAGGGTTTTAGAATTGCTGGATTTGGTGGGCATTCCCTTACCGGAAAAGCGGTTTTATCAAATGCCTTATGAATTTTCAGGTGGCATGAGACAGCGAGTGGCCATTGCCATCGCCTTGGCGGGAAATCCTAAGGTGCTTCTGGCTGATGAGCCGACGACGGCTTTAGATGGGGAAACCCAGACTCAAATTTTACAATTGTTAAAAGAAATTCAGAAAAAAACCGGGGTGGCAATTATTTTTATTACCCATGATTTGAGTTTGGTAGAAACTTTTGCAGACCGTGTAGTGGTCATGCTTGGAGGAGAGATTGTAGAGGAAGGCACGGTAAAGGCACTCTTTGAGAACCCACATCATGAGTATACCAAGCGGCTTATGCGTTATGTGAATTACGGAAAAGGAAAAGAACACACCCATGGGAAACACATTCACGAAGAACAATCCCATGATGAAAAACACAGGCGTCAAGAACAATCCCATGATGAAAATCAACTGGGACGAGAACCATTCTGTGGCGAAAAGTATCGTTGCCAAAAGGCAGTCCAAAGCACAGAAGCCCATAACAGTGGCAGGGAAAAATTATTGGAAGTGAGAAATGTAAGCATGGATTTCAAACTGGATCGCCACACTACGGTAAAGGTATTAGATGAACTTCAACTGAATATTTGCAGAGGTGAAATCGTGGGATTAATCGGCCCATCCGGTTGTGGGAAATCCACGCTTGCAAAGTGTATGATGAACATCTATCGTCCTACAGGTGGAGAAATTTTATATTACGGGAAGAACAAACAAATCATCTTTCAGGATTCCATGTCGGCACTGAATCCCAGAATGACGGTGGAAGAAATTATCGCTGAACCTTTTCGCATTCAAAAATCCTGCAAAGGGGAAGCCCTGTTAAAAGAAAAAATAGGGGCGTTATTGGAACTGGTAGAACTGAAGGATACCCTAAGAAATCAACATCCTTATGAGATATCCGGTGGTCAGCGACAGCGTGTAGCCATTGCCAGAGCCATCAGCCTAAATCCGGATTTGATCATTGCAGACGAACCCATTGCCTCTTTGGACGTTTCCATACAGGCACAAATTGTACATCTCTTTAAAAAATTACAAGAAGAGAGAGACTTGGCTATTTTGCTCATTTCTCATGATTTGCCTATGGTAGAGCACGTGAGCGATCGGATTTTTACCATGAATTAGAAACACGAAATTTGTTTCACCCTTTTCCACCAATCCGGATGGAAAAGCACACAATACCACCAAAGCTATTGACAAGAGATAGGGGCTTTTGTATACTGTATTCCAAACGTATTATTTTGTGTACATCTAAATTAGGAGAATTTTTATGGGTTCAATGATTTCTAATTAGGTACTACAAATCATGATAAAAGAGCAAGGAAGATAAGCGGTAGGGAGGCTTTTAAATGAAAAAATTCAAGAGAGTGCTAGTTGCAAATAGAGGTGAAATTGCAATTAGAGTTTTTAGAGCATGTAAGGAGTTAGGCATTAGAACCGTTGCCATTTACTCTGAAGAGGATAAGAACGCATTGTTTCGAACAAAGGCAGATGAATCTTATCAAATTGGAAAAGGAAAATCCCCGGTGGATGTATACCTTAGCATTGATGAAATTATTGCACTTGCAAAGGCAAAGGGCGTAGATGCAATCCACCCCGGATACGGATTTCTTTCGGAAAATGTACAGTTTGCCAAGGAATGTGAAGAAGCGGGCATTGTATTTATAGGACCGACTCATGAAATGATGGATCGTTTGGGTGATAAAATCAAGTCTAAGATTGTAGCAAATGAAGTGGGCGTACCAACAATTCCCGGCGTAGAACAAACCATTGAAAATGAGGAAGAGGCCATTCAATTTGCGGAATTTTGTGGATATCCTGTTATGTTGAAAGCGGCAGCAGGCGGTGGCGGCCGTGGTATGAGAATTGTGAAAACACCGGAAGAACTGTTGCCACAATTTAGAAGTGCCAAAAGCGAGGCGAAAAAGGCCTTTGGCATTGACGATATGTTTATTGAAAAATATCTTGAAAAACCAAAGCATATTGAAGTGCAAGTCTTTGGCGACAACTATGGAAACGTAGTCCATTTGTACGAAAGAGACTGTTCCATTCAAAGAAGACACCAAAAGGTAGTAGAGTTTACCCCTGCAATTTGCATTTCTGCAAAACAACGACAAGCCATTTGTAACGATGCCCTTAAAATTGCAAAAGCAGTAAACTATAGAAGTGCAGGTACCATAGAATTTCTTGTAGATAATAAAGGCAATCATTATTTTATAGAAATGAACCCAAGAATTCAGGTAGAACATACGGTTACGGAAATGACAACGGGTGTGGATTTGGTGCAGTCTCAGATTTTGGCAGCGGAAGGCTATGCTTTAGATTCGGATGAAATCAATATGAAAAGGCAAGAGGACATTCAACCCAGAGGTTTTGCCATTCAGTGTAGAATCACAACGGAAGATCCCATCAACAGTTTTGCGCCGGATACGGGTCAAATAGACGTATACAGAACAGGCTCCGGATTTGGAATCCGACTGGATGGTGGAAATGGATTTACAGGTTCTGTCATTACGCCTTATTATGACAGTCTGCTTGTAAAGGTCACCTCTTGGGCAAGAAGCTTTGAAGATGCCATTGCAAAGTCTGCCAGAGCATTAAATGAGCTGAAGGTTGAGGGTGTGAAGACAAACACGGCGTTTCTCTTAAACGTGCTAAACCACGATACCTTCCGTGCAGGAAATTGCGACACGGGATTTATTGCAGATAATCCGGAACTTTTAAATATCAGATCAAAAGAAGATAAGGAATTGAAGGTGCTAAACTTTCTTGGAAACAAGGTGGTCAATGAGACAAAAGGGAGTAAGCCCTTATTTGACGTACCGGTATTTCCTAGAATCAAGGCAGAAGAAATTGTAAAACTGCGTGGAACAAAGCAGATGTTAGATGAGGAAGGGCCAGAGCAGGTGGCAAAATGGGTGCGAAATCAAAAGAAGCTTCTTCTTACAGATACCACCATGAGAGATGCACAGCAATCCCTTATGGCGACTAGAGTCAGAACGGTAGACATGGAGAAGATCGCACCGGCTGTAGCACTTTATGGGAAGGATTTATTCTCATTGGAAATGTGGGGAGGGGCCACCTTTGATACCTCCTATAGATTTTTGAAGGAAGATCCATGGGAAAGACTGGAAACGCTTCGTGAGAAAATGCCAAACGTCTTGTTCCAGATGTTGATTCGTGGAGCCAATGGCGTGGGATATAAAAACTATCCTGACAATGTGATCAGAGCTTTCGTCAAGGAATGTGCCAATTCAGGCATAGACGTTTTCCGTATTTTTGACTCTTTAAACTGGATTCAAGGAATGGAAATTGCTATGGATGAAGCTTTAAAGCAGGGCAAGTTGGTAGAAGCGTGTATTTGTTATACGGGTGATATTTTAGATGAAAGCCGAAAAAAATATAACCTTACATACTATGTAAATATGGCCAAAGAGTTAGAAAAACGTGGCGCGCATATTTTAGCAATTAAGGATATGTCGGGATTGTTAAAACCTATGGCAGCGAAGAGATTAATAGAAAGCCTAAAGGATGCCATTGAAATCCCTATCCATTTACATACCCATGACACCAGTGGTAATGGTGTAGCAACTGTGCTTATGGCAGCTATGGCAGGTGTGGATATTGCAGATACAGCTATTAACAGTATGTCAGGATTGACAAGTCAACCGGCTTTAAATTCAGTGGTTGCAGCTCTTGAAAATACAGAAAGAGCCACAGGAATTGAACTTGATGGGATTCAAAAGATTTCAAAATACTGGAATGCAGTGAGACCTGTTTACAAAAAATTCGAATCGGAACTGGTGTCAAGTACGGCTGAAATTTATAAATATGAAATCCCCGGTGGACAATACTCTAACCTAAAACCACAGGTAGAAAGTTTTGGTATTGGACATAAATTTGAAGAAGTCAAAGAAATGTACAAGACAGTAAACCAAATGCTTGGAGATATCATTAAGGTGACGCCGTCTTCAAAGGCAGTGGGAGACATGGCAATTTTTATGGTACAAAATGAGCTGACCCCAGAGAATATCTATGAAAAAGCAAAAGATATTGATTTTCCTGACTCTATCATATCTTATTTTGAAGGTATGATGGGACAACCGGAAGGTGGATTCCCCGAAAAACTTCAAAAACTTGTTTTGAAGGGCAAAGAACCCATTGTTTGTAGGCCGGGTGAACTTTTGCCTTGGGAAGATTTAGATGCAATAAAAGGGTTGTTGAGAGAAAAGTATGAACTGGAAGGCACCGATCAGGAAGCGCTAAGCTATGCATTGTATCCAAAGGTATTTGAAGACTACCTGAAGAGTGAAAAAACCGACGGGAACTTCCGATATATGGGTAGTGATATCTTCTTTCATGGTTTATCAGAGGGTGAAACTTGTGAAATCAAGATTAAAGAAGGGGTCATCTTTGTGGTGAAGCTGATTGAATTTAGAGACGTTGATAAAGAAGGCTTTAGAGACGTGGTATTTGAAGTCAATGGTAATCGCAGAGCGGTAAGAATCAAAGATAAAGATTCCATTACAAACGGTATGGGGAATATTTCTATTATTTTTGCCGATGAGGAGGATCCCACTGAAATTGGAGCCAATATCCCAGGCAATGTGATGAAACTGTTGATTCATGAAGGAGAAAAGGTTGAGGAAAATCAGCCCATTGCCATCATTGAGGCGATGAAGATGGAAACCAATATCCTAGCACCTATGGCCGGAGAAATCAGTAAGATTTATGTCAAAGAAGGACAGCAGGTAAAGGCGGGAGAATTGATTGCCAAACTTAAATAGAATAGATTCATAAAGAGTACAAAAAAGAAGAACATGGACAAATATGTGCTGAAACTGACCAATTAGGAAGTGATGTACATGTTTAAGAACATGATTTCCGGTTGGTTTAAGTCAGATGCCAGAAACTCAATGGCTTTATAAAAGCATTCCTATTGCAAAAGATCTGTATTGCAGGTAAAATATAAGTGACAATT
>JAVVUJ010000011.1:17823-26994 GCA_036653195.1 Anaerovorax sp. | reverse complement strand
AATGTGACAGCGTTAGGTTCTGCAGTAAGCAACGGATGCGGAAATATGACAATTTACGGTGATGTTTTATCGAAAGACACCACTGGGGCGTTTAGTGCTGTTATGTTATCCTCATATGCAAAAGATACAAAAACGGTTATTTTAGGAAATATCACTGCGAATGGGGACAACGGAACTGGTGCACGAACATTGAATAAAGATGATAAGCAATCTGTATTAAAATATACAGGGTCGATTACGGCAAAGTATCCGCTTTTGACCAATGAAAATTTACTTGAAACGGGTTTTGCAATCCCTGATGGTTTTTCAATTGGAACTTACATAAAAGCAAATAAATTCACTTTTGAAAGCAATGGGGGTAGCAAGATTGTGCCTCAGGCCATTGCAAAAGGCGAAAAGGTACAGGTTCCCAGCCCACCGACCAAAACAGGTTATACCTTTGATGGTTGGTACAGTGACAGTGAATTGAAGCAAAAGTATAATTTTGAAAAAAATATAACCGAGGCAACTACTATTTATGCCAAATGGATTGCCATTCATACCGGAGGAGGAGGCAGTGGCAGCGGTTCCAGTGGCTCTGTCATAACCAATCCTCCATCTACAATCGAAAAGAAAACGGATTCTACCGGAACCGTTACCGTCAATAACACGGAACTTCAAAAGGCACAGACTTTAAAGGTCACCGGTAATGCATCAGCGGATCATGCCACTTTACAGTTTGACAGCAAAGCAGTGGGCGCCATTGCAACAGCAGGAAAGGGCGATGTAAAGATCAGCACAACAAAAATAGAATCTTCTGCACTTTCCAATGAACAGAAAGCCCAGTTAAAGAATTTGACAAAGGGAGACATGAGCCAACAACCCATATATGCTTTTAAGGTTACAGTGGGAGATAAAAGTGTTTCTGATTTTGGAGGCGGAAAAGTGTCCATTACTGTGGATTACAAACCGAAATCCGGTGAAGACACAGACCATATTGTCATTTACCACTTAAAAGACGATGGTAGCATAGACGTGATAAAAGACTGTAAATATGATGCAAAGACGGGAAAACTATCTTTTGCAGCCAGCAGTTTTTCCTATTTTATGTTGGGACATGAAAGTCAAATGAAGAAAACCTTTCAAGATGTTCCTACTCATGTTTGGTACTATGACAGCGTATCTTATTTGATAGAGAAAAATCTGATCAAAGGAAAAACGGCAACTTCCTTCGCACCTGAATCAAACATTACGAGAGCGGAATTTGTGCAGATCCTGTATAATATGGCAGGAAAAAGTGCACAAGAAAGCAAAGATCCGGGGACGATCTATAGGGATGTTGCAGCCAATGCCTGGTATTATAATGCCGTTGCATGGGGAACCAAGGCAGGGGTTGTAACAGGAGAAGGGAATTTGTTTAGACCAACAGACAAGGTCTCAAGACAGGAGATGGCCGTGATGTTGGACCGATATGTGAAAAACGTAGCCAAGGTATCTTTAAAAGAAACCAAAGGCCAACTCACATTTATGGATGCCCAAGCAATCGGTCAGTGGGCACGTCCTTCTGTAACCATAATGCAGAAGGCGGGTGTCATTAACGGAATTGAAAAGGGAGCAGGTACATTCAACTTCGCACCCACAGATCGGGCGACCAGAGCACAGGCGGCTCAAATGATTTCCGCCTTGGTAAAACAACTGAGCTAATTCATAATAAATAAAATTTAAAAACCTTTCAATCTGTGAATTTTCATAGGTTGAGAGGTTTTTATAGTTTCTGTTACAGATTGACAATCCTGTAAAAAAAGATATACTAGACATTATGTAATTGTATTTAGTTTAATTTTATTTGGTTTAGTATGGTTTATATAGGAGCGCTATGAAAATGGAAATAGAGAATATGGTTGGATCAAAGTTATTTGAAGGATTTGAAAAAGATGATTATCAAACATTGTATTCCTTTTTACAGCCAACCATAGAACGCTTGGAAAAAGGTCAAGATTTAATTTTAGAAGGGGAAACTTTAGAATTTATGGGCATCGTATGCAGCGGCAGGCTGACGGGTATCAAACATGATTATGGAGGAAATACACATTTAATGCAGATGATGGAAAAAGGAGACTTGTTTGGCATTGAAATTGTAGCGACCAACTCGCGCGTCAGCCCCATTACCATCACTAGCGTAGAAGAATCTACCATTTTAAAATTTCATAAAAATTGTCTCAGCCAACAGGGCGCTCTGCCACCTGAAATGCAAATCCGAGTTCTTACAAATGCAGTGAGATTTCTTGCAAATGATAACATTAAAAAGATTTATAAAATGGATATGTTGGCCAGCAAATCCTTGCGTGGGCGAATTTTAACCCATTTGTATTTGATGCATGGGAAAGCAAAAAAATCAACTTTTTCCATTCGAATGACGAGAGAGCAGTTTGCACAATATTTGTGTGTGAATCGCAGTGCCTTATCTCATGAATTAGGTTTAATGAAAAAAGAAGGGATGATTTCATTTAAAAAAGATGTATTCACCCTTCATTTTATGGATTGAAAAGACTATGAAAAAATTATGGAAAATTTGTGAAATTTATTGTCAGTATGTTGGCATGCCAACATACTTTTTTTTTAGATTATGATAAAATTTGAAGGCGATAGAAAGAAATCGCAATCATTTCAACAATTAGAGGAGCGTATGAATCATGAAAAAGCAGTTAGCAGTAACAATGGCATTTCTTGTTTTTGTTATTTCTTTAGGGTATGTTACAGCCTACGCAGCACCTGAAACCATCACATTTAAAGTAAATATAGGAGGGGAAAGTAAAACGGTGGCAGTCTATTCTTTGGAGGATTTGCAGAAGATGCCGCAAATTCGACAAACCTATTCTTCTGTAGATGAAACGCCGGCACCGGTCATTATTCTGGCTGAAGGAATTGATTTTAACAACTGGATGGCGCAGGCGAGCATCCGTCAAGATATGGTGAAAAGTGTGAAATTCACGTCTTCTGACGGTTGGTCAAAGGCATTTCAAAACAGTTTTTTATTTCAAACCACCAGATATGCGTATCCTGAAATTGTCAGTAAATGGACAGAAAACGGATTTTCGGAGGAAGCTGACACCCAGTGCACGGTGGTAACCCCTGTTTTGGCCTTACGATCTTCAGAAGTCAAGTATGACAAAGCTTTAGATTGGGGGAAACTCAGTGACAATGGAGGGGTGCGGTTTTGTTTTGGTCAAGAACAGATGAAAGAGGATGTACATTCATCTTACGGAAAAAACATTAGGGAAATAGAGTTCTATCTCAATGACCAAGCCCATTATGAGGCGATTGAAAAATCCATTCATCAACGAATACCCGGAAGTAAAAGCACTGTTAAAGATACTTCAATGAACCAGCCTACTTCTGACGACAGTGGGAGAGGCAGTGGCGCTGCCGGCTTGGAAGCCCAAATGTTAACGGTGAAAGTGGGTTACTATGGAGGGCCTTATACGACAAAGAAAATCTATACCTATGGGGATTTAGAAAAGTTGCCTCAAATAAAGCAGGCCTATACTTGGATTGATAAAATGCCTGCAGTGGTGATGAACTCTGTAAAGGGCGTCAAGTTGACCGATCTTTTAAATGATGCCGGTATTGACATCAATTCAATAGAAACCTTCTATTTCTATTGTAAAGACGTAGAAAGTACCTGGTATCAATCTTTGTCAAAAAATTACCTGTTGGATATGAACCGTTACTATTATCCCAATTTGCCCCATCATTGGGATGCTGAAAATCAAAGTGCCACATTTGGTGCGTCGGCAGATGCACAAAAGGTAGAGACTGTGTTGGCATTACAAGATCGTTGGGAACGGTTTGGAAAGAAGCCTGATTTTCAGGGCATGAATACCAACAATCGTTTCAGATTGGTTTTCGGACAGACGGATACCACCACGCCTAATGCGGCAAGGTCGGCAAAGTGGGTGCATGCTATAGAGGTTATGTTAGGCGGAACGCCACCAAAAGACATTTCCTTGGATCATAGCCTATTGGGATTAAAAGTGGGCAGCAGGGTTCAACTTCATGCCACTGTTTTCGGCTATGACGACAAAGTAGATCAACGAGTGACTTGGCATTCCCATAATCCGGAAGCAGTGTCTGTAGACGAGAAAGGGAATATTAACGTCTTACAGGATATAGAAACTGCCATTACCGTTACCACCGCCAATGGGGAAAAAAAGGCGGTTTGTATTGTAAATGGTGTGGAGAAAAAGGAAGCTGTTGCTGTGGCAACAGGCAAGGAAAAAAAAGGCATAAAACCCAAAGGTCTAGTGGTCTCAGATGGATCGGGCAAGCAACCTTGGCGAGTCTATGAAATTTCTCAGGATGCCACAGAACTGCCTATGCCGCCGGCTGATACAAAGCTGACCAACTATGCTATGGCATTATTTTTATTTTTTTATTTAGTAGGAATCATAAAACGTTTTACAATGAATCAACGGGAGGTAGCTTAATATGTTTTTTTCATCATCGGTGACCGGTGCAATCCATGGGATTGCCTCTTCACTACAAATGCCCGCCATCATCATTTTGCTTATTTTTGTCATCATCGTCATGGTTGAGCTGGGCAGTTTAACGGTGGAAGCTTTTTTTGAACGGCGAAAATCAAAAGTGAAGGTAGCCTCGCTTCTCACTGAAGTGCAGAATCAAGAAGTCGAGGAAATCCAAAGGATTGTGAGGGATAGTAAACTTTTGAAACGCCAAAAATCAGCACTGAATGAGCTGCTGGAAAATAGTGGATTGGCACCTTCTATTGGACAGGCTTTGGCAAGGCGGATTTTGTCTACAGAAGAACTGCGGTGTCAAAAAGTAGTTTCCCTTACAGATATGATTGTAAGGTTAGGGCCTATGTTTGGATTGATGGCCACTTTAATTCCCTTAGGTCCGGGGTTGATTGCCTTAGGACAGGGTGATACCAAAACTTTGGCAGACTCACTGCTTACAGCCTTTGATGCTACGGTCGCAGGTCTCGCAACGGCGGGCGTAGCATTTGTAGTATCAAAATTGCGAAAGAGGTGGTATGAAGACGACATGATTTCTATGGAAGCGATCATGGAAGGTATTTTGGAGGAGATGTATAGGGATGAAAGCAGGATTGAGAAATAGTAGTTTACGCGGCAGAAAAAATTATGAGGAAGAGTTGAACCCTTTAGACGGCATTGTCAACATTGTGGATGCCATGTTGGTTTTTGCCTGTGGTTTAATGCTTTCTTTGGCTATTTACTGGAATGTGGATTTGGAAGGAAGCAAAATGGTGCAGGTCCAGCAAGGTAGCGATGTAACACAAATTGAAGAAATTCAGGAAAATTTGCAGGAAAGTGAAGAAGGTGGAGACAGCTATGAACGGTTAGGCACGGTATATAAGGATCCTGTTACTGGAAAATTATATATGATGGAAGAGTAAGGGCAAGGGAAGATTCGTTTCGCCCCTTGACCCATATGGAGGAAAAAATGGGAAAAATGAGAAAAAATATAGTTTTGATCAGCTTGATGTTGTTACTTCTGGCTTCTGTCCTTTTTTCCGGTTGTCAGAATGATGCAGCCTCTTCAAAAGAATACGATTATGGGCAGCAGGAAATTCTGATTACAGGCTTGGAAGAAAAAGAGTTTACCATCACAGTAGAAGAATTGACCCGATTGGACAGCGTGACAGAAAAGGCAGAAGCCAATCGGTTTAATGGGGAATCTGTGAAAATCAAAGCCCACGGGCCCACTTTAAATACTTTTTTAAAACAATATGGGAAAAAACAAAGTGATTTTGCCGCCATTCGCTTTACAGCGTCAGATCAATATGCCATTGCAGTTCCCAATGAAATTTTACAGAAACGAGATATCATTTTGACTTATGCCGATGGAGGGAATCCCCTTATTAAGGAAGACCAACCGCTACGTGCTGTGATACCGGGAGAGCGTGCCATGTATTGGGTTCGCATGTTGAAGCAAATTGATTTTGAAACAGAAGCAGGGGCGGCAGTTAGCAGTCATGTTGTATTTTTGGACAATGCTGTAAAATCCTTGCCATTTATAGCATACAAAGATGGCACCGATAGAGGAAATGGGGTGAAAACCAAGGCGTTAATTGAAAAATACGCAAACAGGGAAGACGTAAGCAACGTGTATTTGACAGGGGGGGATGGCTTGAAAAAAAATGAAATTGCAGACACTTTTTTAAGCGCATATGTGAAATACACAGGGACGGATACACCCAAATATTTGGCGCCACATTTTCCCGAAGGGATGGAAATTACCAATCTTCTCAGTTTTTCTTATGGAGATACTACTTTTTATTCTCTGGAAGAAGGTATGAATGTGTTGAAAAAACGTGAAATAAATGGGTATGTAGGCATAGGATTTTCAGATATTATCAAGGAAATTCCATTTCAAAGCGGTTTATATTATATCGTTACCGACGGAAATCAGAATCAAATAAAACTGACGGAAGAACAGTTGGGGCAAGGTGTTTTTTACACCCAAGAGGGTGTGTGGTCCTTCTGCTACGGTGATGGTGGACAGGAACAGATTCTGAATATCTTGCAAATAGACACTGCTCTGTAGGACAGGTATCACAGAGAATGAATGGAAAAGGATGGGTAAAATGAAACAAAAATTTCTTTGGCTGCTCATGGGTCTTTTTATTGGCGTGTTTTTCATGATAGCGTGGACGCTATGCAGCGGACAGCTGAATGAAACAGAAAAAACCCTGCAAATTGCAGGAGATGTTGCAGAATGTACAGATGTAAAATCTTGGTCTGATTGGACTGAAAAGGAGAGCGTCCTTTGTCAGGGTGAATCTTACAAAGGGGTACTCCTATCCAAAGTATTGGGTAAGACAGCGGTTTTAGGGGATGTAGAGCAAATTTACATGATTTCTTTTGATGGGTTTACTTCTGTCATTGATGGTAAAGATGCGGCTTTCTGTTATCTTACCTATGACGGAAAAATGGGATGGTCTATTTTGGCACCAAAACATCCCATCAGTACCAATGCCAAAGACTTAAAAAAAATAGTGCTGGTATCCTCAGGAGAAAAAAGTAAAGGGCTGACTCTTATGAAAAAAGACGGAAGCTGTTTGACGTTTTCATTGGGGCAACTTTTGACAGGACCCATGACGACTTATCCAAAATTTGAAGGGGAAGCCACCATAGAAACAGATGGAAAGGCCTATTCTTCTCAAGTTTATACTAAAAGTGAAGGCTTTCCTCTGCGCAATTTGACAGAGGTGGAGGATACGGATTATTTGCTACTTGAAACCAAAACAGGGGAAACATTTTTTATTGAAAACAGGGGTCATTTTATAATAGAAGGTATTCTTATTCATTATGTTGATAGAAAGGGAGAAATTTATGAGAACATTAAAAAAGTTACCATTCACCCGTATGTGGGGTAAAAGCCTTGCCATATTGCTGACGATAACGTTGATTTTAGGCAGTACGGCAGTACCTGTCAGTGCCAAGGCTGATACGGGAACCCCCCCATCTTCTTTAGCGGTTTATGTAACAGTTGATGGAAAAAAGGAATTAATACACGATTATACCATTGGAGACATGGAACGTTTGATAGACGGAAAAAATGTCAGGTATTCATCCATCGATGCTATGCCGTCCAGAGTGCTCACCGTTGCAGACGGCGTGTATTTAAGCACCTTATTATCAGATTTGAAAAAATATACCAAAGTCCACACGGAAAATTTTACAAAGGTAAAGTTAAGGGCTACAGATGGATGGATCAGAACCTATACCGTCAGTGAATTGTCCAAGCCGGTCTACTATTATGAAAATTTATTCACAGTAGATACTTGGGATACTGCTACAGGAAAAGCAGGGGCTTTGGCGGCCGTAAAACCCGTTTCTGTAAAGCCCATGTTGGCTGTATCCTCATGGCAAGGTAGAATCCTTAAATCCACAAAGGAGGTTTCCTCTAAAATCGGCGTTATGGATAAAGACGCACTGTTTCGCTTTTGTCCGGGTATGCATCCTGAATCTTTAAATTCCGGAAATTCAACGACTTCGGAATTCGGCAGATGGATTCATGAGATAGAGGTAATCATGCCGGAAACGGTGAAGGAGATGCCCACACTTCCCGGACAATGGAAAAACAACTTTACAGATGTAATGGAAAAGGATTGGTATTACAAGGCGGTTGAATTTGTCAATACAAACCACTTATTTCAGGGTGTTGCATTGGATCGTTTCGGTCCCCATGAAAAAATGACAAGAGGTATGTTTGTAACGGTACTTGGAAGAATGGCAAAAGCGGCACCGCCTGTTTATAAAAACACATTTAAGGATGTTGAGGCAGGGCAGTATTATGCCGGTTATGTGGCATGGGCTTCCCACAGCAATCTGGTTTCGGGTTTGAGCGCAGAACTGTTTGGCCCCAGTCATCCCATTACACGAGAACAGATGGCTATGATCATGTATCGGTATGGGAAAAGCATGAAATTGGACAGTTCCAATACGGACGACACCAAGTGTTTGGCTTATGCAGACTATCAAAACACCATGACCGGTGCAAGAGAGGCAATTTGTTGGGCGGTTAATAGGGGGATCATGGCAGGCAACAAGGGAAAACTGAATCCAAAGGGAGAGGCTTCCCGATCAGAAGTTGCGCAAATCATGAAGAACTTTACAACTATGAAAAATAAGGAAGAGGTTGAAACAGAATGAGAAAAAGAATAGTAAAAACACTGATTCCATTGACCCTGGCTTTGCTTCTCTGTCTGAGTGGCGTTCCTGTTTGGGCCCAAGAGGGAGAGGAAACTTTGTTGCAGTCTGTTACGGCACCGGAACAGATTACACTTTCATTGACGGAACGTTCTTCTGAGATGGCCGTTACGTGGTGCGATACCCCATCCGTTTCAAATCCCCGGGTAGCCTACAGTACGGATGCTGCCTTTGGTGCAGCCCATGTAAAGACAGTCAACGGGGTAAGGACCACTTCTGGAAGTGGATTCCAATACTTTGAAGGGGTTATGACGGGGCTGGAAGAAGGGCAGACCTATTATTACAAAGTAGGAAGCCAAAGTACAGCCCAACAATTTACCAACGGAAGTGGCAGAGATGGAAAGGGTGACTTCCATTTTATGTATCTGGGCGATGTGCAGTTTCGCAATAACTGTATGGATGCAGACTATGAAGCATGGAAGCAGCTTGCGGAAGA
>JAVVUJ010000011.1:12499-17813 GCA_036653195.1 Anaerovorax sp. | reverse complement strand
TACCAAAAACCCAAATTCGGCCTTTATTATGCAGGGTGGAGACATGGTCAACCAAGGGCAAAATCCAAAGGAATGGAAGGCGTTTTTAGGGCGTGCTCAGTCTGTCTTCTCAAAAATTCCGGTCATGCCTGTTGCGGGAAACCATGAATGCAGTGCTGCAACTAGCGGAAAGCCGGAACTGTATACGGATATCTTTCATTTGCCCAAGAATGGCCCCGTGGGTTTTTCCGAAGAATTTTATTCTTTTGACTACGGCGATTGCCATATGGTTTGTCTAAACAGCAATATATACTTAAAGGAACAGCTTGAAGCGGGAACCATGACGCAAGGGGATTTCGCCAAAATTCAAGAATGGATTGCAAAAGATCTTTCGGACAGCACTAAAAAATGGAAAGTTGTGATGATGCACCATCCCGTTTATGGGGTGGCCGAAGACAGTGTCTCTGGGGATATCCTAGGCGATTGGGCGCCTATCTTTGAAGATCAGGGTGTTAGCTTGGTGCTTACCGGCCATCAGCATGTGAATATGCGTACCTACCCCCTGTTTGACCATGAAAAAAACAACAACAGCGGGATTACGTATATCATGGGAAATTCGGGCAGTAAATTTTATAAAGGAACCGCAACACCCTACACGGAAAAGATGATTGAAAATCAATCGGCCTATCAGATGATCCACGTTACAGATGAAAGCTTGACCGTGAAAACCTTTGACAAAGACGGCAAGGAATTGGATACCGCCACAATCAAAAAACCCGTTGCAGGAGAGAACGCCATCACACTGAAAAGCCCTTCCTCGGTAACCGTAACCGCACCCGCCATGGCCGTTTCAGGTGCTTCGGTAACCGTAGAGCTTTCCAATATACCGGCTAATAAAAAAGTCTATGAAGTTTCCGTAACCGATAAAAACAATAAGACGTACCCTGTAAAAACCGTAGAGGCCAACAAAAAATATTCTTTTTCTATGGCAAACAGAAGCGTGATTGTAAATGTGCTTCTTGAAGATATCTCCGGCGGTGGAAGCGGAGGGGATGGAAAGGCGTATACTTATACCGTCAACACACAGGAAGATCCTATTTGGACTGTCAATGTGGCTTCTTCCGGAATTTCAGGAAAGGACAAAATCAGTTCAGGCGCTACCGTAACGGTTACCGTGACACGAAACGATGAGGCACTCAGCGCTTCTCTGTTGGGTATAAGGGTAAATGGGGTTAAAAACCATGAGGTCACGACCATTTCCACAACCCATGGGAAATATGGTACGGTGAAAGGCGGAAAATATCAGTTTACAATGCCCACGGGAGAGATTACCATCAGCCCCAATGTTTCCTATGCCACGTTAGATCTATATGCAAGGCAAACAAATTCCCAGTCTTATGAGTTAAAGAACACGCTGACAAGAGATAAAATGGTTTTATATGGAGAAACCAACGGGTATTACACGGCCTATGACCGTCTGCCTACGGCGGTAATCGGAAAAGCGGCAGAGTACGTTACGCTGAAAAAACTGCTCAATAAAAGTGGTATTGCGTTGACCACTGCCAGCAGCATTTCCTTACATTCTGTGGACGGTGCAACGGCTACATACACCTATGAGGAGCTTTATGGGAAAAACGGGTATTATTATCCCAACATCCATACAGGCTCTGCTTCAGGAAAGACGCCCATAGAACCTATGTTGGTCATCAAAGGATACCAATCCCGCTTTCTGAATTTGCCCGGCGGAAAGACCATAGACGATATGCCACAGGATACGGCCTGTGCCTACCGGTTTGTACTGGGACAGACAGAGGAAGAATTTGGAAATGGGGTGCCATCAGAAACAGCATCCACGGCTTTTAAATTAAAGAAATGGGTAGATGCTATAAAGGTTACCGGATTTAAAACGGCTACGGAAGAACCGGGTGAAATAGGTGGTGGAACGGCTGTCGTTGAAACGGAGGCGGTAACAGATAAAAAAGGAAAGGCCACTCTTGTTTTAGGGGATGAAAACGTAAAGGCAGGGTTGGCGGCAGCCTTAAAGGCGGCGAAAGAAAACAAGGCTGATCCCAAAGTCAAAATAAACGTACAGGTAGACAAAGAGGCCAAGGCTTTAGAAGTTGTTTTCACAAAGAATTCATTTAAAAGCTTGGCGACCACCGAAAACGTAACGGTAACGGTTTCTACCCCTTTCGGAGATCTTTCGTTGACACCGGAAATATTAAAAGCAGTTCTGGCAGGCAATGCCGGCAAGGATGTGAAGATGGGATTTTCCTTCGTGACCAAAGGAAAGGATTCCATGGCGGAAGGAAGAGAACTGACAGACGCCATTGTGGAAATTACTTTGGCTTGCGGCGACAAGATGATCACCGAATTTGGAGGCGAAAAAGTGGGCATTACCATTCCATTTACACCGGATCAGAAAAAGAAGGCAAAAGGCTATTATGCAGTATGTCTGACAGGTAACGGAAAAAGCCAACGAATGATAGGCTCTTCTTACCTGGAAAATGAAAAAGGGGTGCACTTAGAAAGCGATCATTTGTCCAAGTTTGCCGTGGCCTATACCGACTGCACGGCATTGAATGTTTTCACAGATATCAAAGAAGGGGACTGGTTTGGAGACTGTGTCACTTTCGTTACGGAAAAGGGGTATTTCCAAGGAACGGATAAACATACATTTCGCCCCGGCGGTGAGATGACCAGAGGGATGTTGGTAACGGTACTGGGAAGAGCCGGTGAGGTGAATGCCGGCATTTATACAAAGTCAAGTTTCAAAGATGTGGATAGAAAAAGTTGGTATGGTAACTATGTTCAGTGGGCTTACGAACAAGGCATTGTCAAAGGCGTAGGCAATGAAAAATTTGCGCCAAATCAACCGGTGAACAGGCAAGAATTGTCCACTATTTTAGCAAACTACGCAGTATGGAAAGGTGGGGCGTCCAAAGGCGTACCTCAGGTGCAACTGTCTTATACGGATAAAGAGAACCTTTCCAAATGGGCAGTAGACGGGGTGAAATTTTGTACCATGAAAGGTTGGCTTTCAGGTTATCCGGATGGCAGCTTTGGTGCCCATAAGAATGCTACGAGAGCTGAAACCGCAAAGATTATCAAGGGCGTGATGTCCTCTTTGTCCGGCGTTTAAAGAGAAAGGATAAGCAGTATGAAAGTATTCTCAGTCTACGGAATCTGTGATTCGGGAAAAACCATGTCCATAGAGAAAATAATTGCAGAATTGCGAAAAAGAAGGTATTCTGTGGGTTCTATTAAAGAAATTCATTACGATCAATTTGCCATAGACAGAAAAGGAAGCAACACAGACAGACATAAAAACGCAGGTGCCCAGCTGGTGACAGCACTGGGAAATTCCGAGACCGATATCCTTTATCAAAAACCACTGCCATTGGAAGAAATTTTAAAATTTTACAATCAGGATATTGTGGTGATCGAAGGAAATCGGGAAGGGAATTTTCCAAAGATTTTGGCTGCCCATTCTTTGGCTGACATTGAAAATCAACTGGATGATACCACTTTTGCCATTACCGGCGTTATATCCAACCACATTACAACCTATAGGGGTATTCCGGTCATCAATGCTTTGGAGGATGTAAGCCATTTGGTAGATTTGATTGAGGAAAAAATCTTCGAAAGATTACCGGATTTCCCACCCGACTGTTGCTGTGCCTGCGGTATGTCATGTCGGGATTTGTGCAAAGCCATTGTAAAAGGCAAGGCAAGGAGAGAAGATTGTCAGTTGAGTAAAAGCAATGTGCAGTTTTTCATGGATGGCAATCCTATTGACATGGTACCTTTTGTACAGCGAATTTTGGAAAATGCAGTGCGTGGCGTAGTCAGTCAACTGGAAGGGTATGGGGAACAGGGTGTGATTGAAATTAAAATCGGTTTTTAGGAAAGGAAGGGTCGTAGATGCATATTTTTTTAACAGGGGTTCCCGGTGTTGGAAAGTCCACTATCGTCTCAAGTGTGGTGGAAGAATTGCATAAAGAAATTGCCGGATTTTCTACCATTGGAGAACCTATTGTAGGGAACAACCCTTCCAATGTTGTCATGTACAATTTGGCAGCAGGTCGTGAAGACTCTATGATTGTGGCCCATCGATATGGAGACGGTCGATATAAGGGCGATGCCCCAGCTTTTGATACATTTGGTACAAAAACTTTATTGGATTTTAAAGAAATCGATCTGGTCATTATGGATGAACTTGGATTTATGGAAAATGAAGCCTATGCATTTCAAAAAATGGTGATGACCGTTTTAGATGGAGATATTCCGGTTTTAGGCGTAATAAAACCCAGAAATACAGCCTTCTTAGATGGTGTAAGAAGGCACCGGAAAGTAAAATTGTTGGTTGTCAAAGAAGAAAACAGAGAGGAAGTTAAAAAAAAGGTGCTGGACGATTACAGAAATCAGCTGAAATAAGATGATAAAAAGAAAAAAAACAGGTATAATGGAAGGGCATAAATCATGTAAAATAAATAGTTTAAAAGGTGGAGTTTCAGATGAAAAGCAGAAAAAAAAACAGGTATTGTCCTTATTGCAGTGGTTGTGGTAGCTATCCTATTGGCGTTGGTTGCAAACCTTCTTCATGAGGATGCACTTCCAAATGGAAAGAATCAGGGGAGAAGCAGTGAAAAGACAAAGAAGATTCAAGTTGTTTCGGGGGGATACCATGAAGATACTTACGGAAAAGATGAAACCATAGAAGTCGCCCATTTGTTGGAAAATCAGAAAAATCCCATAGGTTTGGACAAGGTTTTAAAAATTAATAAAGAGGAAAGAATTGTCATCTATCAAACAGACGGAACTATTTTTTCGGCAAAAGCGGCAGATTGTCAGATCAATAAAAATGGTATGATTTCCATGAGCGGAAAGAAACCCTTTGAAGTGGTTGGGATTATGAAAAATCCACCGGCAAAATCCGTTATGGATGTAGCAAACTGTGCAGACGAATTTTTATCACAGGGGCAGAAGGTGATGATTGTTTATTTGGATGGTTTTGGATACGACACTTTTTTAGAATCAAAAGCCAAGGGTCTCATTCCTTTTTTAAGCACCTTTCATGAAGAACCTGCCAATACAGCCTATCCTTCCATTACACCTGTGGGATTTGCGGCAATGATTACGGGGCAGCCTCCAAAAATCAATGGCGTTGGGGATCGCAGCAACCATAGGCTTTCCTGCCCATCTATTTTTGACCGAGCATTGAAAGAGAATAAAAAAAATTGTGTCATAGAAGCCGCCATGCAAATCCTTGAAATCAATAGTGAAGTGCTCTACAATGCGGATTTTAATCAAGACGGAAGCACGGATGATGAGG
>JAVVUJ010000011.1:0-12489 GCA_036653195.1 Anaerovorax sp. | reverse complement strand
AGAAACGCTTTCAAATACTGGGTATGACTTGACGCTGGTACATTTTCATGGCATAGATGATGTGAGCCATGCCTTCGGGCCCCATACAAAAGAGGTCTATGAAAGGGTGGAAAACACCGATAAACTGGTGGAAAGCCTAGCTGAATTGTGGAACGGAAAAATCATCATAGTGGCAGATCACGGACAGCATACAGACCATGGATCTGATGAAAAAGGACGCAAAGGTACACATGGTGCCTTTCAGGCATCGGATTTATTTATTCCATTTTTGATGAAATAAAGACTTCCATAAAAGACTTCTATAAATGGAAAGGAACATTCTATGAATTGCCAATAGACATTTATAGATTCCAAGAAAAAAGAACGCTGCAAGCGTTCTTTTTTTCTTGGAATCAACAGGTCTTATTCTTCCTCTTTCAAGTCTTTTCCTTTTTTCCTTTTTCTCACAGCCTCTGTAAGAAGGTACTCTATTTGACCATTAATAGAACGAAAATCGTCTTGGGACCATTGGTTTATATCATTCCAGAGACTTTGTGACAATCTAAGGAGTAATTGCTTTTTTCCATCTTCTTTCTTATCCTTTGGCATACAACCTTCCCCAATCTATGTTCTGAAGCTTTTCATTAATAAATAGAGCCGCTGTTTACAATAGGCTGTGTTTCTTTATTGGCACACAATACCACGAGTAAATTGGAGACCATGGCTGCTTTTCGTTCGTCGTCCAGTTCAACAATGTTGTTTTCGCTGAGTTTTGTAAGTGCCATTTCTACCATGCCTACGGCACCTTCTACGATTTTTTGTCTGGCCGCAACAATGGCAGAAGCCTGTTGTCGCTGTAACATAGCTGCCGCAATTTCTTGAGAGTAGGCCAAGTGAGAAATTCTGGCTTCTACGATTTCAATTCCTGCAATGTTCACCCGGCTTTGCAATTCATTTTTTAGATCTTCCGCAACCTCTTGTGAACTGCCTCGCAGTGACTTTTCCTGCCCGTCTTCAGAAGCATCATAAGGATACTTTCTCGCCACGTGTCTGATTGCAGAATCACATTGTGTGGAAATGTATAAAACATAGTCATCCACATTAAATACAGCCTTTGCAGAATTGACGATTTTCCAAATAACGATGACGCCGATTTCAATGGGATTGCCTTCTAAGTCGTTGACCTTCTGTTTCTCATTGTTTAAGGTCATGGCTTTTAAAGACACTTTTTTGTTGGCAGTTGCGATACGTTCTTTTCCACTGTAGGTGATTTTTGCAGTAGGATTAAAGGCTCTGCAAAATGGATTGACCCAGAAGAAACCGTCTTTTGATATGGTTCCGTAATATTTACCGAAGAGCACCAATACCACCGCTTCATTGGGGTTGACAATTTTCAGGCCTATAAAAATCATAGGGCCAATGAGAATCATATAGACGAGAGAGAGGATCACGGCCATAGTCCAAACCTGAACCTGTGAATCCCACATCAGCGTGGACGCATAAACCAACACGGCGATTGCCACAACATAAAGCAATAGACCCATGATTAAAAACAGTAATCCCGATACGGGACGAATGAGTTTTTCTTTTTGCTCAATCATACTTTCTTCCACCGTTATAGGCTTTCCTTTGGGCATTTCTGCTGATTTTCCTTCTTCCCCTTGTGCTTTGTTTTTTTCCGACATTTTAAATACCTCCTAAAATGTTCTTCTAAAGCCCGCTCTTTTGTTTTTTAATTTTCATATTAATATAAATTTTAGTTTAGATACCCCTAACAAAAGAACTTTATTTGATATCAAAATAATATCACATTAATACCTATAAGTAAAGGGGTTTTTAGATAGGAAAAGACTGATTTTATTTGATTTTTTTCAATAATCTTTAAAGGCATTGAAAAAAGAACGCTGCAAGCGTTCTCTTTTCTTGGAGGCGGTAACATAGGGGACAACCCATGATTTAGAGTTCTCTTCTTTTGAAGCCTTCCTTCTTTATGGTGCAAAATTGGTTATTTTGACATTTCAATGAGCTCTTTGGCACTCTTCAAGGTTGTTTCAGTGATGGTCATTCCCCCTAAAAGCCGTGCAATTTCCTGAATCTTTTCCTTAGGAGAAAGGAGGGCAATGTCCGTGTGCGTAGATGCATCATCTGTATGTTTTTGGATTTGGTAGTGATGATGTCCATAAGCAGCAATTTGAGGTAAATGGGTAATGCAAATTACTTGATGAGTTTCTGCAATTTGCAATAGTTTTTTCCCTACAATGGTGGCCGTGATGCCGCTAATACCGCTGTCAATTTCATCGAAGATCATGGTGGGGATTTTGTCGTAGTCACCAATAACTCGTTTGAAGGCAAGCATGACTCTGGAAATTTCACCGCCGGAGGCGATTTTCGCCAAAGGTTTTGGCGAATCCCCTTTGTTGGTAACGATTAAAAATTCCACTTGATCTGTCCCATTGTTGGTATATTGTGGTACGCCATTTGCCCTCAACGTTTCAAAATGAACAGAAATAGATGCGTTGTGAAAGTTCAGTTCTGCCAGTTCTTTGTCAATGAGCTTTTCCAGTTTTTTTGCAGAGGCTTTTCTTAATTTTGAAAGGGCTATAGAAGCGATCCCTAGTTTTTCCTCATAGGCTTTCAATTCTTTGGTAATAGTTTCCTTCAATGCATCTAAATTTTCGATTTTATCTAAATCTGCAAGTAAAGAATCCTTATAGGTTAAAATTTCTTCAATAGACTGTCCGTATTTGGATTTCATTTTGTCTATGGTATTCATCCGAATAATGGCGTCATCCAAATCGGTAGCTGAAAAAGAAGTGCCATCTCTCAGCCTTCTTAAATCATGGGATAAATCTTCTATCTTATAATAGCAATCGGATAAGGCTTCTTTGATGGCTTCAATATCAGGAGAATAGGGTGCCACTTCTTCCAGCAATTTGACTGTTTTTCCCAGAGAATCCACGGAAGAAGGGGATTGCTCATAAAGTGCATTGTACGATTGGGATAAATTCTGAAAAATCTTTTCGCCGTTTTGAAGCAAGAGAATTTGTTTTTCCAACGCAGTGTCTTCACCCGGTATCAGGGTGGCATCCTGAATTTCTTCCAGTTCGAATTTCATAAAATCCATCTTGCGTGCTCTTTCCGCAGTTGTTCGATTTAGATTCATCAACTGACCGGTGAATCCTCGATAGCCTTCGTACAGTTCCGCAACTTCTTTTTTCAAAGGTAAAATAGCGGCGGCGTCATATAAATCAATGAGCTGAATGTGGTTTTCCGGATTTAACAAAGATTGGTGATCGTACTGTCCGTGGATGTCAGCGATTTTTTTACATAATTGGGTTAGGCGGCCAAGGGTGACAATTTCGTCGTTGACTTTACAGAGGCTTTTACCGGTAGCAGAAACTTCTCTTGTAATGATCAGCTCCTCCTGGTCAATATTGACTACAAGCTGAATCACGGCTTTTGATTTTCCTGTGCGCACAAAAGCTGTATCGGCTCTGCTTCCCAAAGCAAGGCTGATGGCTTCAATAATAATGGATTTACCGGCGCCCGTTTCGCCCGTCATAATGGTGAGGCCGGGTTGAAAATCCACATCTATATTTTCAATGATTGCAAAATTTTGAATTTTAATATGCGTAATCATGGGCGTTACCTTGTCATTTCACTAAATTTTTTAACAATAGAGGGTACATTTGAAGGGTCGTCGGCCACTAAAAGAATGGTATTATCGCCGGCAATGGTGCCAATAATATTTGGAAAATTTAAAGAATCTACGGCTTCGGCAGCTGCAGATGCGCATCCGCTTAAGGTTTTGACTAAGACAATGTTGCCGGAAGCCGATACGGATTGTATGGTTTCTTTGAAAATTTTAACGAATCGATCAGAAACAGGCTGATCCAAACTGTTTCCGACACTATATTTATACCTTCCGTTAGAAGCGATTGTTTTAATAAGCTGTAATTCCTTAATGTCTCTGGAAATCGTAGCCTGAGTCACATGAAAGTTATTTGCCCTTAAAATAGCAACCAATTGTTCTTGAGTCTCTATTTCATCGGTATTGATAATGTCTAGAATTTTATTTTGGCGTGAATATCTCATGAAAAACTCCTTTGCATAATTATTAACGTGTAATTATATTTATTATACCAATAAGAAAATAATTAAGCAACAAAGAATTGATTGCAGTGATGGAGAATCTCCTATTTTGTTGAGAAGGTAGGAAATATCAAAGAAAAGGCACCTTCTTTATAGACAAACGTATGTTTGCATGATAAACTATAAAAGTGATTTAGTAATGTGAATTTAAGAAACTTTTTGTTTGATTTATGGTACAATATAAGTTAAGGCTTCAATGGATGAAAGCAGGGATATATGAGAATATTGGGAATTGACCCGGGTTATGCGATTTTAGGATACGGAGTGATTGATGTAAAAGGAAATCATTTTTCTGTTTGTGCTTATGGTGCGGTGGAAACGGATTCCAAGATGTCTATGCCGGATCGGCTAAAGCATTTGTATTTTCAACTGATGGAGATTATTAAGGAGTACCAACCGGATCAGGCTTCTATTGAAGAACTCTTTTTTAACACCAATGTGAAAACCGCAATTTTAGTGGGGCAGGCGAGAGGCGTTGCCATTGTGGCTTGTGCCAACTCCGGGTTGGAAATTTACGAATATACACCCTTGCAGATTAAGCAGGGATTGGTCGGCTACGGGCGAGCCGAAAAAAAACAGGTTCAATCCATGGTAAAGACCATTTTACACTTGAAGGAAGTGCCCAAACCCGATGATACAGCAGATGCGTTGGCTGCGGCCATTTGTCATGGGCATTCATTGGAATACTATAAAAAAATGAAGAAAATGGGAGGCAAATAGGCATGTTTCATTACATAAAGGGAACGGTTACCATGAAGTTTGACGGCGGTGTAGTTCTGGAAGCTATGGGCATCGGCTATGAAGTGTTTTTGCCGGAAAATTCGGCTATTTATTTGTCAAAACCGGAAGAGCAAGTGCTGGTTTATACGGCGATGATCTTTCGTGAGGACGATGTGAGCATTTACGGATTTAAAGATAAAGAAGAAATTCAGCTCTTTAGAAAATTAATGACCGTAAGTGGTGTGGGTGCGAAAGCAGCCATGGCTATTCTTTCGGCTATGCCGGCTATGGAAGTGAAGAAAGCCATTGTCTTTGGAGATGTGGCCATGCTTACAAGAGCCAACGGAATCGGGAAAAAATCGGCGGAACGTCTGATTTTAGAATTAAAAGATAAAGTTGGTGCCATAGGTGAATTGCCCCAATGTGACCCATCATTTACTTCTTCCCATGCAAAGAGTGAAGCAGTGGAAGCCCTTATAGGTTTAGGCTACAGCAAAGGCGAAGCTGTGACGGCTCTTTCAGACACGGAGGATCAGGATTTCACTACGGAAGACTATATTAAGTGGGCATTAAAGAGAATTTAGGAGAAAATTTGTATATGGAGTATGAAGAACGCCTTACAGATCAAAATTTAAATGAAGAAGAAGAAGGTATGGAACTGAGTTTAAGACCGAAACGACTTGGCGAGTACATCGGTCAAAAAAACGTAGTCAACAATTTAAAGGTCTTTATTGAAGCTGCTGTTTTAAGAAAAGAACCTTTGGATCATGTCCTTTTTTACGGACCGCCAGGGTTGGGGAAAACCACCCTGGCGGGGATTATTGCCAATGAATTGGGCGTAGACTTGCGGATTACCTCAGGGCCTGCTATTGAGAGAGCCGGAGATTTGGCGGCTATTTTAACAAATTTAAGCGACAATGATGTGCTTTTTATTGATGAAATTCATCGGCTAAATCGATCGGTAGAGGAAGTTTTGTATTCTGCTATGGAAGATTTTGCTATTGATATTATTATTGGTAAAGGCCCTTCAGCCAGATCCATTCGATTGGATATCAGTAAATTTACATTGATAGGTGCGACCACAAGAGCCGGAAGTTTGTCGGCACCCCTGCGAGACCGTTTTGGTGTGATCAGCAAATTTGAACTGTATACACTGGAAGAGTTGAAATTGATTATCAAGCGATCTGCGGCTATTTTAGACATTGCCATCGATGATGAATCTTTGGTGGAACTGGCCAAACGATCCAGAGGAACACCCAGAGTGTCCAATCGCCTATTGAAAAGAGTGCGTGATTTCAGTCAAGTAAGAGGCAATGGCTCTATTGATATAGAGATTACCAATAAGACTCTAAAATCCTTAGGCATCGATCAAGAAGGGTTGGAAGGGTTAGACCGAGAAATTTTAAAGATGATTATAGATCGGTTTAAAGGAGGGCCTGTGGGCATTGATACTATTGCAGCGGCTATAGGAGAAGAAAGGGTGACCATTGAGGATGTGTACGAACCTTATTTGATTCAAGCCGGCTTTTTACACAGAACGCAAAAAGGAAGAATGGTTTCACAAAAAGCCTATCAACATTTAGGAATAGACTTCCCGGAAGACTAGTGACCATTGAGAAGGAAGCCATAAGATGGGAGGACCCATTGGCATATTGACGCTTGGGAAAAAAGCTTCGAGGGATGAAGACAAGGAGAGGGATTTATGAAAAATAAACTGATTTTAAGTATGGCGGTGTTGGTGGTTTTATTGGCTACAACCGGCTTCGCATTCGCATCATCGACTCTTGATTATGTGAAAGTAGGGTTAAAATATGCATCTAATACGGTTCAGTCGTGTGAAATAAGGGCAGATGATGGGTTAGCAGTTGCTTCTTACAATGAAAACGGATATTCAAATCCGACGCCGTTAAACACCACGGCAGTCACCGTGACCAATAAAGAAGGTATCCTGGTTGTAACAGACCTAGAAGGCAATGTTGTGTGGGATACTCTTAATGAGGGGCAAGGACTTGTACCTTTGACTTATTCAACGGGGGGCATGATTCAATATGATAAAGCACCTTATAGAGGTGGTTTTTTATTGAGAGCCAGTATGGGCAAAATTGTGGTGATCAATTATCTTCAATTAGAACAATATGTTTACGGCGTTCTTGCAGCAGAAATCGGTGCATCTTCCCCTATGGAAGCCATCAAAGCGCAAGCAGTGGCTGCCAGAAGTTTTGCAGGTGCAAGTGTGGGCGCACATAATTCCAATGGCTTTGATCTGTGTGCAACCACCCATTGTCAAATGTACAAAGGTGTAGCAGGGGAAACGGTCAATACCAATAAAGCTACAGATGAGACACGGGGAGAAATGATTTATTCGGAAGGAAAACCCGTCAATGCCTTTTATGCAAAGAATGCCGGCGGGTACACACAAAACTCGGAAGATGTATGGTATGCCACACTACCCTATTTAAGGAGTGTCAAGGACATTTATGCACCTGACTATCTTTGGACTGCAACCATGACTTTCAGCCAATTGAAAGCCAGACTAGAAGCAACAGGTTATAGACCGGGAGAAATTAAATCCGTATCGGTGAAAAAAAGATCTGAAGCAGGGGCTGTTTATACGCTGGAAATTGTAGGTAGTGATGGAATTGTTGCTCTTCAAAAAGATTCTATCCGAACGGTATTAGGGGGGAGCACCATTAAATCCCTTATGTTTCACTTTGTAGACAGTACCTTATCAGAAGGAACGGAAAGCGTGACCTATGTGGTTTCTTCGTCAGGCACAAAAACAAAGGTTTCTACCGGTGCCATCTACGTAACAAACGGAACGACTACTGTAAAATGGAAAGACAGTCCCGTTGCAAGTGGCGGAAAGGGAGAAATTATAGAAACGGTTACAAGCGGCGTATTAAATATAGAAGGCAATGGATATGGGCACGGTGTAGGTATGCAGCAAGATGGCGCTATCGCTATGGGAAAACAAGGATTCACTTACAAAGATATTTTAAAGTTTTACTATACAGGCGTTGAAGTAAAATAGAAAAGAATGGGAGTTTTAATGGATGAATATTAACGAATTTGATTATCATTTGCCTGAAAATTTGATTGCACAATATCCGGCAGATAAACGAGATGCTTCTCGACTTATGGTATTGGATCGGGCAAAAAAAACAGTGGAGCACAAGCACTTTTACAATATACTTGATTATGTAAACTCCGGAGATTGCTTGGTTTTGAACAATTCAAAAGTGATACCGGCAAGATTGTTTGGTGTGAAGGAAAAAACCGGTGCAAAAGTCGAATTTCTTTTAACCAAGAATAAAGGAGATGACTTGTGGGAGACTATGGTAAAACCCGGAAAGAGACTTCACCCTCATGATATCGTTTCTTTTTCGGAAGACGGAAGACTGAAGGCGGAAATTATTGGGTATGGTGAAGAAGGAACAAGGATTGTAAAATTCATCTATGAAGGAATTTTTCTTGAAATTTTGGAAGAATTGGGAAAGATTCCTTTGCCACCTTATATTGATCGGGAAACGGACAGCCGTGACAGGGAACGCTATCAGACGGTCTATTGTAAAGATGAAGGCTCTGTGGCAGCACCCACTGCCGGTTTGCATTTTACACCAGAACTGTTAGCACAGGCAGAAGCCAAGGGGGTGAAACTTGCCTATGTCACACTCCACGTGGGTATCGGTACGTTTCGACCTGTCAAATGTGAAGTGATAGAAGAACATACCATGCACTTTGAAGAATATTCCCTGGATGAAAAAAATGCAGAAATCATCAATGGAACAAAGAGGAGTGGGGGGCGGATTATCTCTGTAGGAACCACATCTACCAGGACTTTGGAAAGTGCCGCCGTACTGATGCCCAGTGGGGACGGATGTCATGATGATGGAAAAAAATCATATACTGTAAAAGCCGGTAGCGGTTCAACGAATATTTTTATTTATCCGGGCTATGAGTTTAAAATGGTCGACTCTTTGATCACCAATTTTCATTTACCAAAATCCACCTTGCTCATGTTAATATCGGCATTATATAATAGGGAGGAAATCTTAAAAGCTTATGAAATTGCCGTAGCCCAGCAGTACCGATTTTTCAGCTATGGGGACGCTATGCTCATAAGATAAGGTATAGAATGGATATAAGCAGAAATAGATTTACTGCACCCGTTAGCGCATAGGGAGATAAAAAAATCAGAAAAGAGAGATAGTAGATGACAGCAATAAAATACCAATTGATTAAAGAAGATGCCCATTGTAACGCCAGAAGAGGACAGATTCAAACGCCTCACGGCACCATTGAAACGCCGGTGTTCATGCCCGTAGGCACCGCAGCCACTGTAAAGGCCATGAGACCGGAACAGGTAAAAGAAATGGGGGCGGAAATTATACTTTCCAACACCTACCATTTGTATTTACGACCGGGCCATGAGATCATCAGAGAGGCGGGCGGACTCCATAAGTTTATGAATTGGGATAAAGCCATCCTGACAGACAGCGGTGGGTTTCAGGTGTTCAGCCTGGGAGATCTTCGTAAAATTACAGAAGAAGGGGTTACTTTTCAGTCTCATATAGACGGATCCAGACATTTTTTTACACCGGAAAAATCCATGGAAGTGCAAAATTCATTAGGCTCTGATATTATTATGGCTTTTGATGAATGTGCGCCTTATCCTGCAGATCATAACTATGTAAAAAATTCCCTAGAAAGAACCACCAGATGGTTGTCTCGTTGTAAAGACTACCATCAATATACGGATACACAAGGACTCTTTGGTATTATGCAAGGTGGCATGTACAAAGACTTACGCTATCAAAGTGCCATGGAAATCGTGGAAATGGATCTTCCCGGCTATTCCATCGGCGGGTTAAGTGTAGGAGAACCAAAGGATATCATGTATGAGGTGTTGGACTATTGCGTGGATTATTTACCCAAGGAGAAACCACGTTATCTTATGGGCGTAGGCAGTCCCGATTGCCTTTTTGAAGGTGTAGAACGGGGAATTGATATGTTTGACTGCGTTCTTCCAACCAGAATTGCAAGGAATGGAACGGCTATGACCTCACTGGGAAAAGTAGTGATAAAAAACGCACAATATCAGAGAGATTTTTCTCCATTGGATCCAAATTGTGATTGTTATACTTGCAAAAATTATTCAAAAGCGTATTTGCGTCATTTGTTTAAATCCAATGAAATTCTTTCTTCCATGCTCTTGTCCACACACAATTTGCATTTTTTAGTGAGCACCATGAAAAAGATGAGAGAAGCCATTGAACAAGATCGCTTTTTAAATTATAAAAAAGAATTTTATGAAAGTTACGGAAAATTTTAATCAAGAGTAGGAGGACTTGAAATGCCTATATTAGTACCAAAAGGATTACCCGCATATAAAGTTTTAAAAGAAGAAAATGTATTTGTAATGCATGAGCAAAGGGCTCAAAATCAAGATATTCGACCCCTTCGAATTGCCATTGTAAACTTGATGCCTACAAAAGAGGTGACGGAAACACAACTGATTCGCATGTTGGCCAATACCCCCTTACAAGTAGATTTACAATTGTTGACCATGGGTAGTCACGAATCAAAAAATGCAACCGAAGCACATCTTGAAAACTTTTATAAGACTTTTGAAGAAATCAAAAACCAAAGATATGACGGGATGATTATAACCGGTGCACCTGTAGAGTTTTTACCTTTCGAGGAAGTAGACTATTGGAAGGAACTCTCTGAAATTATGGAATACACGAAGAAAAACGTATTCAGCACACTACATATTTGTTGGGGCGCCCAAGCAGGTCTTTATTACCATTACGGTATTCCAAAACACATTATGGAAAATAAACTTTTCGGTGTATTTAAGCATCAGCTAAAAAGTAAAAAATCAGAGCTTGTAAGAGGCTTTGATGAAGAATTTTATGCGCCGCATTCCAGACATACAGAAGTAAAAAAGGACGACATTTTAAAGATTCATGAATTGAAAATTCTGGCGGAATCCAAAGAAGCCGGGCCGCATATTATTTCCACCAGAAACAAGAGGATGATTTTTGTTCAGGGTCATGCGGAGTATGATAAAGAAACTTTGAAATTAGAGTATGACAGAGATGCAAACAAAGGATTGGACGTACAGGTACCGAAGAATTATTTTAAAGACGATGATCCACATAAAAGTATTATTGTAAAGTGGAGAGGACACGGGAACCTGTTCTTCGCCAATTGGCTTAATTACGTCTATCAAGAGACACCCTATGATTTGAATAAATTGGATAAATTATAAACAATCCGATAGATAGTTCCTATATTATAAAGAAGGTATAAATGACGAAACCACAGGTTTCTATATTAAAAAAGAACTGGAGAATTTGAATGACAATTTGTAAACATAATGATTTTTGTGGAGGGTGCATCTATCAAGAAATCCCCTATTCGGAGCAGATGATTCTAAAAGGCAAAGAAGTTTTGCGACTTTTAGATGCCAAAGAGGTGACCTATGAAAAATATTTGGGAATAGAGGGTAGTCCAAAGCAATTGGGTTACCGAAACAAGATGGAATATACCTTTGGAGATCAAGTGAAAGGCGGAGAAATGACCCTGGGCATGCATCAAAAAGGTCGATTTATGTCCATTATCACAGTAGATGAATGCCAGTTGGTAGATCCGGATTTTAATAAGATTTTGAGAGCTTCTCTGGATTTTTGCAATGAAAAGGGGTATCGCTTTTTTCATAAAAAATCCCATGAAGGACTTCTCCGAAATTTAATTGTCAGAAAAGGAGAACATACCAAGGAGATTTTAGTAAACTTGGTCACATCCTCTCAGATGCCTATTGATGAGGAAGGCTTTGTGGAAATGCTTCGCAATTTGCCATTGGAAAATGAGTTGGTAGGCGTTTTGCATACGTTAAACGACAATGTTGCTGATTTTGCCCACTGTGAATCCTTGAAAACATTATGGGGCAGGAACTATTATATGGAAGAAATCATGGGTTTGAAATTTAAAGTCAGTGCTTTCTCATTTTTTCAAACCAACATTTTAGCGGTAGAAAAACTGTACACGGAGGCGCTGTCCTACATTGAAGATTTGGATGGAAAGACGGTATTTGACTTGTATTGTGGCACGGGAACCATTACGCAGACTTTGGCATTGCGAGCAAAAAAAGCCATCGGTATAGAATTGGTAGAAGAAGCGGTGGAAGCCGCAAAGATCAATGCCCAATTGAATGGCCTTGAAAATTGCGAATTTATTGCCGGTGACGTTTTTAAAGTTCTTGATGAATTGCAGGATATCCCTCATGTCATCTTATTGGATCCGCCAAGAATGGGCGTTCATCCAAAAGCACTTGAAAAAATTCTCAAGTACGGTGTAAAGCAAATTGTCTATATTTCCTGCAATCCCAAGTCATTGGCTGAAAATCTGAGTGTTATGGAAACTTTCGGTTACAAAGTGAAGGTAATAAAGGCATTTGACAATTTCCCAAATACGAAACATACGGAGACAATAGTGTTACTACAAAGAGGGAACTCGTAGAAATCCTTGAATTTAGGCACTTTGCGAAGCATATTGTCTTTACGGGCGAGGGTGAAAAATGCCGCAATAAATACATCAAAGACTATGTTACTGTAAAAGTAGTAATAGATGTAG
>JAVVUJ010000010.1:0-27820 GCA_036653195.1 Anaerovorax sp. | reverse complement strand
TATCACTGATATCCGTCCGTTCTTGCTCTACGGTCAATTTGCCGCCGGAAATTTCAATTTTCTTCCCATTGTCAAAACCCGTCTGCGTATAGACATTCCCGTCCTCTATGGTCAGCGTACAGTTGTCTACATTCCCTACAACGTAAACGCTGTTCTGCGAGCTTGGATTTGAGGGCGATTTTTCACGAGTGGTCGCAATGGTTGTATTTCCCGTCAAATTGAAATAGCCGTTTAAAACGGAGAACGATCCTTGAATCTCTACAAGAGTGGTCTCGCTACCACCGTTAAAACGAAGGTCGGTAGCACTTCCGGTCACAGCAGAACCTGCAGATGCTTCTATTTTATTGCCGTTGGTATCCGTGATGGCTCCGCCACTTGACAAAATAATGGCTGCGGTTGTCGTATCTCCGCCATCCATGACTTTTCCGTTTAACGACAAGATACCGTTGCTGCCAACGGTCAATTCGCTACTGTTACAATATAAAATACTTACCTTTTTATCAACAGTTGCCGCCGTGCTAATGACTGCATCGCCTAACAGTGCCACCTTAGGTGAACCGGTCAGGGCATTGGCCGCCTCAATAGCTTCTGCAATATCAGGGTAATAATTGCCGGCTGCGCCCGCTGACGGCTGCACCTGCGCTACAGCAAGGCACCACGTCGTCTGTGTTCTCGTGTAATATTTACCATCTGAAGAAAGTATGCCTAAATTGCCGTACTCTTCTGTATTTGGCGTGGCAGCTTGATTCAAATCAATGACATAGCCATCCACCGTTGCCTTTGTGGATGCTTCGGTATATCCAAAATGCACACCGCTACCCAACTTCACCAATTGATTTCCTGCCAGATGAAGGGTTGGTGTAATGGTAGGAACCCCACCAGTGCCAGAGGTGCTCACCTCAACTACCCAATAAGAACCCCCTTTCGGCTTTACTGTGCTCATACTTGTCTTTCCCCTTTGATACGAGGTTCCATCAGCCTCCACATAATAGGTCCCCGCAGTACCACTAATGAGCGCACCATTGGACTTCATCGTATCTAAATCCCCTCTAATGTGATAATCAATGGTAACCGATGGTGTGGGCGCATGATCCGTTGCCGTCGCAATGGTAGTTCCACCCAGCGGATAAACCAAAATCAACATTAAAACACATACACATATCCCAATACCTTTCACAACACTCTTTTTCATATGCTTTTCCTCATACTTTCCGTCTTATTTCTCATGTATTATAACTTATGATTTCATGTGCACTCATGATCAATGGGGCTTTCCCTATTTTTCTCCGAAACATTCATTTGTCAACCACATTATACCGCAAAAAATAAAAACGCATCTTTTTGTGCAAAAAAGGCGTGTTTTTGTGCAAAAAAGGCATGTGGTTTTGGGCATATTTTAAGTTTTTATTTTATCAAATCCAATTTAATCTATATTTTTACAGCAATTTACATTTTTTTGATTTTTAGCGCACCTTTTATTCCTCCAAATGCACCTTGTTCTCAATGGATTCCTGGAAAAAACAGGGATGAAGTTTGGAATCCATCTTGCTTTTCTATAAAAATTAATGGTTTCACCTGAAAATATGCAAAAATATATTGATTTTCCTTGCAAAATTGTGTATGCTACCTTTAGGTTCCATACGACTGGCGGATTAGTGGGAATACCCACGGGAAGTATGGATAACGATTCAAACAGCCGACCGCCTGGGCCACCTTTTGGGTACCCAGGCGGTCTTTTTAATTCAACCAACAATCGTACTGAAAGAGATATAAGCGGAAAATTTTACGCTTGATCGGAAATGGAGTGGAAAATGAAAATGGTATCACTTGAAAATCAATTAAAGGAAAATGCCTACCCGGGAAGAGGCATTGTCATGGGGAAATCAAAAAATGCCAAGTATGCGGTTACCGCTTACTTTATTATGGGGAGAAGCGAAAACAGCCGAAACAGAATCTTTGTAGAGGATGGTTCCGGGATTAAAACAGAAGCTTTTGATCCAAAGAAGCTTCGTGATCCCAGCTTGATCATCTATGCGCCGGTTCGTGTTCTGGGCAATAAAACCATCGTAACCAATGGAGACCAGACTGATACAATTTACCAATTAATGGACAAACAGCAAACTTTTGAACAGGCTTTACGAACAAGAGAATTTGAACCGGATGCACCTAACTATACGCCTAGAATTTCCGGCGTTATGCATGTTGGCCAGGGGGCATATAACTATGCCCTATCCATTTTAAAAAGCAACAACGGCAACCCTGAGTCCTGCAATAGATACACCTTTGCATACAGCGACCCTACCCCGGGAGAAGGTCATTTCATACACACCTACCAATGTGACGGGAATCCACTGCCAAGCTTTGAAGGGGAACCCACCTTGGTAGAAATCGCAGACGATATGAATGCTTTTACCACCATGCTTTGGGATAGTTTAAATGAAGACAACAAAGTTTCTTTATTTGTCAGATATATTGATATTGAAACCGGTTCATACAAATCAACCATCGTAAATAAGAATAAATAAAACAGAAAGGATATGGATCATGAAAGAATTAGCGCTAAAATATGGATGTAATCCAAATCAGAAACCCTCAAAAATATATATCAATGAAGGAGAACTACCCATTGAAGTCCTTAACGGAAAACCGGGCTATATTAATTTATTGGATGCCTTTAACGGCTGGCAGTTGGTAAAAGAACTAAAGAAGGCAACCGGTCTTCCTGCTGCAACATCTTTTAAACATGTCTCTCCGGCAGGCGCCGCTGTAGGGCTCCCGCTAAATGAAGTGGAAGCCAAGATTTACTGGGTGGATGATTTGGGGGAATTATCCCCACTTGCCAGTGCTTACGCAAGAGCCAGAGGCGCAGACAGAATGTCTTCCTTTGGTGATTTTATCGCTTTATCTGACGTATGTGATGTTGCAACTGCCACCATTATTCAACGTGAAGTATCGGATGGTGTCATTGCACCCGGTTATGAGCCTGGGGCACTTGAAATTCTAAAATCCAAGAAAAAAGGGAATTACGCCATTGTAAAAATAGATCCCGCTTATGTTCCTACGCCTATTGAGCATAAAGAAGTGTTTGGCATTACCTTTGAACAAGGTCGCAACGAATTGAACATCGATGAAGCGTTTCTTTCAAATGTGGTGACAGAAAATGGTGAAATACCCCAGCTTGCGAAAATCGACTTGATTATTTCGCTGATTACATTGAAATATACCCAATCCAACTCAGTCTGCTTTGCAAAGGGCGGACAGGCCATCGGCATTGGAGCCGGGCAACAATCAAGAATTCACTGTACAAGGCTTGCAGGCAACAAAGCCGATAATTGGTTCCTTCGTCAATCCCCACAGGTCATGAATCTGCCTTTTGTTGATGAAATTAAACGTGCAGACAGAGACAATGCCATCGATTTGTACATAGGCGAAGACTATATGGATGTGCTTTCTGACGGAGAATGGGAAAAGATCTTTAAAGAAAAACCTGCTGTATTTACAAAGGAAGAAAAGAGAGCTTGGTTGGATCAAATGTCAGATGTGGCACTTGGCTCAGATGCATTTTTCCCTTTTGGGGACAACATTGAACGTGCCTTTAAAAGCGGTGTCAACTATGTAGCCCAGCCGGGGGGATCTATTCGAGATGACAATGTCATAGATGCATGCAACAAACACGGGATGGCCATGTGCTTTACAGGACTTCGACTATTCCACCATTAAACTGAACTTTACACACAAATATAAACCGGAAAACCCACAGAAAAATCAAAATTTTACTGTGGTTTTTCCAGCGCCCTACAATGGAAGCTCAAAACTGGGCTGTAAAAAAAAGACCGGCGTTGGAATCCAATCCAACTTCAGTCTTTTTTTTATTATATAGTCCCTATGATCACATTATTTAAAACCTAACTACCTTTTTCCATCTCTTCATCTCTCACTAATTTTGACCTCCCGCCAATCAAACTATCCTTTGTTTTTTTCTGACGGATGAAGATTTTTTAGTGAGATATCCATAATAGGTGCAGAATGGGTCAGTGCACCACAGGATATATAATCCACGCCTACTTGCGCAATTCCACGGAGCCGTTCTTTGGTTACGTTGCCGGAGCACTCGGTTTTTGCCCGTCCACCAATGATTTCCATGGCTTTTGCCATGGTTTCATTATCCATATTGTCCAACATAATAATATCAGCACCGGCTTCCACCGCTTCCTTTACCATCTCCAGATTTTCCACTTCCACTTCAATCTTCCGAACAAAAGGCGCATACTCCCTAGCCATGGTCACCGCTTCTTTTACACCACCTGCTGCGCCAATATGGTTGTCCTTTAACATAACGCCATCGGACAAATTGTAGCGATGATTGTTTCCTCCGCCAACTGTGACCGCATATTTTTCAAATATGCGCATATTGGGTGTCGTCTTCCTGGTATCCAGTAGTTTCGTGGCATACCCTTTCAATTGGTCTACGTATTCTTTCGTGTAAGTGGCGATTCCGCTCATGCGTTGTAGATAATTTAGTGCAGTTCTCTCACCCGACAACAAGACTCGAATGTCCCCCCGTACCACGCCAATTTTGCTTCCTTTTGTGGCTGTATCTCCATCTTTATAGGATGTTTCAAGTATGGTTTTTTCATCTAACAATTGAAACACTCGTTCAAATACGGAAAGACCGCACAAAATGCCATCCTCTTTGCAGATTAAGTCCACCTGACCCTGCACAGCCTGATGCATCACTGCATTGGTAGACACATCTTCGCCGGTAATGTCTTCCTGCAACGCCCGTTTAATATACTCATCCACGTTAATTTTAAAGGCTACACCATTTATCATAAAAATCCAAATCCTTTCGCTTGATCTCACTAAGTAACAATTGCTTATTCTCTCTTTCCCATGCAGGCACATCTCCGTAAAGGGATTCGTTTACTGACACGTATAATCCATTGGATTGCTCTCCCTTTTCACTCAAACAACGGGCCACATTTCTGGCAAATACCAAGCTTTCCAATAGAGAGTTGCTAGCCAGTCGATTGGCTCCATGAACACCATTGCAAGCAGTCTCACCCGCGGCATAAAGCCCTTCCATAGAGGTTTCACCATTGGTGTTGGTTTTGATTCCACCCATCAGATAATGTTGCGCCGGCGTTACCGGAATGGGTTCTTTCAATACGTCATAGCCTTCTTCCAAGCAACGCTGATAAATATTCGGAAAATGTTTGATCACCTTTTCCGGAGGAATCTGTGCCATACTCAGATACACATGATCCGTTCCAAACTTTTCCATTTCTTTGCGAATAGCATCGGCCACCACGTCTCTGGGCTGCAATTCGTCGGTAAACCGCTTTCCCTCTTCGTTGAGTAAAATTCCACCTTCACCTCGAACCGCTTCGGAAATAAGAAAGCGCCTACCCTCCGTCTTGGAATACAACACGGTGGGATGAATCTGAATATAATTGATATGTTCAATCTCTATTTGATGACGAATGGCCAACGAAAAGCTATCTCCTGTTATATGGGAAAAATTAGTAGAGCTACGAAACAAACCGCCCAGCCCCCCTGTAGCCAACACCACCGCTTTCCCGTAGTAATTTTGGATTTCGTCTCCGTGGGTAGCCACAATACCATAGCAACTATTTTCCTCTTCAATGAGATCCAACATGGTTGTATACTCCAATAACGTAATGTTCTCTCTGTTTTGCGCTGCGATCAATAATTTTTCTACAATTTCCTTTCCTGTCACATCTTGATGATGAAGGATACGAAACTTGGAATGCCCACCTTCTCTGGTATACTCTAACTTTCCATCTTCCGTTTTATCAAACTCCACACCATTGGCAATCAGGTCATCCACCACGCCATGGGCACCCTGCAACATCTCTTCCACTGCTTTTGGATTATTTTCATAGCGACCTGCTTTCATGGTATCCTCAAAATAGGCATCAAAATCGTCGGGCCCCAAGAGGGTGGAAATTCCACCTTGGGCTAAATAAGAATCGCTGTTTGCCAGTTCATCCTTTGTAATCATTAACACACTGGAGGTTTTCGGCAAAGAAAGCCCTGCAAATAAACCGGCCACACCGGTTCCTACAATGATTACATCGTATTTCTGTTTTTTCATTTCATATTCCTCTTTTACTTTGCCAGTTCCAGCATACGAATCAACGGGGCATTGGCGGTCTGGCTTTGCTCCGGTCCAATCTCTACCCGTGGTTCCATGGAAACCAGGCAAGCTGCAATTTTTTCCAGTGTCACTTTTTTCATGTCATGACAAATCTGGCAATGGTTAGCGGGATAAAATTGCTTCTGTGGGTTTTGTTTCTTCAATTCATAAAATACACCGATTTCCGTGCAAATGATAAATTCGGTAGACGGATCACTTCCTGCGCGGGCAATAATACCGGAAGTACTGCCAATATAATCGGCCAACTCCAATACCTCCATGGTACATTCAGGATGTGCCAACACTTTGGCCCGGGGATGCAACCCTTTCGCTTTCCGCACACAGTCCGCCGTAATCTTCGTATGAACGGGGCAATATCCGTCGTTAAAGATAAATTCCTTTTCCGGAACCTGTTCTGCAATATACCGACCCAGATGCTCGTCCGGAATAAAGTAAATTGTCTTGTTTGGCAATGCGCGAACAATTTTCATAGCATTAGAACTGGTGACGCACACATCGGCGCACTCTTTCAACTTTGCAGTAGAATTGATGTAACAGACCACTGCCACATCCGAATATCGGCTTCTCACTTCCGCCACCTTTTCCGGTGTAGCCATGTGCGCCATAGGGCAATCTGCCTCTAAATCAGCCATTAACACCGTTTTATCAGGGTTCAACAGTTTTGCACTCTCTCCCATAAAATTCACACCGGCGAAGCAGATGGTATTCTGAGGCACCTCCGTAGCCAACTTGCTCAGGTTGTAGGAGTCCCCGATATAATCAGCCACCGCCTGCACGTCTTCCGGTACATAATAGTGGGCTAAAATCACGGCGTCCTTATCCTGTTTCAATTGTTGGATTTTTTCATTTATATTCGTCATTTTTCCATTCTCCTGTTCTACAATGGCGTCTCTTTCCTTATTGATTCTCTATGCCTGCTGCATAATAGAGTTCAACGAATATACTATACCACTAACGTAGAATTTTGTCAATACTGGTGTCTTGACACCTTCCACCGATAGTTTTCCTCTTATTTTGTACATGGTTTTCTATTTTAAAAACGAAATCCCTGTCTTGACACCAGTATTCAATGCTTATCTTCCTATTTTTAAAGGAGAGAATGCAACCTTTCTTTGGTTGGATTCTCTCCTTTATTTGTACCATGGTACCTTGGTTTATTTTTGGTATGCCTTAAAGAAATTAATAATTCCCGTTGCATCTGCCTGCGCGCATTTCTGTCGAAATGCACTGCTTTTTAGCAATTCAACTTCCGTTGTATTGGTATAGAATCCATGTTCAATCAATACAGCCGGCATATTGGTGTTTCTTAAAACGTATAAATTTTGTTCCTTAACGCCTCTGTTGGTTAATCCAATTTCGGGTATCGATGCAGACTCAATGGATTTCGCAATCTGCTCTGCTACACCGCCTTTTTTATACACATACGCTTCCCAACCTTTGGCATTATTCCAATCGGTTCCAAAAGCATTGGCATGAATGCTTACGAAAATATCTGCGTTAGAGGCGTTGGCAAAACTACAACGATCGGCCAGACTGGTGTCTACGTCGGTAGGTGCTGTATTTAGCACTTCAATGCCTGCTTGTTCTAACAAGGCGGTTGTTCTATTGGCCACATCTCTGTTAAATTCGTATTCCCTCAAAGACCCGTCAAAGCTTCGTTTTCCACCCGTGGTTTTTCCATGTCCGGGATCCAACATAACCACTAATTTTCCATCTGCCATAGGATCAAATGGCATTTTTTCAAAATCCAAATACATCTCTCGCTTGTCCGCAGAAAAAGAAACCTTCGGCGTTTGCATTTCCTTTAAATCCACTACCACACGGGTCGTTTCTGCATCAAATTGAGAAGCTCTAATGGTTTTTATAACCGATGTTTCATCATTATAAGTGACGGTATCCGGGTTTGCTTTGACAACAAATCCCTTTAAATCCACAAAAAATCTGGCGGGATTGCTCAATTGATCCGGCGTATAATTGCTCAAATCTCCATCCCCTTTGATGGTCACCCTATGGTAATTTCCGTTCCATTGCATGGAAAGATTGGTCATATTGTTTAAAGCCACTGCCGGTGGCGTGGGCTTCGTTTCCGGAGGGGCTATTCCGGGTGAAGTCAGGATTACAGTCCTTGCTCCATTGTCCCAATCCACGCCAAATCCTAAGACTTCCGCTACAAATCGTACGGGAATTAATGTTCTATTTCCGGGGAAAAGCTGAGCCGGCACCTCCATGGTTTTCTTCACACCATCAACTAAGGCGGTTTTAGACCCAATAACCAAATTGACCACTTTCCCATTATGTTCTATTTTTATATCCGAAGGCTTTTCCTGTACCCAAGTCACTTTCCCTCCGGCGCCTTCAAACACAGCCCTTGCCGGGACTAACGTTCTGCTTCCTACAATCTCCGGTGCCACATCCAGCTGAATCATCTTTCCATCCAATTTCAAACTCACAGGCGTGGGCTCCGCTCCATAAGCCATGATTCCGCTTAAACAAATTGTCAAAACTGTCAAAAGCCCTATTAAAATAAACTTGCCTTGTCTCTTATTCCTCATATGAATTCTTCCCCTCTTTCTAATCCTGTCATAACTATTTATATTCTATTTTATTTTGCCATATTTTGTCCAGTGATTTTATCATATTGACTTAAAAGTGTAATATATCCATGGAAAACCGTTTTTTTGTTTTAATTGGTTATATTTATGGGTAGAAGTATTTCGTTGGGCGGTCTTATCCCTTTGAAATAACGTGATAATATTTCAGCTTTCAGCCAAAATGGCACATGCCGGATTATCCCATAAAATCAAGAGATTTATAGGCGCCCTCTACACTCAATTTCAAACAGGTAGTAAAGAAAGGATATTTTTCCATGAATTATACGTACAAAACCAAGGGCACTTGCTCTCAATCCATTGAATTCGAAATAGACGGAACAAAAGTAAAAAACGTGAAATTTAGGGGTGGCTGTGACGGCAATTTAAAAGGCATTGCACGGTTAATAGAGGGGATGGAAGTGGACGATGTAAAAAAGAAGCTGTCAGGCATCCGATGCGGATTCAAAACAACTTCTTGTCCCGATCAATTATCCAAAGCGTTAAGCGATCTTTAGTGTTTTCATCTCTTTTGATCTTTCGACTCTTTACATTTTTTCTTTAATATAGATGAGTTTGTTATTTGATCCGGGGATTTTTTCTGTTCGCATATCAAAGATATCCAAGGATTTTATGAAAGGTGTAAATTTTCGAAATCCGAAATTTCTCACATCAAAATCCGGATGTCTTTTTTGCAATTTATTCCCCAAATCTCCGATAAACAGCCACTCATCTTCATCTGAGTTTTCTTGGGCAATGGTCAGAATTGCTTTTTTAATAACCTCCAAATTGGTCATGACGCCTGTATCTTCCTGTTCGTGGACATATTCAGCCACAGTGACCTCTTCATCAATAAAGTATCCCTTTTTTACAGGCGCCACAGGCGTCTGTTTCGGTTCATCTGCCACAGCCAGCAAGTCTAAATATTTAAACTTATTACAAGCAGCGATAAAAGGCTTTGGCGTTTTCTTTTCACCCATACCCACTACATCCATACCGGATTCTCGCATTCTGGCCGCAAGTCTGGTAAAATCGCTGTCGCTGGTAACCAAACAAAATCCATCCACATTGTTGGAATATAAAATATCCATGGCATCAATAATCATGGCCGAATCTGTGGCATTCTTCCCCGTGGTATAACCATACTGTTGTATGGGTGTAACAGAGTGCTCCAGCAAGATGGTTTTCCATGCGCCTAAACTGGGTTTTGTCCAATCTCCATAAATCCTCTTATATGTAGCAATTCCGTCATTTGAAATCTCATCCAATATAAACTTGATATATTTATCAGAAATATTATCCGCATCTATGAGCACTGCATACCTTTTGTCATTTGTCATATTTTTTCACCTCTTTTTTAGTATAACACTTTGTCTTTTAATAAATCAATATGATTTACATTTTCCTTAAAAAAGCATATACTAGAAGGGCTTCTTCTCTTCAATGGGATGATTGAAAATCAAAATTTTGGAGGTATTATGAGAAAACTTTTAATTAAGCTGTTTATTAAAGATTCTACCAATGTAAAAGACCCAAAGGTACGAGAAAGGTATGGAAAATTAGCCGGCGTTGTGGGTATCATTTCCAATGCTTTTTTATGTGCTATAAAAATAGGTGCCGGTCTATTGGTCAATAGTATCGCCATCATTGCTGACGGTATCAATAATTTATCCGATGCGTCCTCTTCCATCATTACCCTCATTGGGTTTAAATTAGCCGCAGCCCCTGAAGACAAAAAGCACCCCTATGGCCATGCACGCATTGAATATCTGGCGGGACTGTTTGTATCCATCCTGATTATTTTTTTGGGTATCAAACTTTTTACCACTTCTTTCGATAAAATTTTACATCCGGATGCGTTAGAATTCAGCTATGTGACCCTGGTGGTATTGGTCTTTTCCATCGCCGTTAAAGTATGGCAATCTCTGTTCAATATCAGTGTGGGTGAAACCATTCATTCTACCCCTTTAAAGGCCACCGGTATGGACAGTCGCAACGATGTCATCGCCACCAGCGCTGTACTGCTCAGCGTTATTTTCGGCAAATTCACAGGCATACAATTAGATGGGTATATGGGTTGTTTGGTTGCTTTGTTTATCGTTTATTCCGGCATACAACTGATTGGTGAAACTTCCAGCCCTCTTTTGGGCGAAGCGCCGGATCCCCTTTTAGTAAAGGAATTACAGGAAAAAATCAATGCCTATGAAGGTGTTTATGGCATCCACGATTTAGTGGTTCATGATTACGGTCCCGGCCGGATTTTTGCTTCTGTACATATTGAGGTTGATGCCCATGGGGATTTGCTTGCAAGCCACGATTTAATCGACAATATTGAACGCCATGTATCTGCGGAATTCAGGCTTCACCTAGTGGCTCATATGGATCCCATCGATACCAAAGACCCCCTTACCATAGAGTTGAAAAAACAAATCGGCGATCTTATCGAGACCATTGAAGGGGTCGTCAGCATGCACGATCTTCGAATTGTTTCCGGTTATACCCACACCAATATTATCTTTGATTTGGTTCTTTCCGTAGATTGTAAATTAAGTCATAACGAAATTCACCATTTCATTGAAACTGCTTTGCAAGAAATAGATCCAAAATATTTTGTAGTCATTACTTTTGACATCAGCTATGTCAAATAGGTTTACTTAGAAGGGAGATTTCTATGTGCTATATTTCCTATTTCATGTCGCCCCTTGTTAAATTTGGCATTATCTAATAAATTTCATCCTTTACCCTTGTTTTTTTTGATGGTGAAGAACCACTAAACAAAGAGTTTACAGAAAAAGAAACGCCTCTTTTGATCCAAGCAAAATCACAATTGACCGAATATTTTTTAGGAACCAGAAAAAATTTTAATTTACCTTTGGCGCCCCAAGGTAGCGATTTTATGCAAAGAGATTGGGCAGAACTTCAAAAAATCCCCTACGGCAACACTTGCAGTTATAAGGATATTGCCACGGCTCTTGGGAATCCCAAAGCTTGTAGGGCCGTGGGTTTGGCTAACAACCGGAACCCTATCGCAATTATCATACCTTGCCACAGAGTCATTGGCTCTAATGGAGATTTGGTAGGCTATGCCGGTGGATTACACCTGAAAATATTTTTACTTGAATTAGAAAAACGAAATACTTAAACACGAAAGGGCTACAGATACATCTCCACAAAGGCCCAGATCAATTTGCATCCATAAACAAAAATAGCTGCACCACAAAGGATGTTAATACCTCTAAAAATTTTAGGCGTAAAAAGATTCTTAAACAAGGACGTCAGCGTGGTTACACCTAAAAACCAAATGCACGAAGAAGCAGAAACACCTAAAATAAAAATTCCAGAAGCTTCCGTAGGCAAAGAAACTCGGAAAGCACCTAAAAGCAAAGACCCTTCAATCCATGCCTGAGGGTTAAACCAAGTGACGACACAAGAAGTCCCCACTACCTTCAGATAGGGTTTCTTTACGTCCTCTTTTGTTATCCTTGGATCATCCTCATCACAGTCCTTGGTCTTTTTGTCAGGCTTCATGAGCATGATGCCCATTATCATGACCACAAGGCCGCCTATGAGCAGTACAGCCTTCTTTACTATGTGGAATTGATCCATAAGAAGCCCTATGCCAAAAAAACAAGCCAACGCTAATGTCACATCAAAAAATATAACGATAAGCGCAGTTTTATAGGCTCTGTTTTTTTCTTGTGTCAATCCGGTATTGATGACAAAAAGATTTTGCACACCGATGGATGCCACATAGGCCAACCCCACCATCAGTCCTTGTATGAAATACCTCATAAATACCCTTCTCCTTCCTCATCCATGGGAATCTGCTAAAGCAACTTCGTTTGTATTCTTTGCTAAATTTTATTTTTTTATTTTCCTGAAATAGGAAAGACCCTTGACGTTCCCTCTTCTTTTTACTATAATATAGAATACATTGCAAATAGACGATATATTAAGAAGGAGTTTATCATGAGATTACGAAAAGAAAGCGATGACTTGCAAGAAGAAGAAATTTTATTGATAGCCAGAGTATCCGATGCCTTGGCTCATCCTGTTCGAATTAAAATTTACAGATACATTATGACCTGTAACCGTGAAAGAACAACGGTCTGCAACAAAGATGTGGTCAATGCCTTTCCTTATTCACAAGCAACCATTTCCCAGCATATTAAAAAGTTAGTGACTGCAGGTTTAGTCGAAGTAAAAAAAGAAGAAAAATTCTCCAAATACTATGCCAATATTGGCGTATTGATGAAATACTTAGATGCCACCAAAAAGTTTAACTCAAACTAAAAAACGGCTTCTATGGGACAAACGCCTTGTTTCGTACCTATAGAAGCCGCCTCTTTCACTGTTACCTTTTTCCTAATCCGCAGCGTTCTCCCTCTTACTCCGTCGTACTCAGGATTTCCTTATTTTTCTCCACTTGGCTGACTTTCATTTTAGAAGCATCTTTTGGATCCACATCCTCCAAGAGTCCCAGGGTTGTAGGCCCTAAGAAAATGGTATCCAATACCTCTCCATCTAAAGAGACTTTGCTGAAAGTTGTAAAATTTTCACCTTTTAAATAGTATTTTTTACCAATTTTAAGAACTTCATCAATTTTAATATCATTGACGCCCATCTTTAATTTTGTAGCCTTATATGGATTTTTACCTTGGAATACATAGTCATTTCCGTATAGCATATCATATTGCAACGCCTTTAAATTTTCCAAATAGGTTTTATCCTCTTTATGATTTTGGTGATACTTGGTCATAATCCCTTGATTGATGCCCAGCCTGTCCAAAATTTCTGCGCTCAACTGATAGGCATGTAAATCTTTACCCTTTTCCTCCATCTTGAAGTTGCTCCAAAGCACATACTCTGAATTGTAAATATTTCCATCTTTCAAGGTTTCATCTGTAATAGGCAGCCCGGGAAGATGATCTCCGTACATGACCAATACTACATCTTCATCATAATTTTCCAAAGTTTGTGTCAGATCTTTTACAAAGTCATCCATTTCCTTAATCTGTTCCAAATAGTATTCAAAGGAAATGGTCTGACTGTCGGTCTCAAGGCCACTTACTGTGATTTTAGGCGTTTCCGGATATTCCTTTGTGGGATATTGTCCATGCCCCTGGACGGAAATGGTGTAAATAAAATCTTCACTTTTTGTGGCGTTTAAAGCATTCATGATTTCTGTGGTAAGGATGTCATCCTTCGCCCAATTCTTCGGCGTTCGTCTCACATTATTCATGTATTCCAAAGAGGTAAATGTATCAAATCCCAAATTAGGAAATACACTATTTCTGCCGTAAAAAGCACCTCTGTGGTTGTGTATGGCGTGGGTCGCATAGCCCAATTCTTTTAAATCATAACAAACACTGGTACATGTTTTTTTCGTTAATATAGATTTATAAGGATACTCTCCCGGGCCAAAAAACCGAACACACATCCCTGTAATTGACTCAAATTCCGTATTTGCTGTGCCGGCTCCAATGGACGGAACCACTAAAAATCCCGAAGAATATTTATCCCTTAACTCTCTGAAATAAGGAATGGGGTCTTCAGAAAAAGTCAAATTCGTCATGCGCAGTGGATCAAAAAAAGATTCCAACTGCAACATAATAATATTGGGTGTTTTCACATTGGCACCTTGCGGTTGCTTTTCTGTCACCTCTTCCCGAATGGTTGTCAATTCCTCCGGTGTAAAGATGCCTTCTATGAGTTGAGGCGAATAGCTGTTTGGCGACTTGATCCCCGTATTCAGCCAAGTATTGATAAAGCAGTAAGGGAATCCATAATCTCGATAGGCATAATTTAAGTTTCCAAAATACGTAGATACCCATCCTCGATCGATGGCCACATTGGTGGTTCCTGTTACAACCAATGCTAAAATAAGCAACCCTGCAATAGATTTCCTATAATCCGTCTTCCGATTATGCTTTGGCGCAAAGATAAAGACAAGCACAAAGATTGCGGCAGCTAAAATCACAGCTGCAACAATTAACGCAATCTGTGGTATGGACATATAATTGGTAATGATGGAAAGGCCTGCGTCTGCCAAAGAAAGATCCGTCACTGTAAAAGGTGTGGTTCTAAATCCTAAAATAACACCGTTGGTAATCCCCAATCCCAACCAGACAACGGATACAACCAAATAGATAAAAATACGCCGCTTCACCAGGAAAGCGACAGAAAGGGTTGCCCCTATAATCAGCGCATTAAAAAGAAATGTCATAGGGGAATCAAATATATAGACAAAACATTTCAACGGTGACCTTCTGCTAATGGATTCTATTGTAAAATTTAGTACCAACGATAAAACCACACAAACTGTCAATGAATTGTGCATATATTTATCTGGAAATTCTCTTAGAAACACCCACATTTTTTTAACTCTCATTTTCATAATCTCTATCCCTTCTTTTACTTGCCTGTATAAATCTCATTTGCAACTGCGGCAAATTCTTCCATACTTAAAGTTTCTGCTCTTCTTATGGGATCCACATTTACCTTTCGAAGTGCTTGATCCACCTGCTCCTTGCTGAATCCACAAACCCCTGTGAGCGAATTGAGCAAGGTCTTCCTTCTTTGACCAAATCCAAATTTAATGACTGAAAAAAAAGTAGGTTCATCTAATAAAGAAATGGCTTTTTCTTTTCTGATATCCAGCCTGATTACCATGGAATCTACTTTGGGTGGCGGAAAAAACACCTCTCGTGGAACATTTGCCACAGGTGCCACTTCACAGTAATATTGTACAGCAACCGATATGGCACCATAAGTCTTTGAACCGGGTCCGGCCTTAATTCTCTCTGCCACTTCCTTTTGCAACATAATGGTGATGCTGTCGGCGGGAACCCCATCCTCTAAAATCTTCATAATAATGGGTGTGGTAATATAATAGGGCAAATTCCCAATTATTTTCACGCCATCTCTCTTTTGACCCTTTATTTCTGTATTTTGTTTCAAAAGTTCTTTTAAATCTGTTTTTAAAATATCTTGATTTATAATTTCAATATTGTCATGTTCTTTCAAGGTGTCTGCCAATATTGGGATTAAATTTCGATCCAGTTCAATGGCAATCACCTTGCCGGCCTCCAGTGCCGCTGCGTGGGTTAAAACGCCCATACCCGGGCCTATTTCAATCACCAAGTCGCCTGATCCAATATGTGAACCGTCTATAATTTTGTCTATAATATTTTTGTCCGTAAGAAAATTTTGCCCCAGACTTTTGGAAAGTTTAAATCCATGCTTGTCCCTAATCGCCTTAATGGTCGACGGTGCGTATAAGTTCATCCTAACTCCTATCTATGGCATTTTCCAATTCTTCTCTTGTAATGCCGTATTGATTTAACCTCTTCAAAAACTCTTTTCCGTTTCCATATCCGATACCTAGTTTTTTTCCGGTTTTTTCCCGAATTTCTCCTGAACCGGCTCCACCCGCCAATCCATAAAAGTTCATATCTGCCGGAGTAAATTCCATTTTGCTTTCTGTCAAAGTGCACTTTGCCTTTGAAAGTGCCTCTAAAATACTTTGTGGATTTGCATTTTCAATTCCCACATCGGTCCCTTTCATGGCCTCTGCTTTTGGCAGATAAGCTTGCTTGCTTCCGGGAAACCGCTTGGTCAATCGCTTGCGAATCTGCTCCCCTGCGTAATCCGGATCTGTAAAGATAATCAAGCCCCTTAATCCATAAGCTTTTTCAATTAAAGCGAAGGTGGCTTCCGAAATTCCAAATCCATGGGTGGCAATGGTGGTCGCTTCCACCGCTTTTGAAATAGCTGCCTGATCGTCTCTGCCTTCCACAACGATAACTTCTTTTATCATAACTTTACCTTCCCTCTTCTTCCGGTTTCGGTTCCTGTCCCCCTTGGGCTTCAACATCTTTTGGATCAGGGAGAACATATAATATTTCACCCGGTTTGGTCATCCTCAGCAACTGCCTTGCCTGCTGTTCGATATATTCTAAAGAATCTATTTGTTGCAATTGATATTCCAATCGCTGCTTTTCTTTTAAAAGCTGCGCTTGCTCTTGCTTTACCTGCTTTTCTTCATTGATTACATTATAGACATTAAATCCGGAAACACCAACAACCACTATTATCCCCAAGATAATAGTGGTATAAATAAGCTTACGTTTTGCAGTTTTAGATGCTCTTCTCTTTGAAACCGCACTTTTCGACGGTTTTACTTCTTGCCCTTGCGCCTTGACTACTCTTCGTTTTCTTTTAGATACCTCAGTTTTGCAAACTTTGCGTTCATCCCGAAACTGACGACTCCTTTTTTTCTTTTGTTTTATCATGATAATGGCTGTCTCCCAAAAACTATTTCATCGTTTTTTCGCCTTTAAATTTATCCTTAATTGTACCATAAAACCATTTTTTCCACAATATCAGCCCGACAAAAAATCCTACAAAACCGGGAATGCTTATTTTACCATAACTGGCATAATACAGAAACGATGTAAAGACCAGAGACAGAAGTACCCAAAACACGAGATCCATCAGAAACGTTGCTTTCACGCTGGGTTTTATACACATTTTTACGGTAGAAAATACTTCTTCCCCAACCATAATCAACAGGCCTGCATAAAACATAATCACAACTTCAAAAACTTGGAAATAAATCAGTGGATTCACCCCTGTACTCATTTTAAAAGTGCCTTCAAAAATCCTTTTTCGCCCTTATTCTTTTTTTCGGTGTAAACCACAGAATCTACAGTTCCTGCTATAATCACCTTGCCTTCATCCAGGTCAAGTTTCTGTATATGTAAACTATGCCCCTTAATCATCATGCCGCCACTGCTCAACACAACTAAAATGGTTTCTTCGTTAAAGCTATCCACATCCGTCACTTTTGTAATGGTTATTTTCTCTCTATTCTCAATATTGACTTCGTGATTCTCCAAAAAAACACCCCCTTTGTACAACCATATGCCTCAGGGTCTGTTTTTATTCTATATTTTGCTTTCCACGTATGGGCGCTAGGGGTATTTTAATATTTACTTTCGTCCCAACACCTTCTCTACTCTGTATTTCTATGGTACCGCCATGTTCCTCAACAATTTGCTTTGAAATAGCCAATCCTAATCCGGTGCCGCCTAAAGATCTGGATCTTGCCTTATCTACACGATAAAATCGCTCAAAAACGCGAGGTATTTCTTGCTGGGAGATCCCTATTCCATTATCCGAAATTAAAACATTAGCAAACCCATCTTGGGCAAGAATATCAATATCAATTCTGCCCCCTTCCTGTGTATACTTAATGGCATTGCTTAAAACGTTTAAAATCACCTGTTCCATTCTGTCTTTATCCAACACCACTTTCATAATGGATGTGGTATCAAACAGATAATTCAAATGCTGATTTTTATTTTTAGCCGTCAATTCAACTTTGGTAACCGCTGCCTTTACTAAGGTGACCATGTTCCCATCTTTTTTAAACCACTTTTCCTGTTGATAATCTAATCTGGACAATTGAAGCAAATCTTTGACCAATCGATTCATACGATCCGCTTCTGTATCCACGATGGATAAAAAATTGTGCGTAGTCTCCTCATCGTAGACACTGCCATCCATGAGTGTTTCTGTATAACTTTTAATGGTGGTGATGGGCGTCTTTAATTCATGAGATACGTTGGCTACAAAATCCCGTTGCATGTTTTCTAATTTTTGTCTTTCCGTAATATCCTGCATCATCATGATAATGCCAATATCCTTTTTGTTTTCATCTTTAAACCGCCCATATCTCACTGCAAAGGTGGAACCATTATACTCGAAACTTTCCTCTGTGGTTCCTTCTTCACTGTTTTTCAACATATGTTCTAACATGAGCACCTGGCTATATGTGCTCATGATTTCATCATAATTTTTTTGACCAATATCTTCTTCCGACAGATGGAGCATCTCAATGGCTGCATGATTTGCATGGATAATATTTCCCGTTAGATTGATGGCAAGAAGTCCATCTGCCATATATCGGAGAATGGTTTCTAATTTGCTTTTTTCATTGGAACTTTCCGACAAAGTTTTATTCAGCTCTCCTCTGAGCAGGTTAAACATTTCTGCCAACCGCCCTATTTCATCATCGGATTTTACGCTGACATCCTGACTAAAATCCCCTTGCGCCATTTTCTCGGCTTTTTTCGTCACATCGTTAATGGGAATGGTAATACTCCTGGCGATAACAAATCCCAATACCACTGTAATTGCCAAAGCGATGATCATGGCCTTTACAAAAATTTGCTTAGATTGGTCAATGGTATCGTAAATACTGGTCATATCAGATCGCAAATACAATACCCCCGTAACTCTTTCCTTTCCAATAGGAAAGACCATATTTTTGGAAGGTTTTTGCGTGGTTGTCATACTGTCCGCTTCTGCAATTTGACCATCCAACCCTTCTACAATTAAGTCTTGATCCAACAAGTCCAAGGCACTGGCGCCCACTACATTCTCATTGCTGGAAGCCACAATGAGCATATCGTCATCCACTACAAAAATCTCTCCCTGCACACTTTTGGCCCAGGCTTCAATATTTTGCTGTATTTCTTGTTGGGAATCCGCTAAATTTTCATAGAGGCTTAAAGAATCAATCATGGTTCCACTTTGCACCGTATTGGTCAAATTATTTCTCAGTGAACTCATATAATAGGATTCCAGCTGACCCATAATAAAGACGCCGATAATTGTGGTTGCAATAAAAACCAGAAGAAAGTATATAAACACAATCTTCCATCTTATACTACTCCACATTTTTTTTCCGATCATCTTTATGGCCTCCTAAAGTAGTATCCTATTCCTCTTTTTGTCATAATATAAGCGGGATTGCTGGAATCATCCTCCAATTTTTCTCTCAATCTCCTCACCGTAACGTCCACAGTACGAATATCCCCATAATATTCATATCCCCAAACTTCTTCTAATAACTGTTCTCTGGAAAATACTTTGTTTTCCCTTTCTGCCAAATATTTTAAAAGTTCAAATTCTCGCAAGGTTAATTCCAATGGAATGCCATCTTTTCTCACTTCATAACGGTTCATATCTACCGCCAAGTTTCCAAATTCCTGAACATTGGAAGGTTCAAGTTTTAGATTGTCTACCAAATCGGTCCTTCTTATATTTGCTTTAATTCTGGCAATGAGTTCTCTCATCCCAAAAGGTTTGGTAATATAATCGTCTGCCCCCAGTTCAAGGCCTAATACCTTATCCACTTCTTCTTCTTTTGCGGTAAGCATTAAAATGGGTGTGCTACTGGTTTCTCGAATTTTTTTACAGACTTGAAATCCATCCATCATAGGCAGCATGACATCCAACAAAATTAAATCAGGATGAATTGACAAAGCTTTTTTTAAACCATCCTCTCCATCATAGGCCGTTTCAACCTCAAAGCCTTCCTTTACTAAATTGAATTTAATAATGTCTGAAATGGATTTTTCATCTTCAACAATTAAAACTTTTTTTAATTCCATAAAATTCTCCTTTGCTACTAAATTAATAAACGCTCTCTAGAGATAACTCAATGGATTTTTGTTAACGCCATTGATTAAAACTTCAAAATGTACATGAGGTCCTGTGCTGTCCCCCGTACTGCCCACATTTGCAATGTGCATGCCTTGATATACCTTGTCACCTGCCTTTACAAACAGCTTACTGCAATGGGCATATCTTGTCACACGATTGCCCCCATGATCAATTTCAACAAGGTATCCGTAAGAACGTTTTTGTCCTGCAAATCTAACAGTTCCTCCATCAGAAGCCTTTATGGGTGTTCCCGTAGGTGCAGCAATATCTACTGCCGGATGAAAGCTTCCCCATCTGTATCCAAATCTTGATGTGATGGTTCCTCTAATGGGATATACAAATGTTCCGGTTCCCGCTAACAAAGGCAACTCTTTCATGCCCCTTAAAACAACTTGATCCACAGGCTCACTGAGTACGGTAGCACTCAATTCTTGCCTTGCAATCTCTTTTCCATTGATGGAAGTAACCTTTGCCGTCACTTGTCTTTCTCCGTTTTGCCCTTGGGACTTTACTGTATTTTCGCCCTTATATTTCGTCTGTGTATCTTTATAAACAATTCCATAATAGAGAGGCTCTTTATATTGAATTTCCTCTTCCACTTTTACAGTAAGCCATGGCATCCCGCCTCCCTCATTGCTACCTGTTAACATGATTTCCTTTGCCTTCTGAGGGCTCTGTATATTTCCTAACTTTGTTTCTACAACTTCAATCAACACAGTTTCCACAAAACTTACACGGTCATATTTTTTTTCAGCATCTGCCGTATATTGTTTTTGAATGGCATCCAACGTATGCTTTGCTTCTTCTTCACTGGCTAGAATTGCTACTTGTGTGCCATCTATGCTAATGGCATATCCCTTGGCCTTAATATCCTTCATATAGGTCAACCGATTGAGTACATCATCTTTTTCATCAATTTCCTTGCCTATGGATAAAATCCGATTAAAAGTGATATCTTTTTCTTTGTCTATGTGAATTTCCGCTCCATGCTCATAGGTCAGTTTGTTCCCTATGGCATCAATGGTTTTGTAGACTTCATCTTGTTCTTTTACAATGCCCAAAACCTTTCCATTATACATATATTCATAGGCTGTAATACTTCCGAAAAGCAGTGTAATGGCTACTGCGACAACAATGGTCCCTGCCAAAATAAAGCCTACTTTTCTCTTGTTTTTTTCTAAAACCTTCTCTGCCTTTCTGATTTTTATAGAAGCTACCCTTGTGCGTCGACCTACTCGATTCTCTAAAGCACCAATTTTTATATCCACATTTTCTACTACATCCGCCGTTTTCCCGTTAAAATGTGCCAACCTGCGAGAAATTTTTCCAAGCATGGGCTTCAACTCAGTTCGCAATGCATTGACTGCCCCTTTTGAAGCATGCACCGCTTTATGCCCCATTCTGTCAATTGCTCGGTCTAAGGTGTCACTTGGTTTACTTTCCTCTTTGGGTGCTCCTTTTTTCTGCCTGCGTTCTCTTCGTTCTCTGATTTTATCTTCTATTTCTAAACGTTCTCTTGCTTTTGCTTCTTCATCTTGTGTATACTCTTCAAATTGAATTTTTTCCACTTTTACTATTTTTTCTTCTACTATTTTTTCAATTTCCCGTATGGCCTTTTGACGTTCCGGTTCTTTGTGTACATAAGTGGTTTCAATTTTCTTATCCAAACGTTTATCCTGTGACGTACACTTCTCTTCCTCTTCTTTCAATTTTGCTATACTGCCTTTCTTTTCTATATTTTCTTTCATGACAGCAAAAATAGGAGATGAATCCTTTGAAATCTCTCCTGTTTTTTTCGTTTGTTTTATCTTTTTATTTTTTATAATCTTTGATTTTTCAAAAAAATCTCCGAAAAACTGTTTCATAATCGTACCACCTAAACACTATGTGGCCTTCACAACACATTCACCACTCATTATATAGGAATTTTCTACTTTTTTCAAACCATTTTTTCCATATCCGCCAAACGTGACGTAAAGCAAGTACAACGTTCTCCCGTATCTTGTAGTCCTGTGTCGTTACATAGGGGGCAACTATACCGTATATCCATATAATCAATTTTAAAATTATTTTCTGTTAATAAATAGGCTTTTTCGCTATTAATCTCATCTATTTTGTCTTTTAATTCTTTAATTTTAGGTTTTGCGTCATAGGGTCCTGCAATCATAATCTTGGAAATTTTTAACCCAAGTACCCGTGCCTCTTCCTCCAGATCCTTAATTTTAGGAATTTTAGAATAAACTTCCATTCTTCTGTTTTCTGCTGCTTCTTCATTTTTCACTTTGATTTGCTCATAGTATTTGAACACCTTTGCAATTTGGTTAGGTTTGCCTTCTTCACCGTAATTCTTTCTACTTTTGGTAATGCCCTTGCTTTCATTGTCCCAACCTTTTAACACACTGTTTACATAATTTAAATTGGGATTGGATATGCCGGTGGTCTTTCCACAGGCTTCCAATATTTTTTCTATGCTAAAGCCCAAATCATCAAGCCAACTGTCCATGATCACTTTTTCTGCTTCTGTTGCATTTCGCATAAAGCCAAGAGATTTTAAAATCCTCTTGTACAGATAATGGCGATTATCGTTTTCCGCAAGATAGGCTTCCACTTGATCAATGGTTCTCATTCCCTTACCGGCCCACTCTTTTACAACAACACCCACATATTTATAATTGCTTTGTTTCTTTGTTTTCATGCAGTATAAATAGGCGTATACAATCACTTCCGTCGTGGCATTATGGTCTGTGATCCAAGAAAGAATTTCCGAGGGTTCCTTTCCGTCAAATCGCTTTCCCTTGATTCTCTCAATTTCCCCATACATTGCTTTTATTTCTTTGTCTTCTAACAGATCATGGATTTTATCCGATGCAGAGGTTTCCTTTTGACTCTGTTTTTTTCCATAATTTCTTTCTTTTAAATTTAAAAACTCAATTTCATAGTGAAGTACGTCTTTTGGGTTTTCAAAATGCTTTTTCACCACACCTAGCTTTTCCCAGTAGCTCCATGCTTTCAGCACATCCTCTATGTCCATGTTCATTTGCTTTGCAATGATATCACTATCCATCACAATATTGTGTCCCGCATACATAAGCGCAAAAAGATACACCTTCACATAATCACCAGGTGCACCTACCATATATTCATTTATAAAAATATTTTCTACGTGGGTATCACGCAAGTAATAATCCTTTATCGGTTCTCTTTTAAAACTCATTCTACATCCTTTAAATATTGGTTCAAATCTTTTATCAAAACTTCCAAACAAACGCCATGTCCCTCTGCAGCCTCTCTTAGGCTCTCATTATATGATCCCGGGCATCCTAAACAATTCAATCCATGAGATAAAAATATTTCTGTAATATCAGGATCTTTGTCAAGAATTTCACTGACTGACATCTTATCATTTACTAACATTTTCCTTCTCCTCTCAATATTATCCATTTATTCTGCTCTTGTCTGCAAATCTGGTATATTTACCCAACCACGTTAATTCAACAGTTCCGGTTTCACCACCTCTCTGCTTTGCGATATTAATTTCACAAATATTGGGTTTGTCTGTACTTTCCGGATTATAATATTCATCTCGATATAAAAACATTACAATGTCTGCGTCCTGCTCTATAGATCCTGATTCTCTCAAATCAGATAAGATGGGTCTGTGGTCGGCTCTCTGTTCTGGTGCACGGGACAATTGAGACAGTACAACAACGGGACAATCCATCTCTCTGGCCAACTGTTTTAAAAATCTGGAAATTGCTGTAATTTCCTGTTGCCGACTCTCACTTTTCCCTTCAAAAGACATGAGCTGTAAGTAGTCAATGACGACCATATCCAGGCCTTGTTCCGCTTTCAATCTTCTGCATTTATTCTTAATTTCCATCATCGTAATGCCGGGGGTATCATCAATATTGATGTTTGCTTTAGACAATGCGTCTAGCGCTACATTAATTTGATCCCAATCTTTTCTTTCAATGTTGCCCACTCTTAGTTTTTGCATCTCCACTCTTGATTCCATAGAGAGCAGTCTTTGCCCAAGTTGTTCGGCTGCCATTTCTAAACTAAAAATCAATACACTTGCATTTCCCTTTATGGCTGCATGTTGTGCAATATTTAATGCAAAGGCTGTTTTCCCCATACTGGGTCTTGCCGCAATCATAATGAGATCGGATTTTTGTAATCCGGCGGTCTTATTGTCTAAATCAATAAAGCCTGTGGTCACGCCTGTAAGCTGACCTTCCATCTTTGATAATTCATCTAATCGATTAATGTTTTTCCACAGTACATCTTTGATATTTTGATAATCTCTCGTCTGTCGGGTCTGCGCAATCTGAAAAATGCTCTGTTCCGCATAATCCAATACCCCTTCGGGATCCATTTTTTCCTGATATCCCTTTTCTATAATATCCGATGCAGAAGCAATCAACCTACGAAGAACGGCTTTCTCCGAAACAATCTTTGCATATTGGGCCGCATTGGAAGTAGACGGCACCATAGTTGACAGTGCAGCAATGTAAGCTCTTCCACCCACCATATCCAGTGATTTTTTCTTTTTCAATTCTTCGGAAACCGTTAAAATATCTACAGGCACACTTTTCCTATGAATTTCCACAATGGTAGCAAAAATTTCCTTATGCATTTCACTGTAAAAATCTTCAGGCTGGAGTATTTCAAGCACTTCATAAAGTGCATCTTTATCCAATATGATTGAGCCTAACACCGACTTCTCCGCATCATCATTATGTGGCGGTATTCTTTCATTCATTCTGTTCCCTCTAGCGTCCTATTGGACGCACTCTTTGCAAAACTTGCGTTGTCTTTTGCTGCTTAGATTTCTACAACAACGGTTAATTTTGCGGTAATTTCAGTGTAAAGCTTAATATCCACTTGAAATGACCCCGTATGTTTAATAGGACTTTCCAAAACAAATTTTTTCTTATCTATGGTTACTTTGTGTTGTTGTTCCAACGCTTCTGCAATGTCTTTTGACGTAATGGAACCAAATAATTTTCCACCTTCTCCGCCTTTGGTTTTCAGAATCACTTTTTGAGATTCTATTTTTGCTGCCAAAGTCTTTGCTTCATCCATTTCCTTTTGCTTTTTTTCCTCATTCAAAGCCTTTGCCTTCTCCAAATTTCTCACATTTCCTTCTGTCGCTTCTGTGGCAAATCCTTTAGGCAACAACAAATTTCTGGCATGACCATCGCTTACCTTTACGATTTCTCCTGCTTTTCCCAATCCTTTTACATCTTTTTTTAATATTACAATCATTCTTTACTCCTCTTCTTCTATGACTTCTTGCAGTCTAATTAAAGCATCATCCACCGTCATATCCACTTGTGCACCGGCCTTTGTCAAATTTCCACCACCGCCAAGTTTCTCCATAATCTTCTGTACGTTAATCTCTCCCAAAGATCTTGCACTGATTACAGTCAGACCTTCTTCGTTTTCTCCAACTATAAAACTACCTCTGATTCCTTTTATATTTAAGATTTCGTCTGCTGCCTGAGAATTAATAACCTGCACATCCGCATGCCTCCCTCTGCAAGTAGACAGGGCAATACCATTGCTCAGAACCATGGCATTAGAAATAATTTCGGCTTTGGTTTTAAAGTCGTCTAAATCTGTTTGGAATACTTGCCTTACACTAGCCGTATCTGCACCCATTCTTCTCAGCCAAGATGCTGCCTCAAAGGTTCTCACACCGGTCTTAATAGAAAACCGATTGGTATCTACAATAATTCCCGCCAATAACGCTTCTGCCTCAAATTTATCAATGTCTTTTTTATCGCTGGCATATTGTAAAATTTCTGTAATTAACTCTGATGTAGATGACGCGTAGGCTTCCATATAAATTAAGATTGCATTCTCTATAAATTCTTCTGCTTTTCTATGATGATCAATAATCACAATTTTATCTGTCTTTGACAAAAGTCCTGCACATTCAACCATACTGGGTCTATGGGTATCTACCACAATGAGCAATGTGTCTTTATCTATCACAGACAGGGCTTCCTCATTTGATAAGAACTTGCAATGATCGCTACCCTTTGCCCTTTCAACGGTCTGTCTTAGAGAGTCATTGTAGGAATTCAACACAATATAGGAATCTCTGCTGCGATTCTTCGCCAACCGATTTACACCCAAACCTGCACCGAAGCAATCCATATCCGGTCGTTTGTGCCCCATGATAATAATCTTGGAAGATTGATCGATCAATCTTTTAAGTGCATGTGCCATGATTCTGGATTTTCCCTTATTTCGTTTCTCTACGGTTTGGAGCCTTCCTCCATAATATTCAATCTTATTTCCTCTCTTTACAACAGCTTGGTCTCCACCTCGCCCAAGGGCTAAATCCAGTGCAATAGCGGCATATTCATCTTGCTGGGAAGGATTTTTTCCACCAAGCCCAATACCCATACTTAAAGATACCGGAAAATCTGCTGCTGTTTCAATTTCTCGAATTTCATCTAAAATTGAAAATTTATTGGCCTCTAACTTCTCATAATGCTTCTGCTCAAAAACTATAAAATATTGATTTTCCTTATATCTGGTCAAAGAAGCGGATATTTTTAATGCCCACTGCCTAATTATTTTTTCAATTTCTGCCGCCAAAACAGATCTGCTTTCTTCCGGAGAACTGGAGAGCAATTCATCATAATTATCTACGTTTACATAAGCAAAACAAGTTCTCTCTTCATTATAAAGAACTTTTAACTTTTCATAATTACTCACTTCAATCCAATAAAGTACCGCACTTTTGCTTTTATCTTCATTTAAGTAAGAGGACAATACTTTATAGGTCTTGTCACCTTTGCTGATTTGAACAGGTTTTTCACCCATATCCTCTGTAAAAAAATCCGGATTTTTAACGCCTGTCAGTTGGCTTATATTCGTTATCAGTGCCTCCGCATTTTCGTAAATTTCCTTAAATTTGGAATTAAACAAAGTTAACGTTCCATTCGAATCAATCATGCAGAGGGGCAAAGGATGATTGGTAACAGAATAGTTTAAAGTGTCAGAAAGACCCTCTACAATTCCTTCCACGTATATTTCCGCTAGCTTTTTCTGCTCATTTAAGGTTCTTCTATAGGATAAAAAAAGCAAAGCAATGAATACAAATGCAATAAGACCTACCCAAACATTGAAATAAAGCAAAATTGTTGCAAGAATGAACAACGCAACTGTATTCACTTTTAAATATGGCATAATCAAATTTTTCAGTATTTTATCTCCCATTTTTCCCCCATATCGGTTACGGGCCAAAGGAAACCTCCCATACCCATAGAAATAAGCGGTAAAACTTGTTTGCTTATTGCCTACAGTGGAAAAAAATCCATCTCACTGCCCGTACCATTATTTTGCTTCAAATTCCATATGCAAAACTGCGCATGAACGGAAGTATGAAATATCCTTTCACACTTGCCTCTCCTAGGAACACCTAGGCTACCTGGTGGTTATGATCCCATAAGCATCTTGATTTTATGGGATAATCCGGCATGTGCCTTTTCAGCCCCAGGGCTGAAATTCTGGCACGCCA
>JAVVUJ010000009.1:0-28216 GCA_036653195.1 Anaerovorax sp. | reverse complement strand
CTTACTACTTTTGTTTTCTTGATGCGTTTTTTGAGTACTCTCCATAAAATAAAGGCTCTTGTCGTTTGTCATGCTCATACTGTAGTCCCGCTTGCTTACAACATCACGCAAGGTATAGGATTTATGCTTGGAGATGAAATAAAAAATATAGCTTATTTTACGATAAAAAACGGCAAAAAGCAAGAAATTCCTGTCGGGGCGCAGATTTAGTTGCAGAAAGTAAGGAAACTCTCCATTGATTTGCAGGGGCGTCTATGGTAACATTAACAACAGATTATACGCTTGTGTACTTCACAAATAAATTAAAACTAATGGAGGTCAACAACCAAATGAAAACCAACGAATTAGCGGAATTGCTTTTCCCACATATTACAAAATCCCCTGCTGAATATGAATCTCTTTTTCCAAAAAGAGACCTGCCTGAAGGTGCAAAAGTCACCAGATTGGGTCCTAGCCCCACAGGGTTTATTCATTTAGGTAATCTATACGGTGCTTTTGCCGATGAGCGACTTGCCCACCAAAGCGGTGGAACCTTCTTTCTGAGAATCGAAGATACGGATGATAAGAGAGAAGTAGAAGGCGCAGTGGATGCCATCATTGAATCTCTTGCCTATTTTGGCGTGAATTTTGATGAAGGTGCCATGGCAGAGGGACAACTGGGATCTTACGGTCCTTACTATCAAAGTGAACGTGGCCAACTCTACCAATGCTTTGCAAAGGAACTGATTAAAAAGGGACAGGCTTACCCTTGTTTTCTGAAAGAGGAGGAAATTTCCAAGATCCGACAAAAACAGGAAGCAGAAAAACAAAATCCGGGCATTTACGGAACATGGGCCGCCCACAGAAATTTAACCTTTGAGGAAATTGCCGAACGCATAAAAGCCGGTGAAGAATTTGTCATTCGTTTTAAATCCCACGGGGATCCTTCCAAACATTTTCAGATAGAAGATGCCATACGTGGCACCCTTTCCATGCCGGAAAATGAAATGGACGTAGTTCTTTTAAAGAAAACAGGCATTCCCACTTATCATTTTGCCCATGTCATTGATGATCACTTTATGAGAACGACCCACGTAATTCGTGGGGAGGAATGGCTTTCTTCTCTTCCTATTCACGTGGCTTTGTTTCAGGCTTTGAATTGGGACATGCCCATCTACTGTCATACCACCGTATTGATGAAAATGGACGGAGAGATTAAGCGGAAGCTGTCCAAACGGAAAGACCCTGAACTTTCACTGGATTATTACCGGGGTTTGGGCTATCACCCGGCTGCCGTAAGGGAATACCTGCTCACCATCCTCAATTCCAATTTTGAAGAGTGGCGCATTGAAAATCCCCTCAGTTCTATAGAGGATTTCAATTTTACTACTGAAAAAATGGGCAGTTCCGGCACCCTTTTTGACTTAGACAAATTAAACGATGTGAGTAAAGATGTATTGGTTAAAATTCCTGCCCCAGAATTAGCCCAATTTTTAATCGGATGGGCAAAGTCACATAACCTTGAATTATGGAAACGATTATTGGGAGAAGTGCCTTCCGAAGAAAGCAAACGACTGGCCTATTTAGAAAAGATCTTGGATTTAGGAAGAAATGGAAACAAGCCGAGAAAAGATTTAATCTTTGCACAGCAGATCTTTGCATTTATCAGCTATTTCTATGATGATTCTTTTGATCCAACAGCTTCCGACAATTATCCGGAAAATGTACCGGCGGAAGATGTGTCGAAATTGCTGTCCGGCTACCTTGCTTCTTACGACCACAAGGACGACCAAAGCGCATGGTTTGACAAGATTCGTCTATTGTCGATAGACAATGGTTATGCGGCAAAACCCAAAGATTTTAAAAAGAATCCGGACTTATATAAGGGCCATGTAGGTGATGTCAGTACCGTCATCAGAATTGCATTAATGGGGAACACCCAATCTCCCGACCTTTGGGAAATACAGCAAATTCTAGGCGAAGAGCGGACAAAATCCAGAATTGCAAAAGCCATTAAATAACAAAGGTTCCTTACAATCTGAATCCCCGCCATGGCAATATTCACCAACAAAAGTAAAAGCCTCCCTACGAAACACGCCGGGAGGTCTTTTCTTTTGGACTAAATAAGTATCGATATCCATACTCCTATGCCATTTCGTTGATATCCATGGCAAACAGGTTGCCGAATTTTTCCAACTATCAACGGGTTAGCACACTAACATTTAGTACCTGAATAACAGTTGCAGAATATGATAATAAGTAGTAAAAAGAAAAACAATAAACTGCTGTCAATTCCCTCTCCATTAAGGAGTCCACATCTTTCTGACATGATTAATCACCTGCTTCTATAAATTTATTTTGTATGATAGGTTATGCGAGCAATGAGGAATGTGTGCATGTTACTGCTGATTTTCCAAATATTTTTTTATAGCACCTCCTAAAATAGTGATGCCTCTTTCAATATCTTCATCGGGCACATTGGAGAAATTCAGCCGCATTTCATTGTTTCTGTCACCATGAGGGTAAAAGGCAGCGCCGGGAACAAAGGCTACGTTTTCTTGAATGCACGCCTTTAAAAGTTCCCTGGTATCACTTCCTTGAGGAAGTTCTACCCAGATAAAAAGTCCCCCTTCCGGCACGTTGGATTTCACCTGAAGCGGAAACTGTGTTTTAATGGCCTTCACCATCACATCTCTTCTGTGCTTGTACAGACTTGTAATCTCACCAATATGCTTGTCTAAATCTTTACTTTCCAAATAATAGGAAACTTGTCGTTGTAAAATAGAAGCCGCCGACAGATCCACATTGGTCTTTAAGGCCAAATATTGCTGAATCAACGTCCTATTTGCCAATATCCATCCAATCCTGAGTCCGGGGCAAAAAGTCTTGGAAAACGTCCCCAAATAGATTACCTGCCCTACCTGATCATAAGTGATTAGTGGCAGTCTTCGCTTTTCGCCAAAAGACAACTCCGCATAGGCACCATCCTCAATAACGGCAATATTATAGGCCGATACCAATTTGATAAATTCTCCACGCCGCTCATGGGACCAACTTCTTCCCGTAGGATTCTGGTAATCCGGATTTACATAAACCAACTTAACCCGTTCTCCGTATTTCTTCAGTGCTTCTTCTAAGGCTTCTGTAATGATACCTTCCTCGTCTGTAGGCACCGCAACCAATTGTGCCTCATAAACTTTCAGGACATTCAATGCGCCCAAGTAAGAAGGGGTCTCAAACAAAACAATATCACCCTTATCAATAAAAAGTAAACCGCTTAAATCCAATCCTTGCTGAGATCCGCTAGTCAAAAGGACTTGCTCTTTTTCAAAATCAAGACCTGTATTTTTTTTCATTCTTTCTGCAATCTGAATGCGAAGAGGGTCGTAACCTATGGTATTGCTGTAACTTAATGCCGCCTTTGCATCTCTTTGCAAAACTGCAATCATCGTTTCCTTAATGTCTTCAATGGGATAGGTTTCCGGTGAGGGAAATCCTCCGGAAAATTTGATCAAATCCGGCCCGTCAGCCATAGACATAATATCCATCAATTCTTTGTTTCCTGCCATTAAATTGTTCATTCTACCTGCAAATTTCATAGGCCTTCCCTCTCACCATTCTTTTTTATTTGCCATTCTCAACGGCTATACCCTTTTATGGGGTTTGGTTTTCCTGTCCCTTTTTATTTACAGGGTTACGTAATCCTCTAAGTACTTCACGGTAAACTCTACCGTATTGTGTAAATCGTCCATATGCACGGTAGACACCGCTGTATGGATGTACTGAGACGGTATAGAAATTCCACCTGCCAATACGCCTTCATGAGCCATCGAAGCGGACCAAGCATCCGTTCCTCCACCGGTCATGACTTCACGCTGGAAGGGAATTCCGTGTTTTTCTGCCACCGCAATCAAACGGTTGGTCAATTTTCTCGGTACATTGTTTCCGGTCATCCCTAAAGCGCCATCCCAATCATAGTACTTAATGGCTGGTCCTTTTCCCATCATCACAGCACACTGTCTTAATTCTACACCCGGTGTGCCGCCGGCTAAGGTCACATCAAGAGCCAACATCAAATCAGGTTTTACCCTTGTGGCAACAGGTCCACCGGCTCTCATTCCCACTTCCTCCTGTACCGTTCCCACCGCATAAACAGTAGGCTCAATATCTAAGGTTTGCAATCGTTTCATGACTTCTACCATGACAGCACAGGCACATCGGTCATCAATGGATTTTCCTGTATAATATTTGCCCCCGTTTAAGAAAAATCCTTTTCTGTTAAAGGCCACATAGTCGCCTAAATTCACCCCTAATGCCAAGGTCTCTTCACGGCTTTCTGTTCCCAAATCAATGAATAAGTCCTCTATTTTAATCACCTTTTCATGATCTTCTTCTGTCAAAATATGGGCAGGCTTTGAACCTGTAATCCCGTCTACAATCTTTCCGCTGGCTGTTATAATTGCCAAATCTTGGTCTACTGCCATTCGATCATCGTGATATCCTACAGGTACCATTCTGCAAAATCCATTGTCTTCAATGTAATTGACCATAAATCCAATTTCATCCATATGGGCTGTCAACAGCACTTTTTTATTTTTGTCTCGTCCGTATTTTACAAAGATCTGATTGCCTAAGGCATCTTCCAAATATTCATCATACAGACCTTCCATTTCTTCTTTTAATACTTTTGCCACTTCTGTTTCGTCTCCTGAAACACCAAACACATTGTCAAGATTCATCAGGCTTTTTGCTAAAGAACTATTCATTTCTGTCTCCTTTTTATTTGCTTTTTTGCATTGATATTTGTTATCACTTATTACTCATTTTGTCCGTCATTGCTTTTTGCTTTTTGCTTTTTCTAAGATTCATTGCTTCCCGTACCTCCCCTATGGAACATCGCACAGGGCAAAAGTGTGAAACATTTTTTTACACGTTCCTTACATGACAAACCCGGCAATTAAGTAGGCTATGACCGACATCCCGCCTGCAATAGCTGCGTAAGGCAGTGTTGCCATCATCAAGTCAATGGATTTAATTTCTGTACTCTGTGCGCAAAGAATGACGCCGTCTCCATATAGGCACGTATTGCTTCCAAAGGCTGCACCTGAGAAAATTGCCGCACCTGCTAAAATAGGATCCACACCCATTGCCGTCGCCAAAGGAATTACAATGGGCGTAATAATGGCCGCCAAATCCCAGAAACAACCGGTTGCATAGGCATAAATGGCACATACGATAAATACGGCCGCCGGTAAGAAGGCACCTTTCATAACCGGTAAGGTTACGTCGATTACAAACTGGGCAAGCTGTAAGTCAATATTGATTTTCTGTACAGTAAAAGCAAGGACAGACAGTATGACTACAAATCCCATGCTTAAAACGCCTTCGTAACAACAGTTTAATAACCCAAATAAAGTAAGTTTTTTCTGCACTAAATAAAGAATCAAAGCAACTATGACACCGGCTAAAGTTCCCGTAAGAACGTCAATTCCCGTTGTTAAGGTCACGATAATCATGACGGCCAAAGGAATTAAGAAATTGTAAGGACGTGCTTTTTTTCTCGCCTCGTCACAAATTTCCACACCGGTTTCTGCTTTTTCCAAATGATTTTCCGGCAAAACACCGCCCGGGAATACGTTTCCCGTTTCTAAAGCTCGTGCTGTATCTTTTTTTATCAAGCCAAGTTTGGGAATCACACCCAGCATTTGTAAAATAACAATAAGTAAAGCAAACCATGCATAAAAAATCAATGGAATCGCCTGTATGTAGGCGCCCATACCGGTTCCATTTACCGTAACACCTTGTCCCTCCATCAATGTGCCGAAATATACAGCCCAAGACGACAGCGGAATCAACACGCATACAGGTGCCGCTACACAGTTTACCACATAAGCCAACTGGGTTCTTGGAATTCTCAATTCATCTGTAATCCCTTTCATGGTCGTTCCAACTGCTAAATTGTTCAAATAATCATCTAAGAATACGATGATGCCCAAACCAAATGTTCCGAAAAGAGCCTGCCTCTTTGTTTTAATAAATTTGCCCGCCCAAAGTCCAAAATCGCTTACAGCGTTTGATTTCTCAAACAATACGATTAAAATTCCAAATAGTACGATAACCAAAAGCAGCCACTCCAAGGTGTCATCTGCCATAGCCTTAAATACATATTCAAACCACGTGCCGGCAATGCCTGTAATTTTTCCTGCTAAAATCGCTGATCCTACAATGCTACCGCACACCATAGCAAATAAGGTGCGCTTGGTGGTTACTGCAATCAACAGGATGACTGCTACGGGTAATAACGAAATAATTCCAAACTGTTCCATTTATTTTTGTTCTCCAATTCTGCACTACAACTTCTGTTCTGTTTTATACATTCCAACTGCTTAAATAGATTTCCTGCGCTTTGGTCAATTGATCAATATGAATGCCCCAAGACTCCAGTTTTTTCATAGCAACCACTTGGTCAATTTCTGCGGATACGTTTATGACTTTCTTTTCTAATTTTCCCTTATTTTCCTTGATATACAGTGCCGACATAGCTTGTACCGCAAAACTCATATCCATAATCTCTGCCGGATGTCCGTCTGCAGCCGCAATATTCACAAGGCGTCCTTCTGCAATCACATTGACCCATTTCCCGTTGGACAATTGGTAACCCATAACATTGTGTCTGGTTTCCTTCTTCTCCACTGCCTTTGTTTCCAAAGTTTTCATATCCACTTCGGAATTAAAATGGCCGGCATTGGTCAAAATAGCTCTGTCTTTCATGGTCATCATATGGTCCACTGTAATGACATTTTCACAGCCTGTTGCGGAAACAAAAATATCTCCCAAAGGCGAAGCCTCTTCCATGGTCATCACATCATATCCATCCATTCTGGCTTCAATAGCCTTTACGGGATCGATTTCTGTCACAATCACCTTTGCACCTAATGCTGCTGCTCTCATGGCAATGCCTCTGCCACACCATCCATAACCGGCTACAACCACCGTCTTGCTGGCTATGATCAGGTTTGTATTTCTCATAATACTGTCCCAAACGGACTGGCCTGTCCCATAGCGATTGTCGAAAAGATGTTTGCACTGTGCATCGTTTACAGCAACCATGGGGAATTTCAAGATTCCTTCTTTCTCCATGGCTTTTAAGCGAATTACACCTGTGGTGGTTTCTTCACAGCCGCCCCAAACATCTTCTGCTAAATCAGGCCTATGATTATGTATCATCCCTACCAAATCTCCGCCATCATCGATGATAATATTGGGTTTATGTTCCAATGCCATTTCAATGTGCCTGTTATATTCTTCCTCGGTTGCCCCATGGTACGCGTAAACCCTCATACCTGTAACGGCCAATGCAGCCGCTACGTCATCCTGTGTAGAAAGGACATTGCTTCCTGTCACAGACATGTCTGCGCCGCCTATTGCCAAAACCTCACAAAGATAAGCGGTCTTTGCTTCCAAATGGACAGAGAGAGAGATTTTCACCCCTGCAAAAGGTTTCGTCTTCTTGAATTCTTCTTCATAACTTCTCAATATGGGCATATTGTTTCTCACCCACTGAATTTTTTGCCGTCCTGACGGCGCCAAATCCATATTTCGAATTTCATTTTTTTTCATCTGGTTCCCTTTCATCACTTCCTTGATTGGTTATTTGGTTATACAATGTTTAATTGCTTTATGATCAACTGATCTTTCAATCATTTGATGACTTGATTGGTCAACGGATTCCCTCATTTGGTTTCCCTTGTAGTTTCGCTTCCTTGATTGATCCAACTGGTTTTTAATTTGTAAATTGACATACAAAGGGGATCCATTGCCTTTTATCTGTACAAAAGTGCAATTCATCCCCTAAATCTGTCTGCTTTTGAAGTTATTCTACTACGATTGCAACCCCATTTTCACCTTTTGTAAAAGGTCTGGTTGTATCCATTTGCCCCATAAGGGTATTGGCATTTTTTCCATTTACTAAGAACTGAACATTCTTAATTTCAGGGAAACTATCTACCAAAGTGCACACGATTTGATTGATCAAGATGGTCTCTTCTAAATTTCCCCCCATAAGGTGCTCTCCGTCCATATCCACGTAGGCCGTTTCACCTTTTACGTAAACTTCATCCGGCTCTATCTGATCTGTCAATATGGTCGTATATTCCTCATTGGGTGCAAATTGCAGTGCATCTAGGGTATCCTCATAGATGCTGGCCGGTTTATCATCCGCTTCAACCATCAGCTTATAATCGTAAGCCGGCATCATCATTTTCACCTCAGGAGTCTCCACACCTGTATTAATATACGCTGTATTGGCAAAATACAGTTTTACAGCCTGTTCTGAAATTTTATCTCCCGGATCCGGTTCATGGGCTCCATCCTTCTTGTCGTCATTGCAAGCGGTCAATGCAAACATGGAAACCACAAGAATCATACAAAGTGCCAACCCTGTCCATTTTTTAATCGTCTTTCCCTTTACTCTTTCTCTCCTCATTTTTCTCCTCCCATTTTTTACTCTACAGTAACTGATTTTGCCAAATTTTTCGGTTTATCAATATCACATCCTCTAAATTTGGCAATGTGGTATGCCAATAGCTGTAAAGGTACTACCGCCAAAAGCGGTGTCACTTCGTCTATGCAGTCTGGTATATAAAGTACTCTATCGACCTGTTGCTCAATGTCCATATTCTCTTCTTTTGTTACGCCTACCACATAGGCGCCTCTTGCCTTTACCTCTTGAATATTAGAAAGCATTTTTTCAAACAGTCTATCCTGTGTAGCCAAAGCAATCACCAACGTACCTTGCTCAATCAATGCAATGGTTCCATGTTTCAATTCTCCCGCCGCAATAGCAAAGGAATTGATGTAGGAAATCTCTTTTAATTTCAGGGATCCTTCATAAGATACCCCACAATCGGAACCTCTTCCGATAAAGAACGCCTGCTCTCTCTTATACAGTTCTTTTGCCAATTCTTTAATTTTTTCTTCCCCGGCCAAGACTTGTTTCAATTTTTCAGGAATTTGTTTCAACTCTGTCATGTATCCGTCGTATTCTTTTCCCGATAAACACCCTTTTGTCACACCCATGTAAAGACCCAACAGGTACATGCACACAAGTTGTGTCGTATACGCTTTTGTAGAAGCGACGGCAATCTCAGGCCCTGCCCAAGTGTAGAAAACATCGTCGGATTCTCTGGCTACAGAACTGCCTACCACATTGACCACCGATAAAATTCTGGCACCCTTCCTTTTAGCTTCCCTCAAAGCCTCCAAAGTATCCAAAGTTTCTCCCGATTGGCTGATGGCAATAAACAGCGTGTTTTCGTCCACAAAAGGATCTCTGTATCTGAATTCCGATGCCACATCAATTTCAACAGGTACTTTTGCAAATTTTTCAATGACAAATTTACCCACCAAACCTGCATGATACGCTGTACCACAAGCTACAATGTAAATCTTGTTAATTTTTTCCAATTCTTTTTTCGTTAACGTGATGCCGTCTAATTTAATGCGCCCATCTGCCTCTAGTCTTCTGTTTAGCGTCTCATAAATCCCCTTTGGTTGTTCGTAAATTTCTTTTCTCATAAAGTGTTCATATCCGTCTTTTTCCGCCGCATCGGCATCCCAAGTCACATTGAAGACTTCTCTTTTCACTTCTTTTCTGTTTGCGTCAAAGATTTTCACGTCATTTTTAGTCACTAAAACCGTTTCATTATTTTCAATCAAATATATTTTTCTCACATGCTTCAGCAGTGCCGGAATGTCCGATGCAATAAAATTACAGCCTTCTCCAAGGCCTGCAATCAAGGGGGCATCTTTTCTCACCGCTACGATTTTGTCCGGTTCCTGACTGCAAATAGCACCAATGGCATAGGCACCTCTCATCTTGTCTACCGCTTTGTAGACGGCATCCATCAAATCTCCGTCATAATAAATGCCAATCAAGTGGGCAATGACTTCTGTATCTGTATCCGACTTGAATACAATGCCATAGTCCTTAATCAGCCAGTCTTTCAGTTCTACATAATTTTCAATAATTCCATTATGTACGATGGCAATGGTGCTGTCCATATTGCTGTGAGGATGTGCATTCACGTCAGAAGGCGCACCGTGAGTGGCCCATCTTGTATGGCCAATGCCTACATGGCTGTCAAAAGATTTTTTGCTGATGGCCTCCTCCAAGTTTGCAATCCTGCCCTTATGTTTTTCTATTACAATTTTTCCATCTTTGCATAGTGCAATCCCTGATGAATCATATCCTCGGTATTCTAATTTTTTCAGTCCCTCAATGATAATCTCTTTTGCGCTACCATCTCCAATGTATCCTACGATTCCACACATAAATAACTCCCTTTCTATGGTTACTTTTTTATCCCAAACGTCTTGTAATCACTGCGGCAAGACCCTCCGCTAATTTTGTAATCTGCTGAATATCCTGACCTTCAATCATGACTCTTACCAAAGGCTCTGTTCCCGACGGCCGTATAAGCACACGCCCGTCTCCTGCCATAATGGCTTCCAATTTTTCAATCTCCACCTTTACTTCTGAATCCTGCTCATATTTTTTCTTATTTTCATTTTTAATCCTTGCATTTTTTAACACTTGGGGATAGATCGAAATCTCATCTGCCAACTGGGAAGGTTTTTTATTTGAGGTTTTCACCGCTTTAATCAACTGTAAGGCAGACAAAATGCCATCTCCCGTGGTGGTATGGTTGAGAAAAATAATATGCCCCGACTGTTCGCCGCCGATAATGCTTCCGGTCTTTAACATGCTTTCCAATACGTATCGGTCGCCCACCTGTGTGGTTTCCACATTGCAACCCATCTCTTTCACCGCTTTGTGAAATCCCAAGTTGCTCATGACTGTGGCTGTCACCTTGTCTTTTTTCAGCTGTCCTGTTTCCTTCAACATCTTGGTACAAATATAGATCATCTGATCACCGTCAATCAATCTTCCCTTTTCATCTACACCAATTAAACGATCCGCATCGCCGTCAAAAGCAAGGCCTAAATCCGCCTTTTCCCGTATCACCTTTTGACACAATGTTTCCGGATGGGTAGAACCACAGCCCGCATTAATATTTACACCATTTGGCTCGTTAAAAATAGCACAAACTTCTGCACCCAACTCTGTAAATACTTTTTCTGCCACTTTATAAGCCGCTCCATTTGCACAGTCCAAGACAATCTTCATACCGTCCAACTTCATATCTATGGTTTTTTTCAAGAACTCTGCATAAAGAGTCAGCGCATCTTCTTCTGCTTCCAGGCATTTTCCGATTTTGTCTCCTGTAATATGACTGTTCACATCAATATTTCTAAGAATAATATCCTCAATTTCATCTTCAATGTCATCCTCCAGCTTAAAGCCTTCTCCATTAAAGAATTTAATGCCGTTATATTCAAAAGAGTTGTGAGAAGCAGAAATCACAATTCCTGCATCTGCGTTTAAATACTTCACAAGGTATGCCACTGCAGGTGTAGGTAAAACACCGGCCTTGATCACATTTCCACCCATTGCCAGAATCCCTGCACTAATGGCATCCTCCAACATATCTCCTGAAATTCTCGTATCCTTTGCAATCAGAATCACCGGTCTCTGTGTATCTTTGCTCAACACAAAAGCACCCGCTTTTCCTAAATTAAACGCCAATTCCGGCGTAAGTTCGGAGTTTGCAATACCTCTTACTCCATCGGTTCCAAAAAGTCTTCCCATTATTCTGCTACCTCACTTAGTGTAATTTCTACTACTTCCGGTAAAATTTCTACCGTGCCAACTTGCTTTTCATGCACAGCAATAATCTTTGCTTGTGCCGTTCCAATCGTCATCCCTTTTAAATTAATATGAGGGACAAAATCACTTTTATTTACATTTGCCATGACGGCCTCTCTGCCGGATACAATCATTTTAATAGAAGGAGTATCGATGGACACACTCATCTTTTCCGGTAAGTCCTCCACGACAAATTCAAATGCACCATATTCAAAAGTTTTGCTGGTAATTCCCTTCAACTGTATGGTCATAGAAAGATCTTTAGACCCATTGGCCAACTCCACGCCTTCAGGAAGGATCACTTTCACAGGGATTTGGGCATCACTTGTCACATCTGACAAATTAATAGGTTGAGAAATGACTTGCTCAATCTCTTTCAAAAGGGATTTTTCACCCCGAATCTTTACAGTTTTCGGTATTTTTAAATTGGTAACCTCATAGTTTCCTGCAGGTTCTCCCGTTATATTTGCCTGGAGTTTTACTTCTTTTACATCTAAAAGTTTGGCCTTTACATCAATCACCTGAGAGGATAACTTCACGTCAGGAACCACTTCACCCATGGCATTCACCGGCACCACCGTAGTTTGTACCGTTGCTGCATCTCTGGTAATTTTGCCGGCCGGTACATCCGCACGAATGTACGCCACTTGATTGACCAAAGATTTTGCACCGGAAATTTCTATGGCTTCCGGCTTGGTGGTAATCTGACCAGGCTCTGTACCGCTTTTAAAGTCTCCTTCAAAGTTGATTTGTACGGGCTTGCTCTCCGCCACCAATTCTTCTATATTAATGATGATTTTAGAAGGTTTTACTTCCACAATGCTTAAAGAATCCGGCACCATCACTGTGACGGGAATATAGTTTTTTCCCATGGTAAACCCAAAAAGATCTGCATTTGCCAAGACTTCTTCCGGACGAACTTTTACCATATCCCCCCGTTTGCCCCTGACAACCACATCTACCTTATATTCCTGCTCACCTGAAATAGCCAAACCTCTGGCTTCCAAATTTTCTAAATTAATCAATTGCACGGGAACAGATGCAATGGTTTCTTCCTTTGTGGGATTTACATAAATAACCACATATCCCCAAAGAACCATGGCAATCAACACCGATATGATTTTATAGAATGTATTACTTCTGTTCATCATTGCGGTTATTCCTCCAAATTTTATTGAAAATAGGGACTTTACCCTTTGTTTTCTCTCCTTGATTAAAATATAGGTTCAATAAGGTTTTTTCTACCGTTTTAATATCTAAAAATCTTGAAAGCTTGCCGTCCATAGCCATAGAAATAATCCCCGTTTCTTCTGAAACGATCAGCGCAATGGCATCTGAATTTTCGGTGATTCCAATTCCGGCTCGATGTCTGGTCCCCAACTCTTTTGCCAAAGATTTGTTCTGCGTCAGTGGTAACACGCAACCTGCCGAATAGACACGATTTCCTCTAAGAATGGCAGCCCCATCATGGAGCGGTGCCCCTTCATAAAAAATATTCCCCAAAATCTCGGTAGAAATGATAGCCTCTATAATGGTTCCCGTCTCTGCAATATCATTTAAGGAGATTTCTCTTTCTAATATAATCAATGCGCCAACTTTATTGACCGAACAATAATCTATTGCTTTTACAATAGACGCCGTAATCGCCTTTGCCTCTTCTTTTCCCAAATTTCCAAACTGTGGTTTCACAAACTTGCTCCGACCTACATACTCAAGGCCTCGCCGAAGTTCCGGCTGAAACACAACGACCAATGCCACAACCCCTAATGTCATTGTCCCCTTTAAAATCCAGTTTAGCGTGTTCAAATTAAAGATATATGAGACAAAAAAGGCAATCACAAGTACCAACAGTCCCTTTACAAGCTGCTCCGCTCTCGTTTCTCGTATAAATCCAAAGACCTTGTAAATTACAAAAGCAACGATTGCAATATCAATCACATCCGTAATCGCTATAGTAGATAGGATATTTTGGAATGTACTTGTCATGATTTTCCCCCTTCATCGTTCTGCTTATATTGTATCTAAATTTTTGCTTTTTTACAAGTTCTTTTCCCCGGAAAGTAAAAGAAAGTCCTTAAGTAAAAACAAAACGGATGGGTTAAAACCCATCCGCAAATTCATATTTTTTCCGGTGTATTGACTCCTAAATATTTGCTAAAATGTCAATGAAAGATTTTTCACGCCATTTCCATCCAGCCAACAAACTAATATTCGGTTTCCAAAACTCCGTAATTTCCATCTTTTCTCTTATAAACAACGTTCACCGTGTTGCTTTCTGCATTTAAGAAAACGAAGAATGCGTGCTCCACCAATTCCATCTGCATAATGGCTTCTTCCACAGACATAGGTTTCAAATTGAATTTTTTCGTCTTTACAACGTTCGTCTCTTCTTCCATTTCTACATCAGGCATTTCTTCAAATAAAAATTCTTTCTGTCCCTTATGTTTACGCTGCAGTTTGGTTTTAAATCTGGACATTTGGCTTGAAAGTTTTTCCACCACACGATCTACAGAATTGTATACGTCATTGCTGACTTCTTCTGCTCTAAATATGGTGCCCTTTGCATTGATCGTTGCTTCAACTTTATCTCTGCTTTTTTCTGAAGACAACATAACATTGACGGCAATATCATTGGAGAAATATTTCCCCAGTTTTTCAAACTTTTTGTCGATGGTGTCTTTAAGATGGTCACTGGCGTTAAAATTTTTACTCGTAATAATTACTTTCATTTAGTGTACCTCCTATTGTCTCTGTTCAATTGTTTAGGTTAGTTAGATTAGTTAGGTTGATTACATTATATCATACCCACTATTTAAAAGTAAACACATGTATTTCTCAATTATGAATAAATACGCCTAATAAAATAGTAGAATTGCCCAGCTGACCTGGTCTTTGCCCCCACACCTGCCTACCCGGCATTTCACCGGAGGACTTACATCTAAGCTACGCCATGATCACTGCCGCCTTGCGGTCCAGCTTACGTGGGTCCTTTTGACCGTAACTGCCATGGACTTTCAACCACAGTCCTGGGCAACTCTACTATTTTATCATCATTCCAATTTATTTTCCTGCGGCAAAGGCATAGGCAAACACTCCTTGTGCACCGGCCTTTAAAAGCGCTTCTGCACAACTGTCCATGGTGCTGCCCGTGGTGTAAATATCATCTACCAACAGAATCACCTTCCCTGCAATATCCTTTTCCTGCGTTCTTCCGGGTTTGGAATCCACACGAAAAGCATGGCGAACATTTTTCACTCGCTCCTCTGCGCCAAGGGTGCTCATAGGCTCTGTCTCACGAATACGCACAAGCGCTCTTTCATTATAAGGCTTTTCCATGAATTTAGCCAGGTTTTTTCCTAAAATTTCTGCCTGATTGTAGCCCCTTATTTTTTGTTTCCTCTTATACATAGGTACAGGCACAATCAAATCCACGGGTAAATCTTCCGGTTGAATGCGATCATACATGGCTTCTGCCATTTTTTTCCCCAAATAAGCTTCTTCTCTGTATTTGAATCGATGAATCATGGCCCTTTCATCATCTCCATATTCTACACAACAGTACCCTCGCTGAAATTTATGATTGACAGTGATACAATCAGGACAAATGTCTTGCTCATAGCCCATTCTAAGGATTTTTCCACAACGGATGCAAGTTTTTTTCGTAGCCCAATGGAAGGTTTTCAAACAACGGTCACAGAGACTATAGGGTCTTGTCTTGTCGATTAAGTTTCCACAAGAAATACAGTAAATATTAGAAGGATATAGAAATTCTCCCACTGTTTCCAACAGTACACGGCTAAACATGGAGGAAGCCTTTCAACCGAATGTTTAACCCCGAATACCGGTCTATAATCCTATGATTGTCAACCATACCTTTGATCTTATCTTCTGAACCCACTAAAATCACCAACTTTTTCCCTCTGGTCACTGCCGTGTACAGCAAATTCCTCGTAGCCAAAACAGGCGGAAACCAGGATACAGGCATAATGACAATGGGGAATTCACTACCTTGACTTTTGTGCACCGTCACTGCATAGGCCAACTCTACTTCATCCAACTGAGAAAACTCATAAGTAACAAACTTTGTGTCTTCGTAAACCACGGTGATTTGATGAAATTCCAAATCCACTTTATGAATATACCCTACATCTCCGTTGAACACACCTTGCCCTTGGGTAAAATCAAGGTTGCTCTTCCATTCCAGCTGATAGTTGTTTTTAATCTGCATCACCTTGTCATTTTCTCTGAAAATCCTTGTTCCAAAGGTTTTTTCTGCCAACTGAGGCGACGGAGGGTTTAAAATCTTTTGCAACTCCGTATTCAAATTTAACATGCCCACCATACCCTTGCGCACAGGTGTCAACACCTGTACATCTCTTAAAACATCACAACCCTGGTAATAGTTTGGCAGCCGTTTTATACACAGTTCTTTGATGGTCTCCAGCATGTCTCTTTCTCCTTTTCTCCTGAGAAAGAAAAAGTCTTTGTCCTTTTCATTAAAAGCGGGGTAGGATCCGCTGTTAATTCTATGGGCGTTGACCACAATTAGGCTCTCCTTAGCCTGCCTGAAAATTTCCGTTAATTTCACCGAATAAATCAGTTCGCTGTCTATCATATCCCGTAAAACATTGCCTGCACCTACGGATGGAAGTTGATCCGCATCACCCACCATGATCAATCTGGTTCCCGGCAAAATAGCGGACATCAGTCCGTTCATGAGCAAAATATCAATCATGGAGGACTCATCAATGATAACCACATCATAGTCCAAAGGATTTTCCCTATTCTTTCCGAACTTCATGGAATCATCGCCCTCGGAATAATAATACTCCAACAGTCGATGAATGGTGGAAGCCTCATACCCTGACGTTTCTTTGATGCGCTTTGCTGCTCTACCCGTAGGCGCCGCTATGGCCGTGACCAGACCGCTGTAATCTAAAATTTTCATAATGGTGTTGATTATGGTGGTTTTACCCGTGCCCGGCCCGCCGGTAATGACAGTCACTCCATTTTCAAGAGATTTTTTTACTGCGAATTTTTGATTTTCCGAAAGGTAGATTCCCGTCTCTTTCTCTCTGGCTGCGATAAGGCCGTCTAAATCGCCGTTAATAGGTTTTAAGTCACTTTCTTCCAACGCCAACAATGTCTTGCACACATTTTGTTCTGCTGCAAAATACGGCATTAAGAATACCACCGGACGACCCTCTAAATTTTCAATATGGATGATGCCATCAAAGGCCATGCCCACCATCACATCGCAAATGGTTTCTACGCGCACATCCAGCATTTCTGCCAACTGCTCCGCCAATTGTTTCTGCGGTGCATAGGTATGCCCCTGATCCACATATTTCCAAATTCCAAAGCGAATACCACTTTCCAAGCGATATCCACTATCTCTTGGAATGCCCATCTTTTCTGCGATTTCATCGGCTTTTTTAAATCCCATGCCAAAGAGGTCGTCCACCAGTTGATAGGGGTTTTTGCGAACCGCTTCCACGGTATCTGCCCCATATACTTTATATAATCTGGCGATTAAGGCGGGATTCAGATCAAACTGCTGAAAAAACAAAGCAATTTCCGCAAATTCTCTGTGTATGTGAAAAGATTCTGCAATGGAAAGGGCTTTTTTCTTTCCGATTCCCTCTACCCTCTCCAATTTTTCCGGTGTTTCTTCAATGACTTGAAAGGTGTCTTTTCCAAACATTCCTACAATGGCAATGGCGGTCTTCTTGCCAATGCCTTTAATGACACCCGATGCAAGAAACGCTTCAATGTCTGTATTTGTTTTGGGCATCACCTCCATGGCCTGCTCTACATTTAATTGTTCACCGTAGTTGGGGTGATTCTTCATGGTTCCCTTAAAAAGAAACCTTCGCCCTTCATCGGCCACAGGAAGATAGCCTACCACAGTAAACGCCTCTTCCTCGTTTTCCGCTATAGCTATGGTGTAACTATTCTCTTTATTCCGAAAGACGATGTCTACAATCGTCCCCTGCTTTTCAATCACCATTCAATCCTACCATCTTACTTTTCTCACTGCCCTTACTTTTCCCCATATGCGTTTACCATTGCGCCTTATAAAGCCTTCGATTATCCAAGGTCCACACTCTCTCGGAAAATTCACCTTCTTCCGTACCCTTCAAGGCATCTGTCATATCATACATCCTGGCATCAATCATATCTAAATAATGCAGAATTTCCGCTTCAGGAAACATGGGCTTTTTAGGGCTGCCAAATTCCGGTTCGTAATGATGAGAAATCATCATATGTTCCAGCATAACGGCTTTTTCCTGGGGAAGTTTCAATTCTTCACAAAGCCTGTCAAGAACCTTGACCCCTTGGATTAAATGACCCAGCATCTGTCCCTCAAAGGAATAGCCGGAAGCAACACCAAATTCATTGGATATAATCTCATTTAATTTTTCAATGTCGTGCATAATGACACCCACCACAATCAAATCTCTTTTTAAATTTGTATAAACTTGGCAAATTTTTTCACCGGTCATCATCATTCTCTTCATATGATAAAGAAGCCCTGCCATTTCCGCATGGTGATTCTTCGCCGCCGCAGGATAATACATAAGCTTTTCCCGGTTATCATCCAATAAACGGAGACTCAATGCCCGCAATCCCTCATCTTCTACGGATTCCGCTTTTTTATACAGGTATTGAAACATATCTTCTGCTTTTTCAGGTGCGGATTTTATGAAATCCATCAATTCAATTTCGTCGCTTTCTTTTTGGAATCCTCGGATTTTTAATACTTTCAACTGCTTTAAATGATTCCATTCGTTGACAATGGCTTTTATTTTTACCAGATCCCCTTCTTTTATTTCATTCAAGGCGGGCATCTCCCCATCGGTAATATCCCACTTTTTGGCAGACATGTCTCCCGTGGCATCTCCCAATACCAGGTCCAAATATTGTTTTTTATTGGAACCGGTCTTAACGGCTATGGACTTTACCATAAAAAATCCTTGGATTTCTTCACCGGTTTTTAAATATGCTATGTAAAATTCTTTCATATATATATTACTCCTTTATAGATCGCATGTTTGGTTTTTTGGTTTCTTCGTTTCTCATTATATCTGTTATTTGAAAGAGTGACAACGCTATTTTTTACATTTTATGACATTTTTTCTAATTGTATTGATATGAATAGTCGATTTTCTTCCTATATTTTACAATATTTTAATATGTTTTAAAGAAGCTGCATTAATTTACTTTCTTTTTGTCTGAAATTTGGATATAATATTATTGGAAAGTACTTCTATTTGTATCTTGGAGGTTCAAATGAAAAATATAGACTTTATACGTATCGCCGCTGTCGCACCACCACTAAAGGTGGGGAATACCGAATATAATTGTGATGAAATTATTCGAGCCGCAAACATAGCCAATGGGAGACATGCCGGCATTATTATTTTCCCTGAATTGTGCATTACAGGTTCTACTTGTGGTGACTTATTTTTTCAAGATTATTTGTACACATCATCCCTAAAAGCTTTGGAAAAAATTCTTTCGGCATCCCATAGCATTGAAGGAATTATCGTCCTTGGTCTCTATTTGAAAATTCGCGGTCATTATGTAAGCTGCGCTTTGTTACTTCGGGATGGTGCTATTTTAGGCATTACACCCAAAGTTTACGCACCTTCTTTACAGGAATCACAGCAATCCCGATGGTTTTCTTTTGAAAACAAAGTAAATCCACTTCCTGAATCCATCATGCTGTTTGGTCTGGATGTTCCTGTAGGTCCCATTGTGTTTACAGATCAGATCAATGGTGTATCCTTGGCTCTTGAAGTGTCAACGGACCTTTTTCATCCCATTTCACCCGGTAAATTATTGGCATTGTCCGGTGCCCATATCATTTTAAACTGCGGTTCTTTTCCTGCCCAAATAGGCAATGAGGACAAGTTGCTCCACGCAGTAACTTCCGTAAGCAAAACCTGCAATTGTGGTTATGCAGTAGCCTCCTGCGGCGTACAGGAATCGACGGGAGACCATGTCTACGCCGGTGAAAATATGTTTGCCCAGTTAGATGAAGTGATTCCTTCAAGAAATCGCTTTTCAAAAGAGTTGAATATTCAATATTTTGATATGGACTACGCAACCATTAAGCATATGCAAACACGGAACCATTACGAAGATCTGAATTCTTTGGCATTTTCTCCCCAAAAGGTAGTCTTAGGGAAAATAAAAACAGTGAATGTCTCAAAAGAAGGTCTCCTTCACTTCTATAGAAGAACGCCTTATCTTCCTCTGAATATGGACGAATACGACCGGGCTTGTGAGGAAGTTTTCAACATTCAAGTGGCAGGACTTGTAAAAAGATTGGCGCATACCCACTCTTCCTGCTCTGTTTTAGGCATTTCCGGCGGTTTGGATTCCACCTTGGCATTGCTGGTAGCCTGCGAAGCCGCAAAAGTTTTAGGGATGAGTCCAACACAGGTGCTTACCATCACCATGCCCGGATTCGGAACCTCTGATCAAACCTATGCAAATGCCTTAAACATTATGAAGGCGCTAGGTACCGATTTACGAGAAATATCTATTAAAGATTCCGTTCTCAGCCATTTTAAGGATATCGGCCACGATGTAAATGTTCATGATGTCACTTATGAAAATTCTCAAGCCAGAGAGCGCACACAAATTTTAATGGATGTAGCCAATCAAGTATCCGGTTTGGTTGTGGGTACAGGAGATTTGTCGGAAATGGCTTTGGGTTGGTGCACCTATAATGGAGATCATATGTCCATGTACAGCGTCAACGGAGGCGTCCCCAAAACACTCATTCCTTACATCCTTGACTGGTTTATTGAAGAGAAGCTATCCCCCGATTATTTGGGGCGACCATCCCATTATTGCAGTGATGATGCTCTTTTGGCACAGTCGCTGAAAAACATCATTGACACGCCCATTTCTCCTGAGCTTTTGCCTACAGATGAAGAGGGTGCCATTGCACAGAAAACGGAAGACAAGGTGGGTCCTTATCTTCTTCATGATTTTTTCATTTACCACACAGTGGTTAGCGGCATGTCCCCAAATAAATTATATATCGTTGCAAGAGATGCTTTTGATGGGCTTTTTGATGATAATACCATTAAAAAGTGGATGGAAGTCTTCTATAAAAGATTTTTCTCTCAGCAATTTAAACGAAACTGTTCGGTAGACGGACCGAAAGTTGGTGTGGTAGGTTTCTCTCCTCGTGGTGATTTCATATTGCCAAGTGATGTGGATTTTGGCCTATGGGTTTAAAACAATGGAGTCGGTGTCATGATGACACCGACTCCATTGTTTTTGTTATTCTCAACTATCCCAATACCTGGTTTCTGTTATTTTCAACTATCCCAGTACCTCCCCGATATTTTCACGGAAAATGAGACTGGCTTTTCGATCTTTTGATGTCACCGTTTTATTGATTAAAACCAAATCATTTCCACGATAATGTTCGATCATCCCTGCCGCAGGATATACCACCAAAGAGGTTCCGCCCACAATCAACACATCTGCTTTCGAAATAAAATCAATGGCTTTGCCTATATTTTCTTCATCAAGAGATTCGTCATACAACACCACATCCGGTTTGATGATGCCACCGCACGCACAGGTAGGGATGCCTGTACTTTCGGCGATAGCCTTGACGTCAAAAAATTTACCGCAATTTACACAGTAATTTCTTAGGGTTGAACCGTGGAGTTCGATGACATTTTTGCTACCTGCCTTTTGGTGAAGGCCGTCTATATTCTGTGTAATCACTGCCTTTACTTTACCCATCTTTTCCAGTTTTGCTAGGGCAATATGCGCCTTGTTGGGCTGTGCGTCTAAAAAGAGCAGTTTCTTTCTGTAAAAGTCAAAGAATTCTTCTGTGTGATTTTTAAAAAATCCATGAGAAATCATGATTTCCGGCGGATACTGATACTGCTGATTGTAGATTCCGTCCACACTCCTGAAATCCGGTATGCCACTTTCTGTGGACACGCCTGCGCCCCCAAAAAATACAATGTTGTCGCTGCCATCTATCAACTTTTTTAACTCTGTAAACATTTGGATACCTCCTACGTATTCTCTTGTCCTTTTAATTTTTATTCTATAACGCCTTTATTATACAAGGATTTATGGGCGTTCACAACCTAAAACCCAAATTGAAGAATTATATTTTCCCATTGCTTTTCTCTATACCATAAAGCAATACCATTTTTTTATCATTGCTCCAATTAATGGAGATGGCATTTACTTTTAAACGGATCTTTTGATCACTACTGACAATTTCCAGATTATTCGTATCACCTACTTTAATCCGTTCCACCAAGCAGGTTTCACAAGGCCCAACTTGCCCTCCGCGCAAGGTTTTAAAACAGAATGCACCCACCCTGACTGTTGGAAGCAATTCTTTCATTTTCTCATTTGTATACTCTAATGTGTGGGTTTCCGGATTTACCACACAAATATAATCGGGGAGGACATCCAAAATTTCCAAGCGAGTATGCAAGTTTTCCAACAAGGCCAATTCTGTCTTTTTCTTAAATAAAAACACACTGAGAACCTTGGAAAGGAAAGAAAGCTTCTCTATTTCTTCCGACGTCCAAACTCTATGTTCTTTGCACTCATCAAAACCAATAAAGCCACAAATCTTTTCCTCGTTGTAAATGATTACTTTTAACGTGGACAATGCACCCTTGGACTCTAAAATACGTCTCATGTATGGTTGCATTTCACGAACATCACTACAGTAAAGCAAGCCATTCTCATCAAAACAGTCCAATATAGATTCCGTACCCAACGTAAGCTGTAAATTTTGCAATCTACTAATTTTAGAGGGAATTCCGTCGTTACACCACTCATAAATATTGCTTATAGTGAGATGGTCTTCGTTATTTTCAAAAATAGAAACTCTGCTTACATGATATCGCTGTCCAATTGTGGCCAAGGCCATGTTAATGCTAATATGAAAATCTTTGGCCGTATAAAGGAGTTCAAAAATTTGCGCTTCCATATTGTGAGATTCTTTTAATTTTTTTAATTCTTCATCATTGGTTCTTATACATTCAATAGGATAACTGTTCATGTCCTCTTCTTGATACAAAACAACCTGATCTTTCCCATTTTCCTTTGCTTTATAAAGCGCCGCATCTGCCTTTCCATAAAGGGTTTCAAATCCATGTTGATTGGAATCAATCATGATAATACCGATGCTGCATGATATTGTATAATCCTTTTTTTCTCCGGCGTAAGTTTGTCGAAGCGCACGGGATAGTGCTGTTGCCTTTTTCAACACGCTGCTTGTATCGGACACATTTTTCATCAAAATGGCAAACTCATCGCCACCCATACGTCCCACAATGTCCCCATCTCGAAAAGAAGTCTTCATCTTTGTTGCAATGTCAATTAAAACCAAATCCCCAAAAGCATGTCCCAATGTATCGTTAATGCCCTTAAAGTTATCCACATCCAACACCAACAAAGCATGATGCCTCTTGGAAGGATTAAGGATAATTTTATTTGCCAAGGTCGCCATGGCCATCTTATTATATAAGCCGGTCATGGGATCTGTTTGTACTTTGCTTTCCAAACGTTCTGTCTGTTTTTTAACATCGTCAATATCCGACATAAATCCAATCAAACGTGAAGGTTCATTCAGTGCATCCAAGCTTAGACTCAAGTCGATTCTTGACCAAATATAGCGATTGTCAAACCTGCGAAGCCTTGCCTCATAGCTTGCTTTTCCATTTTTAGTCAATTCATCCATTGCCTTGCTCACTATAGTATGATCTTCAGGATGGAAAAAGTAGTGGGTCACCGCCTCCCGAAATTCGTCGTGAGGCAAGGTGGAAAACGCCCTTGTGTCTTCCAAAAGTTTTTCTGCATCCACACCGAATATTCGTTGTGAATTCTCAAAATGCGTATACAATTGTTTTTTTAGATCCACCTCAAACAAGGTACCGCTGGAAGCGTTGATGGCAACGGAAAATCGATTTTCACTTCTGCGCAATGCTTCCTCTTGTTCCTTGATCACCGTAATATCCGCAAGAATGCTATGGTTATGTAAACCCTCCTGATCTTCTACCAAATACCCGTTGTCCATGACCCAAAGAATTGACCCATCTTTTTTCCGAATCCGATAAGGCATACGATACGTATTGCCTACTTCCAGTTGCTTCAAATAGATATCAAAGGCCACCTTGCGATCTTCCTCCATGAGTATATCCAGATAGCGCCCTTGGTGCATGGTTTGAATATCAGAAAGTGTATAGCCTGTCATCTTCGTAAACCCCGAGCTGACATAGGTTGCAATTGTTTCGTCGGAAGTTTTGGCGTGAACCGCTACAATCATCCCACCGTTAATATGCGCAAGCAACGACTGATACTTTTCATTGGCTACGATGATTTCTTTATTATGCCGTCCATTTCTTACAGCCACCCACGCAAACAACAAGATGCCCAGGGCAGCCAGTCTAAGAATCAACCCACGGACAATCTCATTGGTTATTTTTTCCTGTTGAATCATAGCTGCATCTGAAGAAAGGCTAAAGGTATACCAATCGTTCACCGTGGATGGGGTAAAACTGGCAAAACGTCTTTGCCCGTTGTAAGTAAAAGCAAAACTATCACTTTCCCCATTTTTCATTGCTTCTTTAATTTCTGCAATAGAATAATCCTTAAATTTTACTTTTTCGAAAAAGGAGAAGAGATTCCTCTCGTCCGCCAATTTATCCATATGGTCACTGGAAATTATAATGGTTCCGTCGGGTGCTACGATAAAACCATAGCCTTCACTGTAATAAGTAAAATCCAACAGTTTACTTCCCGCTACAGACAAGGGATATCCCCCCAAAAGAACGCCTACGATGGTTTTCTGATTGTAAATGGGCACTGCAATGACAATGCTTTCCTTTCCACTGACAGCAGAGACCAGTGGCTGACTGATATTGATCTCTCCGGTCATGGCTTTATGAAAATAGTCTCGCCGGGAACTATCTCCCAATGTACCATTATTTGAATAGCTTCGGCCCTGGGTATCACAAACCGCCAAATTTAAAAATCCACCCATTTCTACCCCATTTTGCAGAACACCCATCACCTCTTCTTCTGTCCCATCTTCCATTTTTCCCAAATCTCCTGCAATCACCTTCATGGTTTTCACATTGAAAGAAATGCGATCTAAAAAAGCCTTATTGTAATCCATGGACACTTGAGAAAGGGTTCGGTACGTCTGAGTGGTCAAGGCATGCTGTAATCTAATGGAAAAATCCCAGATTGTCCCTACTAAAATAATAAGGACTGCCAACGCACATACGATTCTGCCCATATTTTTCTTTATTTTCATACCCAACCATCCTTCCCAAACTTCAAAATCTGTCTATTCAAAGATTCTCATAAAAAGCAACCTCATTTTCCATAAAATTTCTCACAATCAGTATACCTTGAAAACTTTAAGACTTCAATACAAACTGCTATTTAGTTATTGACATATGTCGAATATCATGTATACTGGAAGGAGTTATTGACATATGTCACAAACACTATCTATTATAACTGAAAGGAGTTCTATCATGCCAAGACCAAAAAAATGGAGAAAAGTCTGTTCCATACCCAGCAATACCAAATTTGTACCGTTTGGCACTGACTTTTGCCTAAAAGATGCCGTGGTGATGGCGGTAGACGAATATGAAACCATTCGTTTAATAGACCATGAAGACTTCACACAAGAATCCTGCGCCGCCTATATGAAAATCGCCCGCACTACAGTCCAACAAATTTACAATAACGCCAGAAAAAAACTTTCCATTGCGCTGGTAGATGGTAAACCGCTTATGATCAGCGGTGGAGAATACCAACTTTGCGACGGAAAAGAATCCTATTGCGGCTGCGGCGGTTGTCGGCGCCATCGTCACAGTTCCATGGATATTGAGGAAGGAGAAAAGAAAAATGAAAATAGCAATTCCGGTAGATGAAAACAGGTTAGAAACTGCAGTCTGCGTTTCTTTGGGCAGAGCACCTTATTTCATGTTCTATAATACGGAGAATCAGGAAATAACCTTTCAAGAGAACACCGCCGCTCATGCACAGGGCGGAGCCGGTATCAAATGTGCGCAATTTATCGTTGACAGCAAGTCTGACATTTTGCTCACCTTGCGTTGTGGAGAGAATGCGGCAGAAGTACTCACTGCAACCAATATCAAAATCTATAAGACCCGTGCAGAAACGGCCAGAGAAAGCATCGCAACCTTTGAAAAGGGAGAACTTCCTATTATGACACAATTTCATGCCGGCTTTCACGGTGAACAATGAGAATTGCGGTTCTCAGCGGAAAAGGTGGCACAGGCAAGACCTTTGTTGCCGTCAACCTAGCATGGGTTGCAGAAAAGGCCACCTATATTGACTGCGATGTGGAGGCACCAAACGGAAGATTGTTTTTCAATCCGGAAAATACACAGACCAAACCCGTTGCCACACGCCTTCCCGCCTTCGATGAAAAAAAATGCAATGGCTGCCGTAAATGCGTGGACTTTTGCCGTTTCAATGCCCTGGCATTTATAAAGGATACCCCTTTGTTGTTTACTGAGGTCTGCCATTCCTGCGGTGGTTGTGCGCTGGTTTGCCCCACTCATGCTATAACGGAAGTTCAAAAAAATATAGGTATGATAGAGTGGGGTGAACGGGATTCTGTACACGTTGTCACAGGCATTATGAATGTAGGTGAAGCCTCCGGCATACCCGTTATTAAAAGCGCCTTATCTCAGCCTTGTACCGCTGAAGAACTCACGATTATTGACTGTCCGCCGGGTAGTGCCTGTTCTGTGATGGAAAGCATACAAAACGCCGATTATTGTCTCCTTGTGGCAGAGCCCACTGCCTTTGGTTTCCATAATTTCCAAATGGTCTATGAGTTGGTTCACCTTTTGAAAAAAAACTGCGGTGTACTCATCAACAAAGAAGAAGATGCCTATGCACCACTGGATACTTTCTGCATTCAACACAACCTAAATGTGTTGTGCCATATTCCCTACAATGGTCATCTGGCAAGTTTGAGTGCCAAGGGAGAAATCGCTGTCCGAAAAGATCAAGACATGAAAGAACTGTTTTCCGGTCTTCTCTCGTCAGTTCTGAAGGAGGTGTCCTTATGAAAAAGCTGTTGATTCTCAGCGGAAAAGGCGGTACGGGTAAAACCACCCTTACTGCCGCTTTCATCGACTTTCTCAATGCCCGTGCCTTTGCCGACTGCGATGTGGATGCACCCAATCTGCACCTTGTTGCAGGCGAAACAGCAAAGCCTAGGAAAAAAGAGTACCTAGGTGCACAAAAATCCGCAATCAACCCTATCAAATGCAAAAACTGCGGTGCCTGCCTGACCCATTGTCGATTTGATGCCGTCACACAGACAGCGGATGGCTACAAAATAAACGAATATGCCTGCGAAGGCTGCGGCGTCTGTCTGCAAGTCTGCCCTGAACATGCCATCACACTCCATGACGATATTGCGGGAACGCAACTGCTGTTTCACAGCCAACGTGTTTTTTCCACGGCAAAGCTGAAAATGGGACGAGGAAACTCCGGGAAGTTGGTTACAGAAGTAAAGACGGCTCTCTTTCACCAATTCCAACCGGAGGCGGCATCAAAGGTGGAATCTGAAATTGCAATTATTGACGGTTCCCCCGGCATCGGTTGCCCCGTTATTGCCTCTATCAGTGGGGTAGACCTAGTACTCATCGTTGCAGAGCCCTCGCTTTCAGGCATGAGCGACATGACACGTATTTTGAAAACCGTGGAAATCTTTGGGACAAAAGCAGCGGTTTGCATTAACAAATATGATGCTTCCATGGAAAACACAAAAACCATTGAACAGTTCTGTGAAGCACATAACATCCCCTTTGTAGGGTGCATTCCCTACGACAAACAGGCCTCAAAAGCAATGAACGCCGGACATAGCTTGGCACAAGTAACCTGCCCAGCAACCATGGCACTTTTGGAAGTCTGCAAAAACACACAAAAGTTGTTGGAACGCTAAAATAGGTTTCCAACAACCATCACTTGGTGGCGTAAGCCCAATAGAAAGGAATCTCATTATGAAAATTGCTGTAGCAAGTATGAATACCAGTGTAGCAGGGCACTTTGGCCACTGTGAAAATTTTAATATCTATGAAACGGAAAAGGGACAGATTCTCTCTACCCAGAGCATACAAAATCCCGGTCATAAACCGGGATTTTTACCCAACTTTCTTGGCGATATGGGGGTGGAAGTCATCATTGCAGGCGGCATGGGCGGCGGTGCAGTGGAAATTTTTAATGAACGCAATATCCAAGTCATTGTCGGCGTTCATGGCGATGCAAAAGACGCTGTAACCCAATATTTAAACGGGGCACTTAAATCCACCGGTTCTATTTGCCATGAGCATGAACACGCATAAAAATATCAATCGAGTAGGAGGCTACCCATTAGTTGAGTAGCCGACCTCTCACACCACCGTG